>CAJQMK010000014.1 GCA_905479415.1 uncultured Flavobacteriaceae bacterium | reverse complement strand
TACTAAACAATCCAGAGTTAATTATTGTAGATGAACCAACTGCTGGATTAGATCCTGCAGAAAGACAACGTTTTTTAAATGTTTTAAGAGAAGTTGGTACTAACAGTACTGTTATTTTCTCTACTCATATTGTTGATGATGTTAAAGAACTATGTAACGATATGGCAATTCTTAATGGTGGAAGAATACTAAGACATGTTAAACCAATAGATTCAACAAATGAATTAAAAAATAAAATCTGGACTAAATCAGTTTTAAGAGATGATCTTGAAAGTGCTGAAAACGAATTCAATATATTATCTTCCAATTATAACGTAGATAATTCACTTACTATAAGAGTTTTTTCAGACAAAAAACCTGGAACAGATTTTAAGAAAGCAGAGCCTCAATTAGATGACGTTTATTTTATTGCGCTTAAAGAAGATCAAAATAATAATTCTTAAAAAACTAATACATGTTCTTAAATATCTTTTTTAACGAAATAAAATATTGGTTTAACAGACCTGCTTTATACATATATGCTATTGTGTTTTTTATGATTGGGATGCTTATTTCCGCTGCCTCTGCTGGAATATTTGATGCTATTTCAGTAACTACCGGATCATCAAAAATTGTAAATTCTCCAATGGCAGTATTAGGTGCATTTGCAGCACCAGCCTCCATTTTAATATTCTTTTATCCTTCTATTATTGGATCAACTATAAGTAGGGACTATGAATCTCAAATACATACCATACTCTACTCTTATCCATTTTCAAAAGCTAACTATTTGACTGCAAAGTTTTTAAGTGGATTTTTTATCGTAAACGTAGTAATAGTTGCTATTTTTATAGCAGTTTCCCTTGGTTTTATACTACCCGGTACTAATCAGGACATTGTTAATCCTTTTGATTTAAAATCATATTTAGACGCTTATTTTATAATAATTCTTCCAAACCTCTTTTTGTACAGCTCGATAATTTTTGGAGTGGTCACGTTTACAAGAAATGTATATGTTGGTTTTATAAGTGTTATTATAATAGTAATAATTGAAGCATTACTTGAAGGCCTTTTTAGTAATCCTGACAACAGATTTATTGCAGCCCTATTAGATCCCTCTGGTCTTTCAGCATCAAACTACTATACAAGATACTGGACTGTTTCAGAACAAAACGAATTATACTTACCACTTGGAGAGCTACTTATTTACAATAGACTGATTTTTATTTCATTTGGATCACTTGTATTGCTGTCTATTTATAAAATTTTCAGCTTCAGTCAAAATGCTTTTACATTCTCTTTTAATAAAAAAGATTCCAAAAGACTAACTAAAAGTAATTTTGGAGGAATCACTAAAGTAAATCTTCCAAAGATTACGATTGATTTCAGTTTTAAAAATGAGATAAAAAAACTTTGGAATTTATCTAATATTGATTTTTTATACATAGTTAAAAGCTGGTCATTTATTAGTATCGTGATACTAGCATTATTATTTAACCTTATTGGACTTTCAGAACTGGGAAATGTGTTTGGAACTCCTACATATCCAAGAACATGGAAAATGCTTCAAGCTGGAGCTACATTTACTTTATTTATAAATGTTGCCACATTTTTATTTGCTGCAAATTTATTACACAGATCAAGGACGTCCAATGTAAATCAATTAATAGATACTACTCCTACCCCAAACTGGATTTTACTAGGCTCTAAGTTCTTAGCAATTGTAAAAATGCAACTTGTATTACTTTCACTAATAATGATTTCTGGAATATTATTTCAAACTTATAGTGGATACTATGATTTTGAAATAGCACATTACCTGTATGAATTAATTTTTCTTTCTCTTATTTCATATGTGATATGGGCACTCCTATCGTTCTTAATACAAACTTTAATTACTGATAGATATGTTGGTATATTTATAATGATTGTACTTTTTATCGGAATACCATTACTTAGCTTAGCTGGAGTTGAGCAATCCATTTTAAAATACAACGCAGGCACTGGATTTTCGTATTCAGATATGGATGGTTATGGAAGTTCGGTTAACAGGTTTTTTCTTTACAAAATATATTGGTTATCTCTGGGACTTGTGTTCTTTATTTTAACATACTTGTTCTATTTTAGAGGTTTACCCTCAAGTTTTAAAGAAAGAATTTCTATTGCTGTATCCAGGTTCAAAGGAAAATATCCAAAATTTTTAGCTTTATTAATGTTAATTTTTTTAAGTTCAGGTGGATATATTTACTATGAGACAAATGTTTTAAATAAAAGGACATCTTCAAAAGAAAGAGAATTACAAACTGTAGAATGGGAGAAAAAATATAAGAAATATGAAAATTATAGTCAGCCTAGAATCGTTTCTGTAAAAGTTGACGTTAATCTATTTCCCAAAACTTTAGATGCTGATGCTAGTGGAACTTATATCACGGTAAACAAAACATCTAACGTAATAGATAGTTTATTTTTAAACCATAACGATGCTATTAGCACCTTTAAATTTGATAAAGAAACAGATCTTGTTTTAGAAGACACTTTATATAATTTCGACGTATACAGATTAAAAAAATCTTTGTATCCAGGTGACAGTTTAAAATTATCATTTACGGTAAAAAATAAACCTAATACAAGTATTAGAAAAAACTCCTCAGTCGTAAATAATGGAACATTTATAAACAATAGCTTATTTCCAACATTTGGATACCCAGGTGGAGAACTAACTGATGATAAAACTAGAGAAAAATATGACCTTCCACCTAATAAATTAAAACCATATCCATCTGATTCTACTGCACTTGGAAATACATACATTTCAAAAGATGCAGATTGGATTGATTTTGAAACTACCGTAAGTACCTCTAAAGACCAAATAGCTATTGCCCCAGGATATCTTCAAAAAGAATGGATCGAAGGAGATAGAAGATATTTTAATTATAAAATGGATAGTAAAATTTTAAACTTCTATGCATTTAATTCTGGAAAATACGAAATTGCTCAAGATAAGTGGAATGATGTTAATCTAGAAATTTATTATCATAAGGATCACGATTATAACTTAGATAGAATGATGAAAGGAATGAAAGCTGCATTAGAATATTGTTCTACTAATTTTAGCCCTTACCAACACAAGCAACTTAGAATTATCGAATTCCCGAGAACTGCAGGCGGATTCGCTCAATCGTTTCCCAATACAGTTCCGTTTTCAGAAGATATTGGTTTTATAGCTAAAGTAGACGATTCAGAAGAAGGAGGTAACGATTATGCTTTCTTTGTTACGGTTCACGAAGTTGCTCACCAATGGTGGGCACATCAAGTAATAGGAGCTGATGTATTGGGTTCTACCATGCTTTCTGAAAGTTTATCTGAATATGTTTCATTAAAAGTAATTGAACAAGTTAACGGAAAGAAAAAAATGAGAAAATTCTTGAAAAGATCTCTTGACGAATATCTAACATCAAGAACTTTTGAAAGAAAAAGAGAAAATGCACTTATGTACAATGATGGTCAAGGATATATTCATTATCAAAAAGGTTCATTAATTTTTTATGCATTAAGTGATTATATTGGAGAAAAGACACTTAATAAAGCTTTAAGTAAATATGTCAAAAAAGTAGCGTTTCAAGAACCTCCATATACTACTTCTATTGATTTGGTTAATCATATAAAAGAAGTTACACCAGATTCATTGAATTATCTTATTAAAGATATGTTTGAAACTATTACACTCTATCAAAACCGAGTTGTTGAAACCAAATCAGAAAAATTAGATAATGGAAAGTACAAAGTTGATATTGAATTTAAGGTAAGTAAATACAGAAACAACGAAAAAGGTAGAGCATTTTATGGAGAAGAAGAAAGAGATTCAATAACTTATCAATCTGATGACATGAAAAAGCCTGAATACTCAGTATTTTTAAAAGACTACATTGATATTGGTATTTTTGGTGAAGATAATGATGAAAAAGAAATAGAATTGTATCTGAAAAAGCATAAGATTTCTAAAATTCACAATAAAATATCTATAATTGTAGATCAAGAACCGATTGAAGTAGGGATTGATCCTTACAATAAATTAATTGACACAAATTCTGAAGACAACAGAATGAAAATAGAAAAATAAACCTTAAAATGGAAAGAAGAAATTTTAACCAATTATTTGCACTTGGATCATTAGGACTGGCTTTTAGTTCTCCTATTACTAATAAAAAAATTTCTTTAGCTCAATGGTCTCTCCATAGAGCTATTAAAATAAATAAAGAATTGTCTCCAAATGATTTTTCAATTAAAGCTCATGAAATGGGATTTGATGCGGTTGAATATGTTTCATCTCTTTACTGGAACGAATTAAAAAGTAGATCCATTAAGAATGTTACTAAGGAACTTCTATCTAAGTCAAAAGATAATGATATTAAGAATCTTTTAATAATGGTTGATGGCGAAGGAGATTTAGCAACCAAAAACAACCTCAAAAGAGAAAAAGCAATTGAAAATCATATTAAATGGATTGAAATGGCACACGAACTTGGATGTCATTCAATAAGAGTAAACTTAAACGGTGAAAAGCAAAAGAAAAGTTGGACAGAATATTCTTCAAAATCTTTATCAATGTTATGCTCTATTGCTAAAAAAGACAAAATAAATATAATAGTTGAAAATCATGGAGGATTAAGTTCAAATGCAAAACTTTTAGCCAATGTAATGAAAGAAGTTAATCTTGAAAACTGTGGAACTTTACCTGATTTTGGTAATTTTTGTATCGAAAAAAAAGATCCAAACAATTACTTCAGTCAATGTATTGAAGAATACGATAAATATCTAGGAATGGAGGAGCTTATGCCATACGCGAAAGCAGTAAGTGCAAAATCTTTTGATTTTACAAACAATGGTGAAGAATCTACAATTGATTTTAAAAAAATAATTGATATTGTAAATACATTCGAATATGACGGATATTATGGAATAGAATACGAAGGATTAAACATTTCAGAAGAAAAGGGTATTCTACAAACTAAAAAGTTATTAGAGAGATATCTTTAGTTTAAAGATTTCTGTTTTGGTATATACCAAGAATTTTCATCTGAGTCTACACTCCCCCCTGTTTTTAAGACTACATTATCTATAATAGACAATCCCTTTTTTGACATATTTTTAAAATTATCTAGACCGTTATTTTCAAAATTTTGACGTGTTCTGTGTATGTTATATTTATTTGAAAGTGGTTCATTGAAAATATTTTCAATTTTAGTTTTTCCATGTATAAATCCAAGTAACCCTCCCCAAGTAGATGCTGGATTATCAGAATCCCAACCAGAAAGTGAAGCAATTTTTATAGTTTCTTTGAAATCACCTTTTCCATAAAAATAGCTTACTAAACTCGATGCAAAATTGATTCCAGATGCAAAACAACCATTACAATACAACTCTCTAGAGGTTATATCATAACCGTCCATTTGTTTAACTTGGTATCTATTATATATAGAATCCCTAGTATGCTCCCATTTAATACCTGATTCAAATTTTTTTTTCACATAGTCATACATTTTATATGAATATGAATCTTTATTCAATATTTCACTTGCCAGATCAGAAATTCTAACAAGTTCTTTGTGTAAGGGCATGTTTGGATTAATGGTAGAGGCTAAAGAATGAATTATAATATAAAACTCTGAAATTAATGCAGCATCTCCCCTACTAGTTGTTCTAACTGGAAGATTAGACATCTTTAGAGCATATTTATAGTTTATGGGAGATAATAGTCCAAAAATTTCTGTAGTGAGCTGAGCATCTATCATATCAAAATGCTCATTAAACTCGGGGTTGCTAGTTTCGGGTGGTAGAAATCCTTGATTCATTAAATCAAAAGCCTTTTGATTAGAAACCCATAGAAAATTTTCTTCTTCAATTTTGATATGTTTAAGCCAACCATTTCTGATGTCCTCAGGACTTAATATAGTTTCATTACCTTGGAACATCAACTCTTGATACATGTATTCAATATCAGTATCATCATCCGATCCCCAAATTTCATTTTTATTTCTTAAAACAAAATCAATAGTTTCATATTCACTATTTGGTGACCATATATTTGGTTCATCATTTTTATTCCAGTTTTCCCTTGTATAAAAATTTCCAGTTTTGATTTCACCTACGTTTCCAATCTTATCCATTTCAGTAATCAAACCAGTCCAATTAGCAATTGATTGACCAAGCCAAAAGCCTTCAAGCTTATTTAAGTAATCCTGTCTATCAATTTCAAAAAAATCTTTACTATTAATTTTAGAGTCAACGCATGACATAAGAAAAATTGAAATGAAAAATGAGAAAACGAAATTATTTTTTAACATGTAATTAATAGATGAGTTTTATTATCTTGGCTGAATGAAAAGTAAAATTATAATATTATTATTAATATTTCCTCTTAATTTTTTAATTGGTCAAAACTCTCAAGGAAATGTCACAAATTCAATAGCACTACTACAAAATATAATTAATGAAGTTAATATTGAGAAAATCGAAAGTTCAGGAGAAATTGACGGTTCTTATTATTTTTTTAAAACACCAAGTGATGCTAACATTAAACTGTATAATTCTGAAAGAGCTCTTAGAATTAAAGTAAATTATAATATTAGAAAAGATAATTTTGAATTTAAAAGTGGTGAAGACTTTTATACATTAAGTACAGACAAAGCTCAGTCAGTTGTTTTTGCGAATCACAGGTTTATTGTTTTTAATTCTAAATTCTATGAGTTAATTACCAAAAATGACAAATTTTCAATTTTAAAATCTCATTTTGTTGAAGCAATTCAACCAAAATATCAGCCTGGAATTGAAGACAAACCTAACTTAAGGTATAGAAAAGCAAACATGCTTAACGTTGTAATAAATAATAAAATAAGTCAGATAAAATCTAATAAAAAAGCTATAATAGCATTATTTAGTAAATCAGTTCAGAAAAAAGTTAAATCATTTATAAAGTCGAATAAAATTAATATTAGGGATTCAAAAGATCTAAAAGTATTATTTGACAAATTTAAAGACCAATTTATTCTAAATTAATATCTGTTAAAATTATTAAATAATGAAGTACATATTTATTTTAATTCTATTAGTTCAAATTCAAACATTAAGTTCTCAACAAATTTTAGAAGATCATCCTCTTTCAAAAACTATTGAGGAAACGTCAGGTTTAGAAATTATTGACAATATGTTGATTACCCATAATGACTCAGGAGGTGAGCCAGCGTTATATTATTTAGATAAAGAAGGAAAAATAGTTGATACTCGAAAAATTACGGGTGTTAAAAACAATGATTGGGAAGATGTTACAAGAGATGATGAGTTTATTTATGTTGCCAATATGGGTAACAATTTTGACACTAGAAAAAATTTATCAATAATTAAAATACCAATTAAAAAGTCTTTAAATGAAACAGTTGAAGTAATAAACTTTTTATATCCAGAACAGAAAAAGTTTAATACCATATATAGTAAATCACAGTATGATGCTGAAGGAATTGTTTCTATCAATGATGATCTAATAATTTTCACAAAAAATAAACTAAAAAAAATTACTGAGGTTTATTCCCTTCCAAAAACTAGCGGAAATTATGAGGCAAAAATAATTTCATCAATTGATGTCAAATCAATTGTTACTGGATCTGATTACAATAATAAATTAAAATTGCTTGCCCTAACTTCAACTATTAATTTTAAGAAATACTACTTGATTCTTATTAAAGATTTCTCA
>CAJQMK010000013.1 GCA_905479415.1 uncultured Flavobacteriaceae bacterium | reverse complement strand
AAATCACACGGAATTAGCTTTGTTCCCTGATGAATTAATTGAAAAAAGGCATGTTGAGAATTTGTTCCAGTATCGCCCCAAATTATGTTTCCAGTTTGATATTTTACAGGATTTCCAGCTCTATCAATACTTTTTCCGTTACTCTCCATAATGGCCTGTTGAAGATAAGCAGGCAATCTGTTCAAGTATTGAGTGTAAGGAATTACTGCTTCCGTTTCACATTTAAAAAAATTATTATACCAGATACTTAAAAGCGCTAAAACAACAGGAATATTATTCTCAAATTCAGTTTTTTGAAAGTGCCTATCCATTTTGTTGGCACCAGATAATAATTTACTAAAATTTTCATACCCAACAGCCAAACTAATTGAAAGACCAACAGAACTCCAAAGAGAAAACCTTCCTCCAACCCAGTCATTCATTGAAAACACCATTTTTGGGTTAATCCCAAATTTTTTGATTTCAGTTAGATTTGTTGAAACAGCAGCAAAATGTTTTGAAACCGCACTTTCGTTGAAATTAGTTACAAGCCAATCTTTAATTGTATTAGCATTAGAAATAGTTTCTTGAGTTGTAAAGGTTTTAGAAACTATAACAAATAAAGTAGTTTCAGGATTTAAATCCTTAATTATTTCTAAAACATGATCTCCGTCAACATTAGAAACAAAATGAGGTTTTAGTCTAGACGAGTAATGCTTTAACGCTTCAACAACCATAACGGGCCCAAGATCTGAACCTCCTATTCCAATATTAACAACATCGGTGAAAGGCTTGTTACTGTAGCCTTTGAGATTTCCAGAAATGACATCGTTTGTAAAAGATTTTATTTTATTTCGTGTTTCTAAAATTGAAGGAATAACATTTTGACCATCAACATTAATTTTTTCATTTCCATCTGCCCTAACAGCAGTATGTAAAACTGCTCTTTTTTCTGTTTCGTTAATTATTCCTCCATTGAATTGTTTAGCAATAGCATCATCCAGTTTGCATTCTTTTGCTAAATCTATAAGAAGATTTATCGTTGTATTGTCAACTCTGTTTTTTGAAATATCGACATTAAAATCATTCCATTCTAAATTAAAACTTGAGGGATTAGATCTGGATGAAAGCAAATTTTTAATTTCTTTATTTTCAATTTCATTAAAATGAGTTTTTAATTTAGTCCAAGATTCAGTTTTAATCGGATTTATTTTTTTTAAACTCATTTAATAAAATATTTTAATTTGTTTCAAAGGTAACATTTGATTTAATAGCATCAAGCTGTTTTTTAATAGGGGCCATGTGAACCAGATATTTTTCTTTAAGTTTCTTAGAGATAGGCTTAGCTTCAGGAAGTTTTTGTCTTAAAGGATCAACTTGTTTTCCGTTTTTCCAAAACCTATAACAAACATGAGGTCCAGACGTGTTCCCTGTCATTCCCACTGTCCCAATATAATCTCCTTGATTTACAAATTGCCCAACTTTAACCCCTCTTTTGTCCATATGGAGATATTGAGTTGAATATGTGCCGTTATGTTTAATTTTGACATAATTCCCATTTGATCGGGTGTAGCTAGATTTTGTTACTGTTCCACTTGCGGTTGCTCTTATGGGAGTTCCTCTAGGAGCTGCAAAATCAGTTCCACGGTGCGGACGAACCCTTCCATAAAAAGCAATTTTTCTTTTTAAATTATATCTTGAAGAAATTCTGCTAAATTGTACAGGCGCTCTTAAAAAAGCCCTTCTTAAATTCTTCCCATTTTCATCAAAATATTCGACAAGCCCTTTTTTGGCATCCGTTTCAAACTCAATAGCATAATAAGGTTTTCCTCTGTGTTCAAAGTAAGCTGAATGAATTCTATTAAGACCAACAGAAATTGAATCATCAACAAATTTAGAGGAATAAATGACTTTAAAATTATCCCCCTTTTCTAATCTAAAAAAGTCGATTGTCCAGGCATAAATTTCAGAAAGTTCATTTGATAATAATGGAGACAGTTTCTTTTCTTCCATTGTCTCAGATAAAGAGCTAGTTATTATACCTTCAGCTTCAAATTCTACTAGTTTTACAGCTTTAGATTTCTTTTCAGCCCAAAGAGAATCAGTTAAAGAAACAACAACATAATCTATAAGGTTAGGCTGATAAATAAAAACTTGGGGAGTTTTTAAAGAATCTTTTGAAAAAAGAACTGAATACGGTTTTCCGATGTTAATTCTTCTAACATCAAATACTTTTTTCGCTTTTTGAACTATATTATAGATTTGGGGGTAAAAAAGATTATTGTCTTCTAATATTGATCCAAATGAATCTCCACTTTTAACAGTATCTCTTTTTACAGTATAATTATTTAAAGTAAATCCAAATTGTTTTATAATTTTTTCTTTTACTATTTCAGCAGGTATCAGTTCTGGTTTTTTTTCACCACAGGAGATTAAAAGAATAGATATTATAAGGGTTAAAAATATTTTATTCATTTAATTTAATTTTAAAAGGATGTTTTAAACCACGAAATTCTTCTAAATCAGCTTCAATAGACCCAATTCTAAGTCCAGCTTCGATTTTCACAGGAAGTTTGTTTTTATCGTTACTAACCCATAAAGTTAAGCTTTCACTATCTCCAAAAACTCTTCCAGACTCTATGTAAGGCCTAAATTTTAAGCAATTTATTGTTCCGAATTTAGTTTTCACATCTTCATAACCTAAAAACTTCATTCTAAAAGGATAGTTTTCAGCGTCAAAAAAAATATTGATTCGAATAAAATCATTTTGTTTAAGCTTTTTAACATCAAAATGATTCCTAAGAAAATAGAATGTGGAGATTAAGTCCTGAACATTTTTTTCAATTTTTACAGAACTTAATAAAGAGTTTTTAATATCATTAATATTGGCCAAGTTTCTTGAGTAGTCATAATTTATTTCTACATTTTTGGTGTAACCTCCCTCATATATATTTCGAGTAGATTTAATTGGTCGAACTAGATCTTTATCAAAAAACGTTTCGTAAATATCATCAACCTTAAAAAACCATCTTGCTATTCCTGTTGTTCTTCCAACAGCAGTAGCTTTAAACACTTTTTTGTCATCAATAATTACATCCTCAAGGTTTAATGTGGCGTAACTAGCGTTAAAGAACCCATAATGAATTCTAAATTTTAAAGATTCCCCAGTCTTAAAAGCTTCAAAAGATTCATTAATAAAAGGGGCTTTTACACCAGAATAACTTTGAGCGTTAATTTGATAAAAAACAAAAAAAACAGTTAAACTGCAAAATAGTCTCAAGCGCATAGACTGACAAAAATAATAAATACTATTTCATAGAATTTAAAAATTCTTTTAATTTTTTTGCTTTGCTTTCACCAACTTCACTAATCAGAAGTTTTAAAGAAGTTTCTTTAATTTTTTTTAAAGACTTAAACCTTTTTAATAAAGCAATTTTTGTTTTTTCTCCTATTCCAGGGATTCCGTCAAAAGAAGAAGTCAAAGCCTGTTTACTTCTCTTGTTTCTATGAAAAGTAATTGCAAAACGATGAGCTTCATTTCTCATTTGTTGAATTACTTTAAGGGTTTCAGATTTTTTATTTAAATACAATGGTATGGAGTCATTTGGATAAAAAATTTCTTCCAATCTTTTAGCAATACCTAAAATTGCAATAGTATTTTCTAATTTTAATTTTTTTAGCGCTTTGATTGAAGAGCTTAGCTGACCTTTTCCACCATCAATAATAATTAAACTAGGCAAAACAGATTTTTCATCTAGCATTCTTTTGTATCTCCTAAAAACCACTTCTTCCATAGAAGCGTAATCATCTGGACCTTCAACAGTCTTAATATTAAAATGTCGATAATCTTTTTTTGAAGGTTTAGAGTTTTTAAAAACAATACACGACGCAACAGGGTTTGAACCCTGAATATTAGAGTTATCAAAACACTCAATATGTTTAGGCATTTCATTTAATCTTAAATCTATTTTCATTTGATTTAAAATTCTATTTGTATGCCTCTCAGGATCAACTATCTGAACTTGCTTTAATTTTTCAATTTTAAATTGAGTTGCGTTCCTAACAGAAAGATCTAATAACTTTTTGTTATCTCCTGCTTTAGGAGATATAAATTTCAAATCTAAAATTTTATCAAACTTAATATTTGAGATAACAGTATTGTTTTTTGAACTAAACTTCTCCCTTAAATTAACCAGAGTCATAAGTAAAAGTTCTTTGTCTGTTTCCTCTAATTTTTTTTTAATTTCCACATTATGAAACCTAACAATTCGACCAAATGCAACTTGTAAATGATTTACATAAGCATGAGAAGAGTCAGAAATAATACTAAACACATCAATATTGTTTAGCTTAGAATTAACCACAGTTGATTTAGCTTGGTAATTTTCTAATAACTCTATCTTTTCTTTTGCTTTTTGAGCTTTTTCAAAGTGTAACGAACCCGACGCAGTTTTCATTTCATTTTTGAAATAGTTTATAGAACTCGATAAATTACCTTTCAAAAAATCTCTAATATTGGAAATGTAAATGTTGTAGTCCACCTCTTTTTGATGTCCTTCACATCCTCCCAGACAATTACCAATATGGTACTCTAGACAAACCTTATATTTATTTTCAATTATATTTTTCTGCCTTAAATCATAATGACATGTCCTTAGCGAATAAAGATTAGAAAAAATATCCATGATTGTTCTAACAGTTTTATAATTAGTGAAAGGTCCAAAATACTCAGAGCCGTCTTTTTCAACTCTTCTTGTTGTTAACACCCTAGGAAACGATTCTTTTTTTATTACAATCCAAGGATAAGTTTTGTCATCACGCAGTAAAATATTGTATTTAGGTTGATATTTTTTAATTAAAGAGTTTTCTAACAGTAACGCATCTGACTCAGATGAAACTATAATGTGTTTGATTTCATGAATATTTTTAACTAAATTTTTAGTCTTCCTAGAACCAATGTTTTTTTGAAAATATGAGGCAATTCTTTTTTTTAAATTTTTAGCCTTTCCAATGTAAATTATTTTGTCTTCCTTATTGAAAAACTGATAGACCCCAGGTTCTGAGGGCATAGTAGAAAGCTCAATTTTTAAAGATGGACTAATCACAGTTTAAAATTAATTCTTTTATCTTAGTGACACTTAATAAAATTATGGAAACTGAATTTTTTATTGCAATAATTATTACAAATATTTGTTTTATCGGAGTTGCGTATCTAACAAATGAAAAAAACGCAGACATGTTATTAGCTGGTTATAATACTATGTCTAAAAAAGAAAAAGAAGCTTTTGATTTAAAAAATTATTTAGTTTTTTTCAAAAAGTTTTTTATAAACCTTGCAATATATTCCTCATTAATTTTCTTGATTTTTTATACAGCTTTTGATGAATCTACAGCAAGTATTGCATACTTTATTTCAGTTCTTTTACCTATGCCATATATGATTTACAAAGGCAATAAGTTTAAGACCAAGAAAAAGTGAAAAAGCAAACTCTAAGATTAAATTTTAAAAAGAAAAGAAGTGCTTTTTCAGATGGTAAGGTTCAAGATCTTAGCATAGATATTGCAAACCAGGTTTTAAAACTAAACATATGGGATTATAATAATTTCCATGTGTTTTTTCCAATTGAAAAAAATAATGAAATTGATACTAAACTAATTATTCAGGTTATCCAAGGAAAAGATAAGAATGTTATTCTTCCAAAATTAAATTTAGAAAATAAATCTTTTGTAAATTTTCTATTGACAGACGCAACTTTACTAAAAGAAAACGGGCTAGGCATTTCTGAACCTCAGTCAGGAATTCAGATTAATGAGAATCAAATTGAAGTTGTTTTTGTTCCTTTACTGTGCTTTGACAAATCAGGTCATAGAGTTGGGTACGGCGGAGGATATTATGACCGGTTTCTAAAAAAATGTTCAGAAAACACTATTAAAATTGGAGTATCTTTTTTTGATCCAATTGAAAAAATAATAGACATTAACATTAATGACATTAAAATGAACTATTGTTTAACTCCAAATAAAATTTATGAATTTTGAGGGAACATTTTTTTATTAAATAACAGCATCATACCAACTCCGACTGAAATGGAACTGTCAGCAATATTAAAAACAGGTTCAAAAAAAGTAAAACTTTCTCCACCTAAATAAGGAAGCCACATTGGCCATTCCCAAGTAAGCATTGGAAATTGAAGCATATCAACAACATGACCGTGAAAAACAGATTCATAACCGTTACCAGGGCTAAATTGAGCCACGTTATAGTAACTTTCTGTAAATAAGTATCCGTAAAAAACAGAATCAATTATATTGCCAATTGCTCCAGCTAAAACCATAGAAAGGCTTATTATCAATAATTTGCCTGCATTTTTTTTAATACTGTCATAAAGCCAATAAGAAATAAAAGTAACAGCTACAATTCTAAACAAGGTTAAAAATAATTTTCCGCTTCTTTCAGAAATAAAAGGCAAAAAATCATTGATTGTGGCCCCCCAAGCCATCCCTTTATTCTCAATAAACAACAATTTGAACCACCCTAAATCAAACAAAGGCAATTGACCGTAAAGAGTTAATGGGAAATTTAATTTAATATAAACCTTTGAGACTTGATCAATAATTAAAATTAAAAAAACAATAAGTAATGATTTCTTTAAGCTCATAAGACTTAATCAAGTAAAAGCTAAATTTATTTTTGAAGATTTTTGGCCTCAATGCTTAATGTTGCATGTGGGACAAGTTCAAGTCTTTTTTTGTTAATTAACTTTCCAGTTACTCTACAAACTCCATAAGTTTTGTTTTCTATTCTTATAAGTGCACTTTTTAAATCTCTTATAAATTTCTCTTGTCTAATAGCAAGGGCAGTATTAGCTTCTTTAGACATAGTTTGAGAACCTTCTTCAAAAGCTTTAAAAGTAGGAGAGGTGTCTTCAGTACCATTGTTTCCGTCATTCATGTAAGCACTTTTGATTAATGCTAAATCTTTTTGTGCTTTTTCAATTTTCTCTTCAATTAAAGATTTAAAATGCTTTAAGTCTTTATCTAAGTATCTAGTAATTGCCATAACTAATCAATTTTTGTTAAATATAATTTAGAATCAATGTTATCAAATTTAAGCTCAACGCCATCATCAAAATTATCTAAAACTATTAAATTTTCTGCTAATGTCTCAGTTAAGATATAATTTTGGTTCTCAAAAATAGCTTTTTCAAGGATAATATCCTTTTTAATTTTTAAATTAATTTTATCTGTTACCAACAATCCACTTTCTTTTCTTAAGGTTTGGATTCGATTTACTAACTCTCTACAGATTCCTTCATTAATTAATGTATCATTTAACTGTATATCAAGAGCTACTGTAACACCATTTTCGGAAGCCACTAGCCATCCTTCAATATCTTCAGAAATTATTTCTAAATCACTTGGTTCTAAAATTATATCTTCTGAATCTATAGTGATAGAAACAGGCTTATTTGCTTCAATTTTTTGAATTTCAGAATCGCTCAGTGTTTTAATTTTAGCCATTACAGCAGACAGTTTTTTACCAAGCTTGGGTCCAAGAGATTTAAAATTAGGCTTAACTTTTTTAATTAATATTCCAGAGGAGTTGCTTATAAGCTCCACCTCTTTAACATTTACTTCAGATTTAATGAGTTCTGAAATTTCAAGTATTTCTTTTTTTTCGTTCTCACTCGAAAAAGGGATCATGATTTTTGAAAGAGGTTGACGAACCTTTATTTTTTCTTTTTTTCTTAGAGATAAAACTAAAGAACATATTGTTTGAGCATTTCTTATTTTTTTTTGTAAATCAGGATAAATTTCTTCAGATTTTGAAACAGGAAACTCATCATGATGAACTGAGTCCAAAGGATTTTCAGAAGTGTTGTTAACTAAATCTTTATATAATCTGTCCATAAAAAACGGAGCGATTGGAGAGGATAATTTAGAAACTACAGTTAAACATTTATAAAGCGTTTGATAAGCACTGATTTTATCATGACTATATGATCCTTTCCAAAACCTTCTTCTAGAAAGTCTAACATACCAATTACTTAAATATAATTGTACGAAGTTTGAAATAGCCCTTGCAGCTTTTGTTGGCTCGTAATTATCGTAATGATCGTCAACTTCAGCTATTAAAGAATTTAATTCAGATAAAATCCATTTATCAAGTTCAGGTCTGTCGGATATATTAATCTCACTCTCGCTGTATTTGAAATTATCAATATTAGCATATAAAGCAAAAAAGGAATAAACATTATAAAGAGTTCCAAAGAACTTACGTTTACTCTCTTCAATTCCGTCTAAATCAAATTTTAAATTGTCCCAAGGATTAGCATTACTAATCATATACCACCTTGTTGCATCTGGGCCAAATTTAGAAATAGTTTTAAATGGATCAACAGCATTTCCTAGTCGTTTCGACATTTTTTGACCATTTTTATCAAGAACAAGCCCATTTGATATCACATTTTTATAAGCTATTGACTTAAAAACCGTTGTAGCAATAGTGTGAAGAGTGTAAAACCATCCTCTTGTTTGATCAACTCCTTCAGCAATATAATCAGCTGGGAAAGCTTCATTATTATCAATTTTGTTTTTGTTTTCAAATGGATAATGCCATTGAGCATAAGGCATAGATCCTGAGTCAAACCATACGTCAATTAAATCGGGTTCGCGATACATTTTTTCACCTTTTTCAGAACACAGAATGATTTGGTCAACTACATTTTTATGTAAATCAATTTTATCATAATTATCATTACTCATGTCATTAGTAATGAAGTGTTTAAATGGATCATTTTTCATGAAACCCTTAGAAATAGATTTTTTAATTTCCGTTTTTAGATCTTTCATTGAACCAATCACTAAAACTTCTTTAGAGTCACTTGTTCTCCATATAGGTAATGGAATTCCCCAATATCTAGATCTTGATAAATTCCAATCATTTGCGTTTGCTAACCAGTTCCCAAATCTGCCTTCACCTGTAGATTTAGGTTTCCAGTTTATGGATTTGTTAAGCTCAACCAAATCCTCTTTTTTGTCTGTTACTTTTATAAACCAAGAGTCTAAAGGGTAGTATAATATAGGTTTATCAGTTCTCCAACAATTAGGATAACTGTGAACATATTTTTCAACTTTAAAAGCTTTGTTTTGCTCTTTCAATTTAATAGCGATTTCAACATCCACAGATTTTTCCGGGACATTTCCTTCCTCATAATATTCGTTTTTAACAAACTTTTCTCCTAAAAAACCAAGTTCTTTTCTAAATTTTCCTTGTAAATCAACCAAAGGAACAGGCTGTTCGTTTTCATCAAGAATTAATAATGCAGGTATTTTAGGTGATGCCATTTTAGCAACTTTTGCATCATCTGCACCAAAAGTAGGAGCAGTATGAACGATTCCAGTACCATCTTCTGTTGTCACAAAGTCACCTTCAATAATTCTAAAAGCATTTTCAGCATTTTTGTAAGGCAATGGAGCGTCTTCCCAAAGCTGATAATATTTTATTCCAACTAATTCATTTCCATTTATTGATTCATTAACCAAATAAGGGATCTTTTTGTCGATTTTAGAGTCATATTTAAAATCGCTATTTGAGCTAACTTGTAAATAATTTCCACTGAACACTTTTGAAACAAGATCACTTGCTAAAACAACATTAGTAAATTCATGGGTGTATTGATTGAAAGTAGACACTACACTGTATTTTATTTTTGCACCAACAGTAAGAGCTGTATTTGAAGGAAGTGTCCAAGGCGTAGTCGTCCAGGCTAAAAAATATAAATCTTCATAGCTTGAAAGCAGCGATGGAAGAGAACTGTTTATAGCTTTAAATTGTGCCGTAACTGTGGTGTCACTTACATCCTGATAAGTGCCAGGTTGGTTAAGTTCGTGTGAACTTAAACCTGTTCCTGCTTTTGGCGAGTATGGCTGTATAGTGTAGCCTTTATAAATTAAATTCTTGTCAAAAAGCTCTTTTAAAAGCCACCAAACAGATTCAATATATTTAGATTTATAAGTAACATAAGGATTGCTCATGTCTACCCAGTACCCCATTTTTTTTGTTAAATCGTTCCATACATCCGTATATTTCATTACAGCTTTTTTACAAGCTTTGTTGTAATCTTCAACAGAAATTTTAGTACCGATATCTTCTTTTGTAATTCCTAAATCCTTTTCAACACTAAGTTCTATTGGAAGTCCGTGTGTGTCCCATCCTGCTTTTCTGTCAACCTGAAACCCTTTCAAGGTTTTGTATCGACAAAAAATATCTTTAATACTTCTAGCCATGACATGATGTATCCCCGGCATACCATTAGCCGATGGTGGTCCCTCGTAAAAAATAAACTTAGAAGCGTTTTTTCTTAAACTAATACTTTTTTCAAAAGAGCGATTTTTCTCCCACTCTGCTAAAACTTCATCAGCAACTTGAGATAAATTTAAACCTTTGTATTCTTTAAATGCCATTGTGAATAAATCGAAATTTACTAAAAGCGAAAGTAACTATTTTAGATGAAATTTGTAGAACTTAAAACTTATAACTTAAAACTAAATTTAAGTTTCTGCCAGGAGCAGATATTCCTGAAGCAAATTCTCTATAATGAATGTCAAAAAGATTATCCAAAACAAGTAATGTTTTAAATTTATTTGAAAATTCATACGACGAAGAAAGTTTAATTACATTCCATGAGGGCATTCCATTGAAAGCGAAATCTATACCATCAAAAACTAAAGGTGTTTCTTCAAGCCCGTCTTCACCACCAATACTGTATTTTTCCGGGGATTTGGAACCAGAAAACTTATAAGAAAGCTCAAGTTCACTTGATTTAGCAACATTATATCTAAGAGTTAAATGCCCAAACAAAGGAGAAATTGAAGGCAATGGATGGTGACTATTCACACTGCCTCCGTGTGTATAAGTTAAATTACCTTTAAGCATCCATAAATTTGGTGAACTTAGTTTTATGTCTAATGTAGTTCCGTATATAAACGCATTTCCTTTATTAATATTAGCCATTGTGATTACTTCTTCTGAGTTAAATACTATGGTAGATGGATCGCTTGTCGATGTATCGTTTTTTATTTCAAAGTAATCTCTAGTAATATGATTAGAAATATGGGTGTAATATGCGTTTATAGAAAATGTATTTTGTTTATTTATTGATGATTTAGAAAGCCCTATTTCAGAGTTGTAGGCATATTCTGGCTTTAGTTTAGAATTTGGAACTGAAAGCATACCCTTTTGCTCTCTAATTTTCCCAATATCATCAATATTTGGAGACCTAAAACCACTAGAAAAATTAGCACTAATTTTCCAATTATTTTTTGACCTTAGCACATAGCCAAAACTACTTGTTATAGATGAGTTTTGAGAATGAACATCAGAGATATTAGCATTAATTATATTGATATCATTCCATTTTGCTCTTAGTCGAGTATTGGTAAACCTCATTCCAAAATTAACATTTGATTTTTTTGAAAGATCTTTTCTGTATTCATAATAAATAGCAGCTGTTGAATAATGACCTTCATCGCTTGGATATCTTGTTGGTATATTATAAAACTGATTAGATTCAGCTAGCCCTGAAATTGTTGATTTATAATTTTGTAAATAAGCTTCAGAGTTTACCTTATTGAAAGTGTATTCGTAGCCGTAAACAAGGGAAGAATTATTGGAGAAATTTTTAAAATAATCATTATTAACAGAATAAACATTTAAGTTTTCTATTTGATTTGTTTTAGAAAGACCTTGAAATTTTCTATAATGCCTTGACTCTCCTATCTTTTGGTAAGCAATTAGTAATTTACTTTTGTCACTTAGTCTCTTAGCTTTAGAAAAATTAAAAAGGGTTGAAATCAATGTTCTTTTCTGAGGACCATAGTACCATTCAGAATATTTATAATCTCCATTTGTAATTTCGTTTAATTTATCAAACCTATTTATATCAGATGAGTTTGAATGTTGAAGATTTATTACCATATTGGAGCTTTCAGACAACAAAAAATTAAATTTTTGCATAAAATCATATTGTTGATAAGCTGTATTTAATTGAATATTTGGATTTTCATTATTTTTTTTTGCTTCATTATATTTATTAGATTCTAAATAATGATAGTCTAAGCCCCATTCATCAAAACCATGTTTTCTATTACCCCCCATTATAACATCTCCAAATTTTGAAAAAGAAAAGTTTGTATAACTAGCCCATTTGTTTGAACTGTATTCAAGATCTAAGTTTTGCACTATGTTATTGAATCTTGAATTGTAAGAAGAGATCCCACTTGCCCCCAACTTTTTGTTATTATTCATTTTTGGTGTTTTAGTGTAAAAGTGCACTACACCACCTAACGCATCAGACCCATAGCCTACAGACGAGGGACCATAAATAACCTCTGTTCTTTCAAGACTATTAGGATTTATAGTGATGGAGTTTTGTAAATGTCCTGAACGATAAATAGCATTATTCATTCTTACTCCATCAACTACAAGTAAAACTCGGTTTGCCTCAAAACCCCTTATGACGGGGCTTCCGCCTCCACCTTGAGATTTTTGAACTCTAACTCCGCTAGCATAATTTAATAAATCAGCAGAAGTTTGAGGTAAATCTAGTTTCAAATCTTTATTTGTTATTAGTGAAACTTGCTTGGAAATTTTTTCTTTATTTTCTTTGTTTCTAGCAACAGAAAGAATAACCTCTGATAAGGCTAGGGTGTTGGGCTCTAGAAAAACAGTAGTCTTACTTGACAGGGTATTAATTATTAGTTCAATTGATTTGTAGGAGATATGCCCGATTATTAAAGTATCTTTTTTATCAAATTCTTCAATATTAACGATACCATTATTATCGGAAATTAATGACTTTAAACTTTGTTTTCCAAAAACAGTAACATTAGAAACAGGCTGATTATTCGTATTGTCAACTATGATTATTTTTTGAGAATAACCATTAGCACAAAAAAACAAAAGACAAACTGAAACAAAATACTTAGCCAAATAGCTCATATAGAATATTTAGAGAGTTAGGCCTTTTGAAATCAGGCAAATGGATTTGCATATATTTAATTAAAAATTCAATTAATTTTTTTCTCTTATATGAAGTGTTAACTTCCTCTACCAATTCATCAAATTCTGTGCCTAAAAAACTTTTAAAATGTGAAATAATTTCGCCGTTAATACAATATTCACTTCCATCGTATTTGCAAAAGACTCCTTCAATCATATTAAAACCGTCAAGATCCTGATGAGACAAATCTGGCGATATACCCATAAATGATAATAGTTTAATTAAAAAATGAATGTGAAAATTACTAAATCTGTTAGATTTATCTAGCCACACTATAGATTGTTTTAAAAAGTTAAACAGAGCTAAGTTTTTTTCTTCCTCCTTTATACTTTTTGAAAGAACTTCAGACAAAAACATAACTATGGAGTTTTTAATTATATCTAAATGAATCGTTTTGTAGGGATTTATAATTTTTACTGATCGTAGACCTTCTAATCCCCCGTTATTTTTATGATTGGCATCAATTTCTAATTGAGTAAGAGGTTGAAAAAATCCAATATTAATTTTTTTTTTTTTTGAAGTACGAATACCTTTTAATAAATAAGATTTTAATCCGTTGGATTTTGTAAAGCATTTAACAATTATGCTAGTTTCAGAATACTTAATATAATTTAACGAAATAGCTTCAGTTGAAACAAGCATTGTTAAACTACTCCTTGGGCTAACATTGCATCTGCAACTTTGATGAATCCAGCAATATTTGCTCCCTTTTCATAGTTTACGTAATTTTTTTCCTGCCCATGAATCAAACATGAATTATGTATGTCTTTCATTATTTCTTTTAATTTGGAATCCACCTCTTCCCTTGACCAACTGTATCTTAAAGAATTTTGTGCCATTTCAAGTCCAGAAACTGCAACGCCTCCAGCATTAGAAGCTTTTCCAGGAGCATATAAAATTTTGTTCTGCTTAAATATTTTTATTGCATCAGGTTCACAAGGCATATTAGCCCCTTCACTAACACATATGCATCCGTTTTTTATTAAATTTTCAGCATCATTTTCATTAAGTTCATTTTGAGTTGCACAAGGAAGTGCGATATCACATTTTATTTCCCACGGGGTTTTATTTTTAAAAAAGACAGCGTTTGGGTACTTATGTACATATTCATTAATTCTCCCTCTTTTTACATTTTTGAGATCCATAATAAAATTTAATTTTTCAGTATCTATTCCATCACTGTCATAAACAGTACCAGATGAATCAGACATAGAAATCACTTTAGCAGAAAGCTGTATACATTTTTCTGCAGCAAATTGAGCAACATTTCCAGATCCGGAAATGACTACAGTTTTTCCTTTTATAGAGTTAGAAACATGATTTAACATGTTTTCAGCAAAATACACAGTACCATAGCCTGTTGATTCAGGTCTTATTAAAGAGCCTCCCCAAGAAAGTCCTTTCCCTGTTAAAACTCCGGTAAATTCTTTTTTTAATTTTTTATATTGACCAAACATATATCCAATTTCCCTTCCTCCAACACCCATATCACCTGCTGGAACGTCTGTATTTGGGCCTATATATCTGTAAAGCTCTGTCATAAAACTTTGACAAAACCGCATCACTTCACCGTCACTTTTTCCTTTTGGATCAAAATCAGACCCCCCTTTACCACCACCCATAGGAAGAGTTGTAAGACTATTCTTAAATACTTGTTCAAGTGCTAAAAACTTTAAAATACTAAGATTAACAGTAGGATGAAACCTTAACCCTCCTTTGTAGGGACCAATTGCTGAGTTCATTTGCACTCTGTATCCTCTATTTACTTGAATTTCTCCATTATCATCAACCCAATTTACTCTAAACATCAATACCCTTTCAGGCTCAACCATTCTCATTAAAATGTTTTTACCATGATAAATGTCTTTGGAAACTATATATGGCAAAACTGTTTCAGCTATTTCTTTCACAGCTTGCATAAACTCAGGTTCATGAGAGTTTTTTTTATCAATTTCAGAAATAAAATTTTCGATAATCTTTTTCATATTAAAAAGGATTTATTACTCTAAGTTAAACAAATAATTATTGTTTAAATTAACCTATTGCTTGTTTCAGATCTTCTATTAAGTCATCTGCATCTTCAATTCCTACACTAAGCCTAATTAACGAATCAACTACACCAGACTTTTCTCTTTCTTTTTTTGGAATTGAAGCATGAGTCATTGAAGCTGGATGTCCAGCTAAACTTTCAACCCCCCCTAAGGATTCTGCTAATGTGAATATTTTTAGAGACTCAACTATTTTTAGAGATTTACTTAGGCTATTTCCTTTTGATGTAAAGGAAATCATTGCCCCATAATCATTCATTTGATTTTTAGCAATATTGTGATTAGGATGATCATTAAATCCAGGCCAATAAACTGATTCAATTTTTGGATGATTGTTTAAATAATTTGCAATCTTTTTAGCATTTTCACAATGTCTTTGCATTCTTACGTGTAATGTTTTAATTCCTCTAAGAGTTAAAAAACTGTCCATAGGGCCACAAATTGCTCCACTTGCATTTTGAATAAAATATAATTGCTCAGAGAGATTACGGTCGTTCACAATAAGTGCTCCTAGAACCACATCACTATGACCCGCTAAATATTTTGTAGCTGAGTGCATAACAATGTCAGCTCCCAGAGAAAGTGGCTGTTGTAAAAAGGGTGTTGCAAATGTATTATCAACTGCCAAAATAAGATTGAATTTTTTTGAAATATTGCTCAGACCTTCAATATCAACAATATTCATCATTGGATTAGTAGGTGTTTCAACCCAAATCATTTTTGTGTTTTTATTTACCAAATTTTCTATTTTAGATAAATCGTGCATTTCGGTAAAATGGAAAATAAGCCCATACTTTTCAAAAATTTTAGTAAATAGTCTGTAGGAGCCCCCATACAAGTCGTTAGTTGAGATTACCTCGTCACCTGGATTTAATAATTTAAGCACCGCGTCAATTGCAGCCAGACCAGACCCAAACGCAAGACCAAATTTTCCACCTTCAATGCTTGAAAATGAGTTTTCCAATGCACTTCTAGTTGGGTTATGAGTTCTACTGTATTCATATCCTTTGTGATCTCCAGGTGTTTTTTGAGAATACGTTGATGTTTGATATATTGGAGGCATAACTGCACCATATCCTTTTTCTTCGATTTGACCTCCGTGGATAGTTTTTGTATTAAACTTCATTTTAAGTAGATTTGATTTCCAAAGATATATCTTCTAATCTCAAACTGAAATTTTTTAAATGAATAAATTATACTATTTATCTTCATGTTCTACTTGTAAAAGAATAATTAAACAATGGTCTTTTGCTAAGACTATTGATTTAATAGATATAAAAAAAACTCCCATAAACCATAAAGATTTACAAGAACTATATAAAATCACGAATAGTTACGAGTCTTTGTTTAATAAAAGAGCACAAATGTTAAAAAAATTAAACTTAAACCTAAATCTTTTAGATGAAAATGATTTTAAAAAACTATTGTTAAGTCATTACAGCTTTTTAAAAAGACCTGTATTACTATTTAATGGTAAAATTTTTATTGGAAATTCTAAAAAAAATATTGAGGATGCAGAGATTGAACTTAGTATAAAGTAGTTTAATCTATTTTTCAAAAAAATAAAAAACAGATTTTGTATTTTTATTAAAAATTTAAATATGAATATTTTTAAATCAATTGGTTTAGTTTTTATTTTTCTATTAATATCTAGTTGTGGTGATTCAAAAAAACCTGAAGAAAAATCGATTTACAAGAGGGTGAAAACAGAAAAAAAGCAAATAAAAGAAGTAAATAACGTAACTCCAGTTGACTTAAACAATAAAGGAATTGGTCCAATAAAAAATTATAGTTTTAGTTCTGAAGTAAATTTAGAATTAGCGAATGAAGGTAAGCAAGTTTTTAATTCGAAATGCACAGCTTGCCACAATGTAAATAGAAGATTAATTGGTCCTGCTATGGCTGGAATTTATGAAAGAAGAAGTGTTGAATGGGTTTTAAACATAATGTTAAATCCTGACCAAATGTTAAAAGAGGATCCAATAGCAATTGCTCTTTTAAAAGAGTACAATAATATCTTAATGTTAAACCAGAACCTTTCAGAAAACGAGGCTAAAAGTTTAGCAGAATACTTTAGAACCCTTTAATATGAACTCAAAACTATTTTATTTATTTGTTTTAAGCATTTCATTTGTTCATTCTCAAAGTAAACTTACCGAAATTTGGGAGCCAGTTCCTGAAAAAATTGAAGCATATGATTTCTTAAAAGCACCAAGTGATGCAATTATTTTATTTGACGGGACAGATTTTTCTAATTGGGTTACATGGGGGAATAAAGAACCTCAGTGGATAATTAATAATGATAGTTCAATGACTGTTGTGAATGGGAAGGGTTCGATTCAAACAAAAGAGTCGTTTGGATCTGTTCAATTACATATTGAATGGAAAACCGGCACAAAAGACTTAGAAAAACATCTTAACCAAAGTAGATCAAATAGTGGAATTTTTTTTCAAAACAATTATGAAATACAAATTTTAGATAGTTATAATAACCCCACTTATGTTAATGGCCAGGCTGGATCTGTATATAAGCAACATATTCCATTAAAAAACACAAGTAAAAAGCCAGGCGATTGGCAATCTTATGATATAATATTTACTGCACCCATATTTAAAAACGAAAAATTAGAAAAACCTGGTTACTTTACTGTTTTCCATAATGGAGTATTAATTCAAAACCATGTTGAAATTAAAGGTACTACAACAAATGTTGGAGAGCCAAAATATTCAACTCATGGTAATGCTCCGATAATGCTACAAGACCATTGCTGCGTCCCATTAAGTTTTAGAAATATATGGTTAAGGAAATTAGACTAAACTTCACTTTTTTGTAAATTTATGGACATGTTACAATCAATGACTGGTTTTGGGAGCGCATCTATAGATTCAGAATTAGGAAAAATTTCAATAGACATAAAGTCTTTGAACAGCAAAACTCTAGATCTTAATTATAGTCTAAATCCAATGTTTAGAAATATTGAGAGCGATATAAGATCAATTTTGACAACTGGCCTAAAGAGAGGAAAAATTGATTTTAAAATTAATTTTAAAATTTTTGAAAACAGTTTTAGTTCAAGTTTAAATCACGATGTTATAAAATCTTACATTAAAGATCTAAAAGAAATTACACCCGGGACATTAATTGATGACGCTGAATTACTTAAAATTGCAGTTACACTTCCAAATTCTATTGAAAATAATCGAAGTGAATTTGATCAAAAATTATTAGAAAGCGTTAAAGAATTAGTTAAAAAGACAATAAAAAAAGTAACTGATTTTAGAGTTCAGGAAGGAAAATCTATGGAACTAGATCTTGTAGGTAATATAGATACCATACAAAAAAAACTTTTAGATATTGAAGAATTGGTTCCTGAAAGAATGAGTCTAATAAAAAAAAGATTAAATAAAAAATTAGAATCTCTAAAAATAGAAGTTGACCAAAACAGGTTCGAACAAGAGCTAATTTATTATTTAGAAAAAATTGATATTAACGAAGAAATAGTTAGATTAAAAAATCATTTAAATTATTTTAAAACTACATTGAACGAAAGTCAAATTGAAAAAGGCAAAAAACTTACTTTTATTAGTCAAGAAATGGGAAGAGAAATTAACACTATTGGATCTAAGTCCAACAATTTGCCGATGCAACAACTTGTAGTTGAAATGAAAAATGAATTAGAAAAGATAAAAGAACAACTTCTTAATGTTTTGTAATGTTTAAAGGAAAATGTATAATTTTTTCTGCCCCCTCAGGAAGTGGTAAAACCACTTTAGTTAAATACTTATTAAATCAAAAAGAATTGAATCTGTCTTTTTCAATCTCTGCAACAACAAGACAAAGAAGAGATGGTGAAGTTCAAGGAAAAGATTACTTTTTTAAAACCAAATCAGATTTTAAAAAATTAATTAATAATAGTGAGTTTCTCGAACATGAAGAAGTATATGATGACGTTTTTTATGGTACTTTAGAAAGCGAAGTGATTAAGCAATTAGAAACACAAAATGTGATTTTTGATATTGATGTAATTGGAGGGATCAGATTAAAAGAATATTTTAAAAATAATGCACTCTCAATTTTTGTTAAGGCTCCAAGTGTAAAAGAACTCAAAAAAAGATTAAGTTCCAGAAACAAAGATTCTAACGAATCAATTGAAACAAGAATTCAAAAAGCTCAAAAAGAAATAGAAAAAGAATCTAAATTTGATCTTAGTATCATTAATGATGATCTTGATTTAGCCAAAAAAGAATCTCTTGATGCAGTTCAAAACTTTCTTTCTAAATGAATAAAAATGTAGGATTGTTTTTTGGAACCTTCGACCCATTACATAATGGTCATATTGCTATTGCTAAATATTTTTTAAATGAATTAAATTTGGATCAAATCTGGATCGTAATTACACCAATAAGCCCTTTTAAACAAGCCAATAAATTAACAAATTATTATACTAGATTTAAAATTATTAATAATTATTGCAAAAAAAACAGCAAGATTATTTGCTCTGATGTTGAATTTAATCTAAAGCCTCCATATAATACATCTGACACTTTGATGCATTTAAATAAAGAATTTCCTGAAACAGATTTTAAAATAATTTTAGGAGAAGACAACCTAAACACTCTTCATTCGTGGAGCAATCATGAATTAATTTTAGAGCACAAAATATGTGTATACCCTAGAAAAAGTCTTTCTAAAGAAAAAAGTAAGCTAATAAATCACCCGAATGTAAATTTATACAATGCTCCAATTATGGAGATTTCTTCTACGCTTATTAGAAAAAATATTTTAGAAAAAACTTCAATATCTCATCTTGTTCCTAAAGAAATTGAAGAAATGTTAATTGAAAAATAAATTCTAATCTCAGAGTATAATCAAATATTTAACCAATTATTAACAATTTGAATGAATTTTTTTATTCAAATTGCACCCCCTTAGTTTTATAAGTAAATTTATATTAAATAAATAAAAATGAATAAAGAAATTGATATTAAAGAAATTAACGAATTAATTGAAAAGGAAAGTGCTTTTATCGACATGCTATTGCTTGAAGTTAATAAAGTAATTATTGGTCAAAAACACATGATGGAAAGGTTATTAATTGGTCTTTTAGGCCAGGGTCATATTCTTTTAGAGGGAGTTCCAGGTCTTGCAAAAACATTAGCTATAAACTCTTTAAGCAAAGCTGTAAAAGGAAGTTTTAGTAGAATACAATTTACACCTGATTTATTACCAGCTGATGTAGTGGGAACTATGATTTATCAGCTTTATTGGAATCCATGCAGGAAAGACAAGTTACTATTGGAGATTCAACATTTAAGTTAACTCCACCTTTTTTAGTAATGGCAACTCAAAATCCAGTTGAGCAAGAAGGTACATATCCACTCCCTGAAGCACAAGTGGATAGATTTATGTTAAAAACTATAATCGATTATCCAAAAATTGAAGATGAGCAATTAATAGTTAGAGCTAATATTAATAACAGTTTTGGAGATATCAAACCTGTTGTTACTGTTAAACAAATTATTAAAGCTCAAGAATCTGTTCGAAAAGTTTACATGGATGAAAAAATAGAAAAGTATATTCTAGATTTAGTTTTTGCAACCAGATACCCCGAAAAATACGGATTAGAAGATTTGAAACCTTTAATAAATTTCGGCGCATCTCCAAGGGGAAGCATTAACCTTGCGAATGCAGCTAGATGTTATGCTTTTATAAAAAGACGAGGATATGTTGTGCCTGAAGACGTAAGAGCTGTAATCCATGATGTTTTAAGGCACAGGATAGGCCTTACCTACGAAGCAGAAGCAGAAAATATTTCAACTGAAGAAATAATTAATAAAATAGTTAATCAAGTAGAGGTTCCTTAGGGAATAAAATACTATTTCTAATTCATCACTTTCATTATTTTGGAAACTAAAGATTTATTAAAAAAGGTCAGAAAAATTGAAATCAAAACCAGAAGATTAAGCAATAATATTTTCGGTGGAGAGTACCATAGTACGTTCAAGGGTAGAGGAATGACTTTTAGTGAAGTTAGAAATTATCAGTTTGGAGATGACGTTCGAACTATAGATTGGAATGTTACCGCTAGATATAATGAACCTTTTGTAAAAGTTTTTGAGGAAGAAAGAGAGCTCACACTTATGCTTGTAGTAGATGTAAGTAGCTCGGGTTTGTTTGGCACTGATAATGCCTTGAAAAAAAATATAATTACGGAAATTTCTGCAACTTTAGCATTTTCTGCTCTTCAAAACAACGATAAAGTAGGTTTGATATTGTTTAGTGATCAAATTGAGCTATTTATTTCCCCAAGTAAGGGTAAAACCCACGTTCTTAGAATTATTAGAGAGTTAATAGAATTTAAGCCGAAAAGTAAAAAAACAAATATTAGTAATGCTTTGGAATTTTTAATAAGTGTTTTGAAAAAAAAATCAATTGCCTTTATTTTATCAGACTTTATTTCATCAAACTATGAAAAAACATTAAAAATAGCGTCTAAAAAACACGATTTAACAGCTATAAAAGTATTTGATAAACTTGAAGAGTTTATCCCAAATCTCGGATTAGTTCAAATGTTTGATCAGGAAACTGAAGAAGTTCAATTAGTTGATACTTCATCAAAGTTTGTAAGGGATAATTACAAGAAACAAAGAGCGTTAAAATTTAAGGAATTCAATGATTTGTTCAAAAGAAACGGGGCAGGCACAATTCTTTGCAGAACGGACGAAAGCTATATAAAAAAACTACTAAACTATTTTAAAACCCGTGGTTAATAAAAAAATTTTAATATCGTTTTTGTTTTTAAGCCTAAGTTTTGGGCTGTTTTCTCAGACTCCAATAAATCTAAAGTCTAAAGTAGATACACTTTCTATAAAAATTGGAGAAGAAATTAAGTACGAATTTTCTTTTGTTGCTGATTCATTGAATGATTTTGAATTTAAATTACTAAAATTCAATCCACCTATTGATGTGATTCAAGAATTTCAAATAGACACATTATATGAGGGTAATATTGTAAGGTTTGTTAAAAAATATTCTTTAACAAGTTTTGAGTCAGGATCATTTTCTATAACTCCCCCTATCAAAATTTTAAATCAAATAATTAAATCTCGAGATTCAATTATTATCAGTGTTTCAAGTGTTAAAGTCGACACTGTCAGTAAGAAATTTTTTGACATAAAAAATATAATTCAAGTTGAAAGAAATAATGAAGGTTGGTG
>CAJQMK010000012.1 GCA_905479415.1 uncultured Flavobacteriaceae bacterium | reverse complement strand
GAAGACAAAAACGTTAAATCCGCTTTAATTTGATTGTTGTAAACAACGGGTGAAGTACAAGAAATTGAAAAAATTAAAAAGAAGATGATGTAAGTCAAGGGATTTCTCATAATTTGTATATTTTTGCGCAAATTACAAATTTATAACATGAAACAATTATCTCTAATTATAATTTTATTTGGACTATTTTCTTGTCAAACAAAAGTAGAAAATTCAAATCCTTTAATTTTTGAAGATGAAGTGAATTTTAAAACTTTAAGGCAAGTAACTTTTGGAGGAGATAATGCAGAAGCGTATTGGAGTTTCGATGATAAACAACTAGTTTTTCAGTCTAACAATAATAGCTGGAATGTTGAATGTGATCAAATGTTTTTAATGGATGCTGATCAAACATTTAAAAATAATGACCCAAAAATGATTAGTACCGGACTTGGAAGAACTACATGTTCTTATTTTCTTCCTGACAACGAACATATTCTTTATGCCTCTACTCACGAAGACAGTGAGAATTGTCCAGAGGTTCCTTTGAGAAAAGAAGGTAAATATGTTTGGCCAATTTACGACTCGTTTGATATATATGTTTCTGATTTAAATGGAAAAATCACAAACAAACTTACTGATCAAGTTGGTTATGATGCAGAAGCAACTGTTTCACCAGTCGGAGATAAAATCGTTTTTACATCAACAAGAAATGGTGATTTAGATTTGTATACAATGAATATTGACGGTTCGGATGTTAAACAAATAACTTTTGATTTAGGATATGATGGAGGAGCTTTCTTTTCACCTGATGGTTCGAAGTTAATTTTTAGATCATCAAGACCTAAAACTGATAAAGAAATTGAAGAATATAAAAGTTTACTTGAACAAGGACTAGTACAACCTACTAATATGGAATTGTACATATGTAATTCTGATGGAAGTGAACTTCGTCAATTAACAGATCTTGGTAATGCGAACTGGAGTCCAGTATTCCACCCCTCAGGAGAAAAAATTCTATTTTCTTCAAATTTTGAAGCAGAAAGAGGATTCCCTTTCAACCTATACATGATTGATATTGATGGTAAAAACTTAAAAAGAGTTACACACAGTGAAACGTTTGATGCATTTCCTGTTTTTTCTAGAGATGGAAAAAAGTTAGCTTTTTCTTCAAACAGAAATAATAACGGTACAAGAGACACCAATCTTTTTATTGCCGAGTGGCAAGATTAAATTAATTACTTTTTTTAAATATTAATTTAAAATTAATTTTTGCTAAGTCATCCATTTTGACAAGCATTAATGATGGTAATTTAATATCGAAATCTGTAAGAATAATCGAAAATTTTCCTTCAATAGTTAAAGTGTCATTTTTCTTATAAACGTAAGCATTAACTATTTTATCAACTTTTTTTCCATGGAAATCTAATTCGCCATTGAATTCAATATTACTAGAATTTAGTAAGATTTCATCTGAAAAAAACTTAACACTTGGAAAGTTTAAAGCATTTAATACTCTGATTGCATTAGAATCTCTATTACTAATTCCGCTATCAAAATCAGCTATATTTGCTGAAATAGCGATTTTACTTTTAGATTGTTCCAAAAAAACTCCCTTTATATTTTTATTAATTCCTGACCATGCGTGAAGAAGATGTTTGGCGTTATATTCAATAACAGACTGATTACTGTCCAACATCCATGTATTTTCGTCTTGAGCAGATAAATTAGAAAAGGAAATAAAAATTAAGAGGAAAATAGTTTTATACATAATTAAAATTTGATAACTAATACAGCAGTAGCGTAACTAGCAAAAGCAGTATATGCTGCAGCTTTATGATTACTTTTATTTTTGTCTTTGTAATAATTTGTTGCAACCATTGCAGAAAAATGAAGAGTCGCTAACATTTTATGGGCTTTGATCGAATTTAAACCCTTGACCTTTTTATTAATTAATGGAGGTGGAGAAAACAATGACAAACCTGCACCAGTAAAATATCCAATATTTACAATTTTACCCATTGTTTTGTGAGTATTGTAAAGATCATCTTGACCATTGTATAATTTACCACCTATAATGCCTTGAGCAACCATTGAAGCTAGTGTTAAATAACCTATAGCTTGGTGTGCGGTAAGCATCGTTTTTCTAATCTTAAGCTCCTTTTCTCTATTTTCTAAATTAAGAGGAGAAATACCTGTTTTTCGAAATAAACCCTTTTCACCCCAGAGTATACTTTGCGTAAAAATCATTTTTTCCGGGAGTAATTCGATTTGATCATCTTTTTGTTCAATCATATTAAACAAATCATCTTTTTCTTGAGAAAATGAAAAAGAGCAAATAAGAAAAACAAACAATATTATATAATTACTTTTCATATTACTTTATTATATTGTCCAAGCTCTTCCATTAGTAGTTTCTTGTAAGTCAACACAACCTTTTTGTTCACCAGGAACAGGTCTAAATACTAATGTGTTTTCACCAATATATTGATTAGTTTTAAAAGCGTTAATTAAAAGTTTTCTATATGAATTTAGAAAAATATAAGAAAGTGATTCGCCTGAACTCATAAAATCATTAATCCAAATATCATGCTTAGATTTATTTTTGACTAAATAAAAATCTAACAACTCTGTAATTGAGTTTAAATCAATCTTTTTCAACTTTGTTTTTTTTAAATATTCAGACTTAAATGATTCAAAAGAATTGTTAAATATTTTTTGTTCTTCATTATTTAAAACTTGAGAAATATAAACATCAACAAATTTTAATAAATCTAATTCTTTTGAACCTGGAATTTCCTTAGAACTAGGAATTATTAAGTCAGCTAATTCACTTAAAAAGTTAATATTTTCTTTTTTAAAAAAAACAGGTTTCCAATTCAAATCATTTTTACAAGACTGAAATAAGTTTACAGTAAACGGAGTCACTGCTATTGTGCCAATACTTAAACCAATTTTTTTTAATAAATTTCTTCTATTCATTTTAAAGTTTATTATTTTTAAGTTCCTTAACAGCATAATCAACAGCTCTTGCAGTAATTGCCATATAAGTTAACGATGGATTAACATTTCCAGAGGAAGTCATACAGGATCCATCAGTTATAAATAAGTTTTTTACGGCATGGACTTGATTGAAAGCATTAAGCACTGATGTTTTAGGATCTCTACCCATTCTTGCTGTACCCATTTCATGAATTCCTAAACCTAGTCCATATGAACTTTCCATTGGTTTAACATTTTTAAAACCAGCATTATCTAACATTTCCATCGCTTGTAACTGCATATCCTTTCTCATGTTTAATTCATTTTCTCTAAGCTTAGCATCAAAAGTTACAGTTGGCAAACCCCATTTATCAGTTTTGTTATAATCTAAAAATATTTTGTTATCATGATAAGGAAGTACTTCTCCAAAACCATTTAGACCCATTGTCCATTCACCTGGTCTTATAACTGCTTGCTTCAATTTTTCACCATAAGAAGCTTCCTTTACGTACTTAGTCCAATCTGTTCGACTTGCTCCTCCTTGATAACCATAACCCCTTAAAAAGTTTGTATTTTTAGTTTTACCACCAATATTTTGGAATCTTGGAATATAAATACCATTTGGTCTTCGTCCTGTATAGTATTTGTCCTCAAAACCATCATAAGTAGCATCAGCTCCTATCTGAAAATGATGGTCCATTATATTGTGTCCAAGCTCACCAGAATCATTTCCAAGCCCATTTGGAAAACGATTAGATTTTGATTGCATTAATATAGAGGTTGTTGGTACTGTAGAAGCACACATGAAAATAATTTTAGCTTTAAACTCATAAGTCAAATTAGATTCTGAATCAATAATTTTAACGCCTGTTGCTCTTTTGTTTAATTCATCATAAATTACTTCATAAACTATTGAATTAGTTCTTAATGTCATATTTCCTGTTGCTTCAGCTGCAGGAAGTGTAGAAGAATTACTACTAAAATAAGCTCCAAATGGACACCCTCTTCTACATCTATTTCTAAATTGACAATTTAATCTTCCTAATCCAGGTTTAGTGCCCTCTGTTATATGTGCAACTCTTCCAATAGTCATGTGTCTATTAGAATATTTTTCTGAAATTGAGTTCTGTAAAACTTTTTCAACACAATTTAACTCCATTGGTTTTAGAAGTTTTTGATTTGGAAATTGATTTAAATTTAAATTTTCTCCACTTACTCCAATATAATTCTCAACATAGTCATACCAAGGTGCTAAATCTTTATATCTTATTGGCCAATCTACTCCATATCCATCTTCTTTATTAGCTACAAAATCAAAAGGAGTTAACCTGTAACTTTGTCTAGCCCAAAGTAATGATCTTCCTCCTACATGATAGCCTCTAATCCAATCAAATCTTTTTATCTCATTATAAGGATGTTCAATATCGTCAACAAAGAAATCTTTTGTTGATTCTGTATTTACATAACCAGTTCTACTTTGTTTAGGTTGTCTTTTTTTAATTTCTTGAGTAATAGCATCCCCAGCAGGAAACTCCCAATCTTCCTTATTTGCTGTTTTGTAATCTTCAACATGTTTTATCATCCTTCCCCTCTCCAAAACAAGAGTATTTAATCCCTTTTCACATAGTTCTTTTGCAGCCCATCCTCCGCTAATTCCAGTCCCTATTACAATTGCATCAAAGTTTGTTTCCATCTACAAAATATTTTTTAAGTCCTTATTTATAATTTTTAAAATAAGATAAATATGATTATATAATTCAAAATTGTTCTCCGTATGACCAACCTTTTCTAACCGGTGGCTTCAAAAAAGCATTAACGTCTTTTCTATTAGTAATTTTCATTTTGTCTGCGTTGTATTTTAAATCTGCATTAAACCGTTGAGCTAAACAACCTAATAAAGCCATTTCAGTTAGACCAGCACTATATTCAAAATTAGAAAGAGGTAGTGTATCGTTTTTAATAGCATTAACCCATTCTTCTACTGGTGTCTCATCTTTAATTCTAGGAATTGTTTTTTCTGGAGCATTTTTATTAAAATCGGCCCAATCAGAATCAGACATTAGTAGACGAGGATTGTTAGGTCTTCCACCTGTTATTAATGTATTTTTATCTCCTACCATTATCATACCTTGTCTATTGTAAGGTTTCATTTTATCAATACCCAAATCATGATATAGTTCAGGTTTTAAACCACCTTCATACCATTTTAAAGTGACTTTAGGTCTATTTTGGTTTTTTTCAAAATTATAGGTTACTACAGATTTTTCAGAAACAAAATTATGTTTAGTCATAGGGTTAGTTACATTTACATTAATACTTTTTGGCATACCCAAATTTAATGACCAATAAGGACCGTCAAGTGTATGACATGACCAATCACCTAACTGTCCATTCCCAAAATCATAAAATCCTCTCCAAGATTTTGGAGCATATGCAGTATTAAAATCTCTATATTTTGAAGGACCTAACCATAAATCCCAATCTAAATAATCAGGAATAGGATGTTTAGGTGGAGGAAAACTTTCTGGTTTAGTCCAATAATTCCCTGGCTTAAAATTAAAAGCACCAATCCATGCATGGACTTCCTTAACTTCGCCCAATACTCCAGCTTCATACCATTCTTTAATCAATCTAATTCCATTTGTAGTATGGCCTTGATTTCCCATTTGAGAAACAATTTTATAGTATTTTGCAGCTTTTTTTAAAGCTCTTAATTCCCATACATTGTGAGCTAATGGCTTTTCAACATAAACATGTTTCCCAAGTTCCATTGCTGCCATTGTAGCTGCAAAGTGTGTATGATCAGGTGTACTTATTATAACTGCATCAATTTCCTTATGCATCTTATCAAACATCACTCTAAAATCTTTAAATTTTCTAACATTAGGATGCATGTTATAGCCATCTTTCGCTCTATTATCATCAACATCGCACATAGCGACTATGTTTTCTTGCGGAACCCTGCTCCAATTTGCTCTTCCTCTTCCTCCCACTCCAATAACAGCAATATTTAATCTATTGTTTGCCGAAAAACTATATAAACTAGGTAAAATGAGTAGCCCTGAGGACAGTGCAGATGTATGTTTTATAAACGATCTTCTAGATGTTTTTTTCATTATCTAATTTTTAACAATTGGTAATGAAATTGAAGATGGGTATTTTTTAGAATGATGAATAGTATTTCTTGCAATAATTCCTTTAGATTCATTAAAATTATCTCCACCAGTATTTAAGTTTCTAGCAAATCTTGGAAAATTACTACTTGAAATTTCTATTCTAATTTTGTGATTTTTCTTAAAATAATTACTAGTTGACATTTGAGATAAATCTACTTTATATACATTACCTTTTTCCATAAAAACTTCTTTATCATATCCTTCTCGATATCTGACCCTTTGAATTGTCTCATCAATATTGTAGGCCGTCCCGTCAGGGTAAACATCAATTAGCTTAATAGTTATATCCGTATCTTTTACATCAGATGATATGTATATTGAAGAATTAATAAACCCGGTGACTTCAAATCCATTTTTTAGAGTTTCCGAGGTATACACTAATACATCATCCCTTGTTTCAAGTTCTTGTTGATCATATGCACCACCTTTTACAGCATTACCCATACAACAAACGCCACCTCCGTTTGAAGTTACCGGGTCCATTGGATCGTATAAGAAAGTGTCACTATTATTTTTAATTTTTCTTTTTAGAGTAGTTAGCTTACCATCACCATACAAGGTATTAGCACTTCCATCACTACTTAAATAAAACGTTGTCATCTCAGTGTTTTCTGGTGGCCAAACTTCAGAACTTTGCCATTTGTTAGATCCCATAGTGTAGTACTGAATTCTTGGTGTATTTTCTTTAAAATCATTTTGCTTTTCTTTTAGCATTAAATCAAACCAATCATAAATCTGTTCATCGTAATTTAATCTTGCATCTCCCACACTTCTTTCGCCAACAATTGTATTTTCAGTGGCTCTAGTAAATCCACAGTGTAATGTAGGAGCTATAACCAAATACTGATTATCATTTACGAATTGATCTACTGAGTTTTTTCTAACATGATTAAATAAAGCAATGTTTGGAGTTGTTGCAACATCATACCACGAAACAAACCAAAAACTTGGAACTCCAAAATCCATATTGTCGTGATATAAGCCTCCCTTATACCAGTCTTTATCGTTTGGTTTTCTTTTAATCATTTTATCAAAAATCTCTTTCTTTCCTCCAACGTTTTTTAAAAGATCTTGCAAGGGTAAATGTTTTATTTTTTCAGCCCAATCAACTGGTGGATTTTCTGGCGCTAAATCATAAAATCTAGAAATTCTAATTAAGTCCTCTTGTGATGCGCCCGCTGGAATTCGTGGTTTAAACTTATCATGTTCAACTCCATACAACCAAGTTCCAAACAATAATTGTTCAACTCCACCTCTATACCAATTTCCTTGCTCGTAAAAATCTCCTACCCTACCTACTCCTGCTCCAAATCCCTGTGGAACCATAGCAGCATGAGAAGGATGATCTAAAGCTGCAACTGCCATTTGCCACTCAGCAGTTGAAGAACATCCAAGAGTACCAATCTTACCATTAGACCAAGGTTGTTCACTCATCCATGAAAATGCATCGTATCCGTCTGTCAAAGGAATACCCAAAATATCCCATTCACCTTCACTAAAATATCTTCCTCTTTCGTTTTGAACAACATAAGCATATCCTCTTTTTAAAGCTTCATAAGCTCTTTGATGAGTACGGTTTTTTTCTTCACCATCTCCCCAAGAATTAAAATTGTAGGGAGTTCTTGAAAAAATTATTGGAACTTTTTTATCAGAATTAGGAATATATATATCCGTAGCAAGTCTAACTCCGTCTCGCATAGGCATCATAACCTTTTGCTCAAGGGTTCCTATTTTATTTATTTTAGATAAAATATCATCTTGAGATTTTACAAAATTTGAGCTAAAAAGTATAGTAATTAAAACCAGTATATTATAAAGATTCTTCATATATTAAAATTATTATTTAAGTTAACAAATAGATTTTTATATGAAAGCTTTGATTCCAGAAATATTAGAAATTTTTTCAGCTTTCTCCTTTGTTTTTTATGGAATCATGTCTTTCACCTCTAATATAATGAAATCTGAATTCAATAGATGGGGTATTTCTAAATTTAGAATTATAGTTGGCTCCGCTCAATTAACAGGTGGGTTCGGTTTATTATTAGGCTTTTATTTTCCTGTAATGACAATATTATCTTCACTAGGCCTTACAGTACTAATGCTTTTAGGTTTTATTTTAAGATTAATTGTTAAAGATGGAATTGTTAAATCTAGTCCAGCTTTTATTTATATAATAATCAACTTATTTATATTACTTAATAATTTAAATATTGATTTTTGAAAAGAACAATAGCAATTGCTGGAGCAACTGGATTTATAGGACAATGGTTTATTGAAAAATATAAACACGAATACAATATCATTGCTTTAAGTAGAAATAAAATTAAGTATCCTGATTCAACTGATGTCAACTGGAAACAAGTTGATTTATATTCTATTTCCAGCACAACAAAAGCCTTGGAAGGAGCAGATACAGCTATATATCTTGTTCATTCGATGATGCCTTCAACAAGATTAAATCAAGGAGATTTTGAAGACACCGATATATTATTGGCTGATAATTTTTCAAGAGCTGCACAAGCCTGTAATTTAAAACAAATAATATACGTGGGTGGAATACTTCCAAAGGATGACCACACTATATCAAAACATTTAAAGTCTAGATATGAAGTTGAAAAAACACTAGGTTCAAGAAATACTCCTCTGACTTCAATTAGAGCTGGTATAATAATTGGACCTAACGGATCTTCATTTAGAATAGTTCAACAACTTGTTAAAAACCTTCCTCTTATGGCATGTCCGGAATGGACAAAATCACTAAATCAACCAATTGATATTTTAGATGCACTTCAAATTATAAGATGGTCTGTTGGAAATGAATCAACTTATAACAAGCCTGTTGAAATTGGCGGAAATCAAATAATAACCTACATGGACTTATTAAAGATAACCGCAAAAAAAATGAATAAAAGAAGACTCATCTTTTCATTATCATTTATAACTATAGGATTATCAAAACTGTGGGTAAGTTTAATTACGGGAACAAGTAAGTTTTTAGTTTCTCCTCTTGTTGAAAGCTTAAAACATAAAATGACATTAAATCCTGAAAATATTGTAGATCTTCCAATTGATTACATAAGTGTTGAAGATAGTGTTGAAAAAGCCTTATATCCAAAAGAAATAATTCCTGAAAATCCTGAATTTTTTCCAAGAAAGAAAAAAGAAAACACTGTTAGAAGTGTTCAAAGAATAGCCAATCCAAGTAATAGATCAATGGATTTTGTTTCTAGAATTTATCCAATTTGGCTGAAAAAAAGATTTGCTGATATTTTGAAAGCTAATTATGATGGGAATTTTATAAAATTCAGTTTTTTAATGATTCCTCTTCTAGAACTCAAAGTAATAAAATCAAGAAGTGATGATAATAGAAAATTATTTTATATCACTGGAGGTTGGCTTGTAAAAAGGACTTCACTTGGATGGTTAGAGTTTAGATCTGTCCTAAATAATGAATACTTGATAGCAGGAATACACGAATACGTACCCAGTTTACCATGGTATATTTATAAATACACTCAGGCAAAACTACATTTAGTTGTAATGAAAAGATTTGAAAAATTTTTATTTAGTGTTCCTAAAAAATATTCAAAAAACATTAAACAAAATTAAGATTCCACCCTTTTTCGTATTCTCTTGACCAGAACTTTTTCTTTATTTTACTATCAAGAATATTTCCGTTTCTAGAATCTATTTTAAAAGATTTTCCTGATCTGTGTGCTAGATTAGCATAATGCACCATACTTTGACTAATCACGGCATCGTTTATTGGAGAATTAAGCACTTCCCCACTCCTAATAGAATTAAAAAAGTTTCTAAAATGTTTAGTTGTCATGTTTCCACCTCCTCCAAGCTCTGTACCGGATTCTTTATCACCTGAAATACTATTTTCAATTTCTTTTCCGTTTAAATCATAAATTGAATAGCCATTTCTATATACTGAAGCAGAACCTTTTGAACCAAAAACAACTGTTCCTCGTCCACCCATTTTTTTTGTATAATGGGCATTTCTGCTATGACAATTCCAATCAATTTTTAAATTATTTGGAAAATGAAACTTTGCTTCCATAGTATCATACATTGTCCAGCCATCATCAATAAAATAATTTTTTCTTGAAAAAACATCAACACTTTCAGGATAATGAACTCCAAGTGCCCACCTTGCAACATCTAGCTCGTGTGTAGCATTATTACCTGCCTCTCCTGTACCAAAATCCCATCCATACCATCTCCAATTATAATCCCACGTATCAAAAGTATAAGGCTTTCTCTTAGAAGGTCCTTGAAATAAATCCCAATTTAATCCATCAGGAATTGGAGCATTAACTTGATTAGGAACTCTTGGTCTATTATTGTTATAAAATGCTTCAGCTTTATTTAAATCTCCAATTATTCCATTTTGAAGTAATTTAATTAAATCAGCAGTTTCGTAAGAAGATCTTTGTTGATTACCCATTTGAACTGATTTATTATAATAGTTCTGATAATTAACTAAAAGCTCACTCTCTCTTAAATTATGGCTACAGGGTTTTTCTAAATAAATATGTTTTCCAGCTTCCATTCCTTTGCAAGCTGCATAAGTATGCCAATGATCTGGTGTTGCAATAATTAAAGCATCTACATCTTTATCATCTATTATTTTATGAATATTTTTCTCAGAATTTACCTTTTCTTGAGTTAAATCAAAATATCTTTTATTGGCTTTATCAATTTGCTTATCCATTACATCACAAAAATATTTTATTCCAACATTTTGCATTTTAAGAGAAGAATCTAATAAACCTGGGAATCTTCTACCTAATCCTTGAAAGGCTAATATTATTCGATCATTTGATCCTAATATTCTTGAATAACTTTTAGCAGAAGTATTATAAAAAGGCGACAATAATGAGGCACCAATAATTCCTGTCGATGATTTTTTAATAAAACTTCTTCTATTATTCATAATCTACAATTCTCTAATTTTAATATTTTTAAACGATACTTTATCTCCGTGATCTTGTAAAAGTATATGTCCAGATTTTAATTGACCAAAATTTTCCCATTTAGAATATTTACTATATTCAACTAAAGCTCTAAACATCTGAGAAAACCTGTTATATTCAAGAACTTTAATGTTATCAAGCCAATGTTCAACATGCCCATTATTTACTATAATTCTAGCTCTATGCCATCTCTCTGGGTGAACAGGTCTTTTAGATCTTTGTTCATTTAAATTTTCAGCTTCAATTAAATCGTATAATGATCCAACCGTTCTGTTTTTTTTAATTCCGTCCTTATGGGAATTCCAATTTCCGTTGGAATACTCTAAAACCTTAAATTTTTTGTTAGCGTCAGGATTATTTTTATCATCAATAATTTGAAATTCAAGCCCAATTGAAGAACCTGCTCCCTTATTTAGATTAGTATCAACAAAATATTTAATTCCACTGTTAGCACCTTTTGATATTTTAAAATCTAATTCTAATTCAAAATTTGAAAATTTTTTTGACGTAACTATATCTCCTCCATTAGTAGATTCTGAGCCATCGCTTGCTAAAACTGTTAAAATATTGTTCTCTATTATCCATCCTGATTTTGGAAAAGTAGAAAGCTTGGCTCCCCTCCATCCTTCATACGTTTTTCCATCCCAAAGAAATCTCCAATTATTTTTTATTTGATTTGCACTTAAAACATTATCAATATTATTAATTTCTGGGGCATAATCTTCGGATACGGATAGATGTTTAGTTATATCTTTTGTTAATATTCTTATATTTTTCCATTTTACCATTTTACCAACTGATGATTCCTGGCTAATATTATGTATTTGAAGAGCAATAAACCCATTCTTTGATAATGGATCAATCAAATTAGTACACTGAATGCCATTAACCCAAGTTTTAATAGAGTTTCCTACTGCTTCAATTCTAGCCTTGTTCCATTCTCCATTTTTAAATGCTTTTCTTCCTTTTTCATTTCTAGTTATTGGATAAAGAAAAAAGTTTTTTCT
>CAJQMK010000011.1 GCA_905479415.1 uncultured Flavobacteriaceae bacterium | reverse complement strand
TCGTCATCTGGTGCAAGCACCAATGTTACCGTTCGACTTGCATGTATTAGGCCTGCCGCTAGCGTTCATCCTGAGCCAGGATCAAACTCTTCATTGTAAAACTTTAAATAATTTTAACAACTTGAATTTGAATGGAATTGTACTCAAAATGGTCTTACTTAATTCAATAATTATGTAAACATAATTGTTACGCTGTCTATCTCAATATTTTCAATGAACTTTAACACTACATCTTCCGTAATGCGAGTGCAAATATACACTGCTTTTTTAATCCCACAAACTTTAATTATAAAAAATTAAAATATTTATTAAAAATATCAATTCTTTCCATATAAATAATTAATAAAAAGTTATTTTTTTACTTGATTTAAGTCTAATTGTATAGTCTTGTTACCGTAAGCTCTTTTTAAAACATCTTCAATAATCGCGTCCTCTTCATTATTAATAGGATCGTACTCGGTTTTTATTGAAATATCAAAAAGTTTAGCTAATGAGTTGTAAGAGAAGGCTCTAAGACTATTTCTTAATTTCTTAACTAAATCATAAACCGTTTCACCAGTTTCTCTAAATACTAGTTTAATTAATATTTGACCTTCAGTTCTTGTTAACTTTTTTAATTGAGCCGATAATTCTTTTTCAATATATTTCTCGACTAGCCTAGTATATTTTTTTTTACCAGCTCTTGAACTAATCAATTTCAATCTTTCGTTTAATTTACCTAATCTTTCGGAAGCTACAATTGCATAAGGATATACTTTTAAAGTTTTCCTTTTAATAGTAAAATACCTTAGCTTATCTTTATAACTATTAAATTTTAACTTTGGAAAGATAGTTACACCTTCTAAATCAATAGAATTATAAGGAATCGAATCCCCTTCCACTAATATCAAAATATCATCACTGTCAACTTGAGAATAAGATGTAAAACCTACAATTAATAAAAGAAAAAAAATTAAATTTTTCATTTTTTAAAATTACACCAATATATTTAAGTAATTATGTATTTTTGATTCAAAATATTACAAATGTCAGATAAAAAAATTCTTAATAGCAAATCTTTAAAATTTCTTGAAACCTACTTAAATAATCCTTCTCCAACTGGTTATGAGTGGGAAGGGCAAAAAATTTGGATGAATTATTTAAAGCCTTATGTAGATGAATTTATTACTGATACCTATGGTACAGCAGTTGGAGTAATTAATCCGGAAGCAAAATTTAAGGTAGTAATTGAAGGACATTCTGACGAAATATCATGGTATGTTAATTATATTACAGAAAATGGTCTTATATATGTAATTAGAAATGGAGGAAGTGATCATCAAGTTGCCCCATCCAAATGGGTAGACATTCATACCAAAAAAGGAATTGTTAAAGGTGTTTTTGGTTGGCCAGCAATTCATACAAGAAAACCTGGGAAAGAAGAACAACCAAGCATGGATACAATTTTTATTGATGTAGGTGCAAAAGATAAAAAAGAAGTTGAAAAAATGGGGGTTCACGTAGGATGTGTAATAACTTACCCCGATAAATTTCATATTTTAAATAAAAATAAATTTGTTTGTAGAGCAATTGACAATAGAGCTGGTGGTTTTATGATTGCAGAAGTTGCAAGACTACTTTTTGAAAATAAAAAGAAATTACCTTTTGGACTCTATGTAACTAACTCTGTTCAAGAAGAGATTGGATTGAGGGGTGCAGAAATGATTACCCAAAGAATCAAACCTAATATAGCAATAGTGACTGATGTATGCCACGACACCTCAACCCCAATGATAAATAAAAAATCTCAGGGTGATAATACTATGGGAGCTGGACCAGTCATTTCTTATGCTCCTGCTATTCAAAATAAATTGAGAGAAAGAATTATTGAAACAGCTGAGAAAAATAAAATTCCTTTTCAAAGACATGCCTCATCAAGAAGTACAGGAACTGATACAGATGCATTTGCCTACAGCAATGGTGGAGTTGCATCAGCACTAATATCTCTTCCACTAAGGTATATGCATACAACTGTGGAAATGGTACAAAAAAATGATGTAGAAAATGTTATTAAACTTATTTATGAAACTTTATTGACAATTAAAGAAGGTGAAGATTTTAATTATTTTGAATAAATCACACTAGGATTTTTTTACAATTTTTTCAACAATTTCTGGATTTAGTAATGTAGAGATGTCTCCAAAATTATCTTTTTCACCTCCAGCTATTTTTCTTAAAATTCTTCTCATAATTTTACCACTCCTTGTTTTTGGAAGACCTGGAACAACTTGAATTATGTCTGGTTTTGCAATAGGACCTATAGTTTTTGAAATTAAGTTTTTAATTTCTTTTTCCATATCGATGTCCAAATCATCATTTAATAGTATTACAAAAGCTCTTAACGCATTTCCCTTGATTTCGTGTGGATAACCAACTACAGCACTCTCAACAACATTTTCATGAAGATTAATTGCATCTTCAATTGGAGCTGTTCCTAAATTATGTCCTGAAACAATAACTACATCATCCACTCTCCCTGTTATTCTAAAATTACCTTCTTTATCTGTTAGAGCTCCATCACCAGGAAAATAATAACCAGGATAAGCTGTAAAATATACGTTTTTGTATCTCTCATGATTTCCATAAATAGTTCTGGCTATAGAGGGCCACGGAAATTTAATAGCTAAAATTCCTTCTTTTTCTTTTTCTTTAACTTCATTTCCGTTTTTATCCAATAAAACAGGTTGAATCCCTATCATTGGTTTAGTAGCAAATGTTGGTTTATCTTTTGTAACTCCAGCTAGAGATGAAAGCATTATTCCACCAGTTTCAGTTTGCCACCAGGTATCTACAATAGGACATTTTGATTTACCTATATTTTTATCATACCAATTCCACGCCTCTTCATTAATCGGTTCCCCAACAGTTCCAAGAACTCTAAGCGAGGAAAGATCATTACTTTCAACTAAAGAAACAGAATGTTTTGCCAATGCTCTAATTGCTGTTGGTGCAGTATAAAAATGTGTTATTTTGTGTTTATCAACTATGTTCCAAAATCTAGAATAATCTGGATAAGAAGGAACTCCTTCAAACATGACAGAGGTTGCTCCAGCTAATAACGGACCGTAGACAATATAACTATGTCCTGTAATCCAACCAATATCAGCTGTACACCAATAAATATCATTTGGTTTGTACTGAAAAACATTTAAGAAAGTGTAAGCGGAGTAAATCATATATCCACCACATGAATGTACCATTCCTTTTGGCTTACCTGTGGAACCAGATGTATATAATATAAACAACATATCTTCTGAATCCATTTCTTCTGCGAAACAATCAGTTGAAATATTTTTTATTTCATCATGCCACCAAGATTGATTAGAATTCATTTGAATATCACTTCCAATTCTTTTTAAAACAATTGTAGAATTAATCGAATTACATTTAATCAATGCCTGGTCAACTATGGTTTTCAAATCAATAACTTTTGAGCCTCTAAAACTTCCATCAGCAGTTAACAAAACTTTACACTCAGAATCATTAATTCTAGCAGCTAAAGCAGTTGCTGAAAATCCAGCAAAAACTACTGAATGCACTGCACCAACTCGAGCACAAGCTAGAACAGCTATAGTTAATTCAGGCACCATAGGCATATAAATACAAACCCTATCCCCTTTTTTAACGTTTTTATTTTTTAAAACATTTGCAAAAACACAAACTCTTCTATGTAGCTCTTTGTAAGATATTTTTTGAGTTGCTTCTTTAGGGTCATTTGGTTCAAATAAAATTGCAGTTTTATTTGGATTATGCTTCAAATGCCTATCTAAACAGTTTTCGGTTATATTTAGCTTGCCATTTAAAAACCACTTAAACTCTGGTTTATTAAAGTCGTATTCTAAAGTTTTTGTCCACTTCTTTCTCCAATCAAAAGTAGATGCAATATCACTCCAAAAGTTTTCAGGTTGACTAATACTTTTGCTATATAAATCGTTGTATTCATTAATATTTTTAGCAATGTAGTTGTTAATTTTTTTCAAAATCTTGATTTTAAGCTAAATATAAAAAAAAATGACTATTGATTTAATCTGAAATCTAGTATTGTCTTGTTTATTTGCCTAACAAGACTAGGTCCACTATAAACAAAGCCGGAATATAGCTGAACAAGTGAAGCGCCTGCTTTAATTTTTTCAATTGCATCGTTAGGGTTCATTATACCACCTACTCCAATAATTGGAATTTTACCATTACTAAATTTATACAGGAACCTTATTACCTCAGTTGATCTATTGGTTAACGGGGCACCGCTAAGACCACCTGATTCAGTCGTTATATTTTTTGAAGATTTTAAATTTTCTCTTTGTATAGTTGTATTGGTAGCTATTATACCATCAATTGAAGTTTTTGTAACAACGTCAATAATACTTAATAACTGATCATTAGATAAATCAGGTGCTATTTTTAATAATATTGGTTTAGGTGTTTTTCTGGATTGATTATTTTTTTGAATTGAACTTAACAAATAAACTAGATTATCTTTATTCTGTAAATCTCTTAAGTTTTCAGTATTTGGAGAACTAACATTTATTGCAAAATAATCAACTAAATCAAATAAATAATCAAAAGAAATCAAATAATCTGAAACAGCATTTTTAATTGATGTAATTTTATTTTTTCCAATGTTTCCACCAACAATAATATTCCCTTTTTTTTTAAGCCTAGATGCAATTAATTCAATACCATCATTATTAAATCCCATTCTATTTATAATACCTTCATCGCTTAATAATCTAAAAAGTCTTTTTTTAGGATTACCAGATTGTGGTTTGGGGGTAACTGTTCCTATTTCAATAAAACCAAAGCCTAAACTTGAAAACTGACTAATTAATTTAGCATTCTTATCTAAACCAGCAGCTAAACCAACAGGGCTTGGAAAGTCAATACCAAAAAGCTTAGTTCTTAAAAGCGGATCACTTACCTTAAAGTATTTTTCTAGGAAGTAAAAAACAAAAGGTATGTAACTCAATAACTTTATACTCAAAAATGTAAAATCATGAATTTTCTCCGCATCAAAGCGAAAGAGTAATGGTCGGATTATTGATTTATATATCAATTAATTGTGAAATTATTTTTTTATAGGCTTAGAATTCAATTTAGCACTCATTTCAAAAGAAATCGCAGAAACCTCGTATCTAATTTTACCAGCCATAGTCTCTAAAACACAGGATTCATTTCCATCAACAATTTCTATAATTTTACCATGTAAGCCACTTTTAGTAATAACTCTATCCCCTCTTTTGAGTTGAGTTAAGAATTTTTTTTCTTTTTTCTGTTTTCTCATGGGACCAACAATCATAAGAAAAAAAAGTGCACCCATAAATAATAACAAGCTAGTTAAATCCATTTTTTTATGATTTAGGAATTACTATTGATTTAATATTAAGAATTTGTTTGCCTTTAGCGGTATTTGTAATTAAAGTTACAGCTTTTCTTTGCATTCCAGGCCTATTATTGGAATCAAACTTCACAATAATTTTACCAGTCTCACCTGGCTTTATAGGCTTGTTTTTGGGATAGTCTGGAACGGTACAACCACAACTACCTGATGCATCTGAAATTATTAAATCAGATTCACCAATATTAGTAAAACTAAATTCTGTTTCAGCTATTAAACCTTCTTTTATTTCTCCAAAATCATGATTTTTTTTATCAAATTTTATAACAGGAAATTCACCTATATTTTTTAATCTTTCTTTTGTTGATTGAACATTATCTTCCTTAACTTTTTTTGAAGGATCAGAATCACATGATGTAATTGAAAATGACATAGCAAAAGCAATCATAAAAGAAGTTAAAGATACTTGTATTGTTTGTTTGTTGAGTTTCATATTTATTGTATAATTTAATTCAAAAATAGTAAATTATTGCATACCTCTTTTATTCTTTTTTAAAGTTCCATTTTTAGTAAGATCTTTAGATAATTTGTCCAATATTCCATTTAAAAATATATTGCTTTTTTTACTAGAATATTCTTTAGCAATTTCTAAATATTCGTTTATTGAAGCTTTTATTGGAATTGACTTGAAAAACAAGAACTCAGCCAAACACATTTGTAATAATATTAAGTCTATTTGTGCTATTCTATCGTTATCCCAGTTATGAGTAATTTTGGAAATGTGTTCTTGTAGAATCTCTTTGTTATCAATCACTGATTTGAGTAATTTAATACCAAATTCAGCATCTTCATCGTTCTTATAAATATCAGTTATTAAAGGTAACGATTTTGAAGATTTTTTACAGTTTTTGATTGTGCTCAGAACTAAAGAATTAACAAGTGGTAAATCATTAATCCAAGAAATTTCTGTGTCTTCAAAAAAATCATATAATTTCTTATTAGAAGCTATTACTTTTCTAAACAAATTAGTTAGATAAAGCTTATCTAATTCAAAGTTTTTGTTTTCGTCTTTTAAATATTTAATTGAAATATCACTTTCAACAATATCTTTCCAAATTGAAGAAATTAGCTCTGATCGAGTCTCCCAATAATCAACAGACAAATCCTTAGTCTTATTTAGTATAAATTCGTTAGAACTTATTCGTTTTAATACTAAATTATTACAAAATTTAATTAGAGATAGATCAGAATCTTTACTAATATATTTTTTTTGATTTTTTAAATGTAATTGATTTGCAAAAACATGCAATTCCTTAATTATTGAGAAACAGGTGATATATAGCTTAAAAAAATTTTTATTTGATTTTAAAAAATAACTAATTTGAAAATCAATATTCTTATCTATAGACTTATCAAAAGCATAAACACTTTCCAAAGCTTTTATTCTTAATTGACGTCTGTTTAACATTTAAAAGAACTTTTATTATTTTGAGCAAAACTAGTTTTATTTTTTCAAAATCAAGCTAAAGATTATAAAGAATTAAATGAACATTGATGTATATTTGAATTCAATTAATAATGAGAGAATTAAAATTTCTAAATAAATTTTTATTTAAATACAGAATTAAACTTATAATTGGTTTTTTTATAACTGTAACTGCTAGGATATTTGCTTTAATTGCTCCAAATCTAGTTGGCAATTCTATAACATTAATTGAAAATTATATCCTTTCATCTTCAATTGATTTGGAGGTTTTAAAACAAAGATTAATTATAAATATTTTATTAATTATTGGTTCAGCTCTTGTTGCTGGAGTGTTTACATTTATAATGCGGCAGATGATAATTAATGTCTCCAGATTTATTGAATTTGATTTAAAAAATATTATTTACAAAAAATATCAAAACCTAGATTTTGATTTTTACAAAAATAATCGAACTGGAGATTTAATGAATAGAATTAGTGAAGATGTAAGTAAAGTTCGAATGTATGTTGGTCCAGCTATTATGTACACAATAAATACAATTACCTTGTTTGTAATAGTAGTTTCTTACATGTTTAGTGTTGCGCCAAAACTAACTATGTACACTTTAACACCTCTACCGATTCTTTCAATCATTATTTATAAAATAAGTAAAATTATAAATATTAGAAGTAAAATTGTTCAAGAATATTTATCAAAATTAACAACATTTACTCAAGAAGCTTTTAGCGGTGTTAAAATAATAAAGACTTATACTATTGAAGATTTTACAAATAAAAAACTAGAAAGACTTGCTGGTGACAGCAAAGAAAAAAACATGTCTTTAGTAAAGGTTCAATCATGGTTTTTTCCACTAATGATTTTGCTTATTGGTATTAGTAACATACTAGTTATTTATATTGGAGGAAATCAGTATATGAGCGGTCAAATAGAATTAGGTGTTTTAGCAGAATTTATAATTTATGTTAATATGCTGACCTGGCCAGTAGCAACAGTAGGATGGGTTACTTCAATAATTCAACAAGCAGAAGCTTCTCAAAAAAGAATTAATGAGTTTTTAAATGTTCCTAATAAAATTATAAATAAGAAAAACTCTAAGTTAATAGTTGATGGTGACATAACTTTCAATAATGTTTCCTACAGTTATAAAGAAACTAATATAAAAGCATTAAATAAAATTTCTTTTAATGTAAAAAAGGGAGAGAGTATTGCTGTAATGGGAGATGTTGGTTCAGGTAAAACAACAATTTTAGAGTTAATATCTAGGGTTTATGAACCAGATGAAGGAAGTATTTCTATTGGAATAAATAACATAAGTGAAATTAGCTTAAATATTCTCAGAGAATCTATTGGATATGTTCCTCAGTCTACATTCTTGTTTTCAGAAACAATTGAGAATAATTTAAAATTTGGAAAAGAAGATGCATCAAAATTAGAGATAAGGGAAAGTATTAAAATAGCTGGTTTAACAAAGGATATTGAACAATTTAAAGATAAATACAGTACGTTATTAGGAGAAAGAGGGGTAAATCTTTCTGGCGGACAAAAACAAAGATTAGCTATAGCCAGAGCTGTAATTAAAAAACCTAAAATCTTAATTTTAGATGATAGTTTATCAGCAGTTGACACTCAAACTGAAAAAAATATTATTAATAATTTAAATAAAACGACTAAGAGCATAACTGTTTTTATTTCAACTCACAGAATATCAACATCAAAAAATTGTGATAAGATATTAGTGATTAATAATGGGAATCTTGAAAGTTTTGGCTCACATGAAGAACTAATGAAACAAAAGAAGACATATTTTGATACATACACTAAACAATCCAAAGAAAAAGATGTCAATTAATATTTGGTGAGTTTATTTTTTTTATTCATTTTTGATTTAAATAAACGTATAATGGAAGAAAAAAAATATAATGCAGCTGATGATATTTATTCTAAAATATTAAGAGCAGGAAGAAGAACTTATTTTTTTGATGTAAGATCAACAAAAGCAGGAGATTATTATTTAACA
>CAJQMK010000010.1 GCA_905479415.1 uncultured Flavobacteriaceae bacterium | reverse complement strand
GGATATGTTTTGATGGATGATGCCAGTGGTAATTATTTTGGAAGACAACTTTTAAGAGATTATTATTTTAATAGACTTTCAAAAGAATTAGAAACTAAGTTCAGAGAAGAATTTAATTTAGAGGCTGAAGTTATTAAAGATTATTTGTATAAAAAACCTAACCCAAACACATACTTAGCAAAATTTGCTAAATTTTTAGTTCAAAATAAAGATTTAAAATATTCTAAAAAACTAATCAAAAAAGGTTTTAATTTATTTATTTCAAATCAAATTAGACAGTTTGATAATTGTAAGGATGTTGATTTGCATTTTGTTGGTTCAATTGGTTTTTATCTGAAAGATGAACTAGAAAAGAGAATAAATAAAAAAAACTTGAAGTTGGGTAAAGTGCTACGAAGGCCAATTGAGGGATTAGTTGCTTATCATCAAGGTTTATAACTTTATTTCTTAGCTATAATCGATATTTCAATTTTCGCATTTTTTGGTAATCCTGACACTTCAACCGTTTCCCTTGCAGGAGCAAACTCCTTTTCAAATCTTTTTCCGTAAATCTCATTTACAACGTTAAAATCTTCCATATTGGTTAAAAATATAGTTGTTTTAATAATATCACTAAAATCATAACTAGCTTCTTTTAGTACTGCTTCGATATTATTTAAAACCCTAATTGTTTCACTCTCTATTGAGGAATTATCCATCTTCATTGATTTTGGATCTAGTGCTATTTGACCAGAGAGGTAAAGGGTACCATCTATTAGAATTGCTTGATTATATGGACCTACTGGTTCAGGTGCATTTTTTGAATTTATTACTTTTTTCATATTTGATTGTGAATAATTATTAAAACTAATTAAACAGATTAAAATTAATAGAAAATTTAATTTATAACCTTTTGTCTGGTAGTCTTCTTTTATCATATTTTAGATCACTTAGTAAATCAGATTTAATTCCTATAAAGAAATACCACGATGCTCTAGTGCTAAATGGCACCCAATTAAAATTCATTTTCCAACTATCCAGGTCTCTTTCAAATCTAAGTTGAGTGTAAGTTACTCCCTTGTTTTTAAAGTCGTAACCAGATGACCCTCCAATTCTCCATTTTTTCGATAGATCAATATTTGCAGAAAGCATTAATGAATTATTTGTAATATCTCTTTGTTTTTTATTGTTTGAATATGTTAATGAGTGTGCAATTCTTACGTCCCAGGGAATTTGGTTCTGATAAAACTTCAAACCTTTTTCATCTTCTTCTTTATTTTCATCTTCATCCTCCTCATTATTATCAAAAGAACTGTCTGCAAAATCGTTCGCTCTTCCAAATAAATCATCACTTCTACCACCACTTCTTGAATTATCTGATTCTCTAGATTTATCGTTTTTTGAATTTTTACTTGAATATGAAAAACCTAAATTAATATTAGCGCTAGTCATCCTGAATAATCCGCCTCCATCATTAATATTTAGAGTGTTTATCCTTCTACCATTTTCGTTAACTGTGTATGGATCAAATGTTGCACCAAGATTTAAATCTAATTTATCGTCAAATAATGAAGTTGATGTTGTCATTCTTACTGGACTCCATTTTAACGAATCTGCAGCTATATTATAACTTGTTGAAAAATTTAAATTATTTAAAAGTTTAATTTTTTTAGGCTCTAGTTTCATACTGTCCTTATCTTTTATTTTAGCTTCAAGAACATTGCTTAAACCAAAACCTATTGAACTAGAAAAGGTTTTTCCTGGAGTACCAAAAAATCCACCTTCAAAACGTGTGTATTCGCTAGTATTTCCGTTAGCATCTATAATATATTCGTCATAATATTTTTCAAAACTTGGATTTATTCCATAAGTTACAGAGGGCCTCATAACATGTCTTATAGATTGAATCTTTTTACCTTCTTTGAAGTTAAATACACCATATACAGTAGTTCCTAGGCTAGCGCTAAAACTATACTTGTTAAATCTGTCAAATCCTTTTATTGTATCTTTTTTCCCGGTTGTTTGATTAATTATATCGAAGTTATTTCTTTTTATCGTTTGTCCAGTCCACACTTCGTCAAATTTTCCACTTAAACTAACACTTAAGTGCTTAAGAAATTTAAAGTTAGTTCCAATAGGAATGGAATGTTTCATGCCATATTTGGCATCGTCAAACATTTCTTTTTTTAAAAATAATGAATCTGAAGTTTGAATTCTGTTTTCACCTCTAACAGTGTATTGTAGATTTATATTTTTTAAAATTCCTTTCTTTTGACCGTTTTTTTTAACAAAAGGGTAAACTCTTTCAACATTGGCCTGAAGAGTTGGTAAACTCATGTTTACAGTTTGAGTCCTAGTATTTTGTGAATGTGAAGCTGTTAAGGATAAATTAACTGAGGGATAACCCCTAAAAGTTTTTGAATAAGAAACAGAGGAATTCAAGGTATTGTTCAAAAAATTAGGAGTGTTAAGTTGATTCACTGATTCTCTAAAATAATTACTACTTCCTAAATTTACAGATGCTGAAAATCTACTATTAGGGTTTGATTTTGAATCCTGACTGTGTGACCATCTAATATTGTAAATATTATTTTTTGAATACCCAGGAAGTCCTCTTTCTCCGTTTATTAAATTTTCAAACCTTAAGCTTAGTGATCCGGTATAATTATACCTTACCTTATATTTTGATTCAGCTCTAAATCCATAACTTCCGTTTGTATAGTAATCAGCTAAAAGAGTAACGTCAAAAAGATCACTTGGAGCAAAATAATACCCTCCGTTTTGAATAAAATACCCTCTTTCATTGTTTTGCCCAATACTTGGAAAAATAAAACCAGTAGCTCTGTTTTGAGTAAGAGGAAAATATGCAAATGGTAAAAAAATTGGTGTTGGTACATCAGCAACATAAATATTACTTAGTCCTGCGATAATTTTATTTTTGGGAATGAATTTCCCTTTTCTAACTCTTATATAATAATCAGGATTTTCTTTTTTTGAGGTAGTTATTTTGGCTTCTTTTATAAAATAAACTGAATCGTTTTCTTTTTTGGTGGCTAAAGCGGCAACATTCATTCCGCTTTGTTCACTTCTAGAATTCCATATTAATGCTTTTTTTGTATCAAAATTAAATCTAATTGAATCTGGATTAACCTCATTGCCAGCTTGTTTGAAATAGGGTGGTTGAATAAGAGCACCAGAGGAATCTTTAATTCTTCCAGCTGACACTTCATTTTTATTATAATCTAAAACAATAATTCCAGCTTTCAGTTCAGTGTCTTGATAATAAAGTTCAGCCTTATCATATAAATACAGTTTTCCTTTTTTTTTATCAATTTTAATATATCCTTTTGCATTCCTAGTTATTTTACCCAATAACAAAGGTTTTTTCTTCAAAGAATCATTTGAACTGAGACTATCAACTTCCTTAATATCTTGTGAATAATTAATTTGAAAAGTAAGTAATACTATCAAAATAAAAATTAATTTGATGTTATTATAATTATGTGTTTTTATTGTTGACAGATCAAATCGTTTAAGTAGTAAAATTACATATATTTTTCAAGTGATAATTTATTATGAAAAATTTAATTAAGCTTGTTATTAATTTAACTGTATTATGTTTAATTTTTTTAAACGTAAGTATCTTATATTCTCAAGAGAATAATAATCGTTTTACAGTTGTTTTAGATCCTGGACATGGTGGTAAAGATCCTGGAAACAGAGGAAATGGATATTATGAAAAGAACATTGCTTTGTCCATAGCTTTAAAAGTTGGATATGAATTAGAAAAACAAAGTGATATTAAAGTTATATACACAAGAAAAAAAGATGTTTTTGTAAATCTGTTTAAAAGAGCTGAAATTGCTAACAAAGCAAAAGCTGATTTATTTATCTCTATTCACTGCGATTCTCACTCCTCAAATGCTTACGGAGCAGGAACTTTTGTATTAGGCTTACATGCAAATCAAAGAAACTTTGAAATTGCAAAAAAAGAAAATTCAGTGATTTTTAAAGAAGAAAACTACGAACAAAAATACGATGGGTTTGATCCTAATTCACCAGAATCTGTAATAAGTTTAGTTCTTATGCAGGAAGATTATCTAGATCAAAGTATAGTTATAGCAGATTTAATTCAAAAAGCATTTGTTTCTGATTTAAAAAGGAAAAACAGAACAGTGAAACAAGCTGGATTTATCGTATTAAAATATACATATATGCCTAGTGTTTTAGTTGAAACAGGATTTTTAACTAACAAAAAAGAGGGAGCTTATTTAAATTCTAAAAAAGGTCAAGCAGAAATGTCTAAATCAATAGCAAAAGGAATTTTGAGATATAGAAACTCAATTAGCTCTGAAGTAATTAAAAATGATAGTGAATTATTTAGCGATTTAGACAAAAATTATACTGATAATTATTTTTTAAAAATCCAAATAGCTTCAAGTTCAAAAAAAGTTCCTTTAAAATCATATAATTTTAAAGGCCTAGGAAATCTTAGTTACTTAAAAAATAATAATACATATCGATACTATTTTGAAAAGACTAAGGATTATACTTTAGCTAAGTTAATGTTAAAAAGGGCAGTTAAAAGCGGCTATAAAGATGCGTTAATCGTTGCTTTTAAAAATGATAAAAGTATTACAATAGAAGAATATTTATCTTCTTATAAAAATTAAATTTTGATGAAATAATTCATAACTTTGATTAAATCAATTTACAACTTGAAAAATAAAAACGAAATAAAAACAGGATTATTAGTTATCATAGGAATTGGATTGTTTATTTTCGGCTTTAGCTATCTGAAATCAAATGATATCTTTGTGAGTGACAGAACATTTTACTCCATTTACGATGATGTTGAGGGAGTTGTTAATGGAACACCTGTTACTGTTAATGGATTTCCTGTTGGAAGTATTACAGATATATCCTTTTTTAAAAATAATAGTTTACTTGTTAAATTTAGAGTAGAGAACGATATAAAATTTTCAGTTAATAGTTTAGCACAAATTTATGAAACGGGCCTAATAGGAGGAAAGGCTCTTGCAATCATTCCAGCAATGGATAATAGTAGAGTGGCAGTTTCTTTAGACACTTTAAAGTCATCAGTTGCACCTGGTTTAACAGAACTTGTAAATGAAAAACTTACTCCTTTGCAAGAAAACATTGAAACAATGATACTAAGTGCTAATGATGTTTTAGAAAAAATTAATTTAGTTTTTGATGATCCAACAAGAGCTAATCTAAGAACAAGTGTTTCTGATTTTTCAGAAACAATTACAGATTTAAAAGAAACTAGCGCTTTGATTAAATCTATTGTAAAGTCAAACAAAAGCAGTATAAACAACTCTATTGAAAATATTAATGATATTTCAAGTGACCTTGCCTCAATTTCTAGTACAATAAAATCTAGTGATTTAGAATTGACTTTAAGTAATTTAAAATCATCATCTGATAATTTAGCATCTGTTTTAGATAATATAAACAATGGGAATGGATCAATTTCTAAATTAATTTCAAATGATTCGTTATTCAATAATTTGAACGACGCTTCTAAATCTATTGATCTTTTACTTGAAGATATTAGGCTTAATCCTAAAAGATATATTCATTTCTCAGTTTTTGGAAAAAAAAACAAACCTTTTCAATCAAATAAAAACTAATCTTTGATTTCATTTATTCCTAATATAATCTTTGTTATTGTTTTTTGTTTTGCCATATTTTTGTTTAGCAAAAATGTAAGAAAAATATACAGAAATATAAATCTCGGAATTTCAATAGATAGAACTGACAATAAAAAAACTAGATTAGTTCAGATGCTTAGAATTGCTTTTGGACAATCTAAAATGATAGATAAGCCAGTTGTGGGTTTATTGCATATAGTAGTATACGTCGGGTTTTTAGTTATTAATATTGAATTACTTGAAATTATTGTTGATGGTGTTCTTGGTACTCATAGAGTGTTTGCTCCATTACTGGGGTCTTTTTATAATTTTTTGATAGCATTTTTTGAAATATTTGCATTATTGGTAATTGTATCAGTAATTGTTTTTTGGATAAGAAGAAACATGTTGAGTATTAAAAGGTTTCTTAGTCTTGAAATGAAAGGATGGCCAAAAAATGATGCTAATATTATTCTTTATGTAGAAATAATTTTAATGGGATTATTTTTAACAATGAATGGTGCAGACTTATGGATTCAACAAAATGCTCCTGAGTTTAATTATGCTTCTGCTGGGTCCTTCCCAGTTAGTCAGTACTTATTACCTCTTTTTGATGGCTTGTCTTCTAATGTTGTTTTTGTTATTGAAAGATCTGCTTGGTGGCTGCATATTATTGGAATTTTATGTTTTTTAAATTATTTATATTATTCAAAACACCTTCATATTCTATTAGCATTTCCAAACACTTACTTTGCAAATTTGAATGTAAAAGGAAAATTTTCAAATTTAAAATCAGTAACTAATGAAGTTAAAATGATGCTGGATCCAAGTATAGATCCCTACGCTTCAACTTCATCTTCCGAAATTTCTAAATTTGGTGCTTCTGATGTTTTTGATTTATCAAAAATTCAATTACTAAATGCCTACACATGTACAGAATGCGGAAGATGTACAAGCGAATGTCCTGCAAATCAAACTGGTAAAAAACTTTCTCCACGAAAAATTATGATGGACACTAGAGACAGGACGGAAGAAGTTGGTAGAAATATTGATAATAACAACGGCGAGTTTAAAAGTGATGGTAAAGAATTACTTAGTGATTATATTTTGAAGGAAGAATTATGGGCTTGTACATCATGTAATGCTTGCGTTGAAGCATGTCCAATTGGAATAGATCCTTTATCCATAATAATGGATATGAGAAGGTATTTAGTCATGGAAAAATCAGATGCTCCCTCTGAACTAAATAATATGATGTCCAATATTGAAAACAATGGAGCACCGTGGCCATTTAACCAAATGGATAAACTTAACTGGAAAAATGAAATTTAATTTTAATATATATAAATGAAACAAGAAGACGTTGACAAATTACTTAGTGAAAAAATTGAAGATGGTGAGCATATAAGTCCGATTCTACCTGAGGGAATCAAAAATTATTTAATTGATATAGACGGTACTATATGTGACGATATTCCAAACGAGGAACCTGAAAGAATGGCAACAGCTAATGTTTATCCTGACGCTTTAATTACTTTAAATAAATGGTATGATGAAGGTCATATTATTTGTTTTTTTACGTCAAGAATTGAAGAACATAGAAAAGTCACAGAAAACTGGCTTAATAAACACGGATTTAAATTTCACGGCATGGTAATGGGAAAACCAAGAGGAGGTAATTATCATTGGATAGATAATCATTTAGTAAAAGCCACAAGATATAATGGTAAATTTACCGACTTAGTTGATAAAAAAGTAACCATTGAAGTGTTTGACGATGGTCAACATGAATAATTATGAAAAAAATAGAAATTCATACATTTTCAGAATTAATTTCTCAAGGTAAAACACCTGAAATTTTGTTTTGGGTTGGTTGTGCCGGTAGTTTTGATGAAAGAGCAAAAAAGATAACAAAAGCATTTGCAAATATTTTAAATCAAGCAAATGTTTCTTTTGCCGTACTTGGAAGTGAAGAAGGATGTACTGGAGATCCTGCTAAACGAGCAGGAAATGAATTTTTGTTCCAGATGCAGGCACTTACCAACATTGAAGTTCTAAATGGTTATAACATAAAAAAAATAGTAACTACATGTCCTCATTGTTTTAACACCCTTAAAAATGAATATCCAGAACTTGGTGGAAAATATGATGTTATGCATCATACTCAGTTTATTAAATCACTATTAAATGATGGTAGGATTTCTGTCAAAGGAGGAACTTTTAAAGGAAAAAGAATAACATTTCATGACCCATGTTATTTAGGACGTGCTAACAATGTTTATGAAGCACCTAGAAATGTTTTAGAAAAACTTGATATTGAACTTTCTGAAATGAAGAGTTGTAAACAAAAAGGACTTTGTTGTGGTGCAGGTGGAGCACAAATGTTTAAGGATGCCGAAAAAGGAGATAAAGAAATTAATATAAAAAGGACTGAAGAAGCCCTTGAAACTAAGCCTGACATTATAGCTGCTGGTTGTCCATTTTGTAATACAATGCTTTCAGATGGAATTAAAAACAAAAAGAAAGAAGATGAAATTGAAGTTTTAGACATTGCTGAGCTAATTAATAAGGCCTCAGATTTATGATACTTCCTTTTAATGAAATGCCCTTGGGATCAAGAATTTGGATTTATCAATCCGACAAGAAAATTCTAGATCAAGATCTTATAAAAATTAAAACAAAACTTACAGAATTTTTAAAAAATTGGACTGCTCATGGTGATGATTTAAAATCTAGTTTTGAAATAAAATACAATAGATTTTTGATTATAGCCTTAAATGAAAAATCTACAAAAGCATCTGGTTGCTCTATTGACTCTTGTGTTCATTTTATTCAGAAAATCGAAAAAGATTACGGTCTAAACTTGCTCGATAAAATGAATGTTGCTTTCAAACAAGGTGATTATATTTCTTATAAATCTATTGTAGAATTTAAAATTTTAATTAAAAATAAATCAGTTTCAAAAAATACAATTGTTTTTAATAATCTTGTAGTAGATATCGAAGACTATAACAATAATTGGGAAGTTCCAGCCTTAAAAAGTTGGCACTCTAGATTTTTTTAATAGGCAATAAGTTTACTTTTATCTAAAAATTTTCAGCATAAATTTTATTTTTTTTAATTTCATTAAATATTACTTTAAAATGAATTTTTTAAAAACATTCTTATTTTTTCTTTTATTTTCTGTTTTCTCTTTTTCACAAAATCCCCTATTAACTAAAGACAAGCTTAAACAAGAAATCTGGGTTGATAGTGTATACAATTCTCTTTCAATTGATCAAAAAATAGGTCAATTGTTTACAATTTGGGTGGCAACTAAACAGGGTCCTGAAAAAATGAAGGAAGTTTCCTCTATAATTAAAAAAAATCATCTCGGAGGATTGATATTTTCTTTAGGAAACATAAAGGATCAAGCTAAATACACCAATGAATTTCAATCAATTTCAAAGGTACCTTTACTTATTGGTATGGATGCTGAGTGGGGTATAGGTATGAGATTAGATGATGCATTTTCTTTTCCCTACAATATGACTCTTGGAGCCGTAAATAACGAATCATTAATATACAATGTTGGAAAAAGAATCGGAGTTCACGCTAAAAGAATCGGAGTTCACATTAATTTTGCCCCAGTGACTGATATTAATACAAACCCTAACAATCCAATCATTGGTAGTAGATCATTTGGAGAAGATAAGTTTAGTGTTACAAACAAATCATTATCATATTTAATGGGTATGCAATCAGAGGGAATAATGGGTTCAGCCAAGCATTTTCCTGGCCATGGAGATACATCTACTGATTCTCACAAAACTTTGCCTACAATTAACTTTTCAGCTAAACGAATAAATGAAGTGGAATTGTTTCCATATAAAAAATTAATTGACAATAATTTATCAAGTGTAATGGTTGCTCATATGGAAGTTCCATCTTTAGAAAAAGAGCCCAAAATGCCCTCAACTTTATCAAAGAATATTATTTCTAAACTTTTAAAAAAGAAATTAAAATTTGAAGGTTTAGTAATTACAGATGCTATGGATATGAAAGGGGTAGTTGATTTTAATAAAAATCAATCTGCTGACGTTAGTGCGTTATTAGCTGGAAATGATATTTTACTTATGCCTGATGATTTAGATGAAAGCACTAAAAGCATTAAAAATGCAATAAATAACGGAATTATAACTGAAAAAAGATTAAAGTATTCTGTTAAAAAAATATTGATGGCTAAATATAAAGCAGGTCTTCACCAAAATAATAAAGTTATTTTGGACAATATAGTTGAGGATATGAATAGTGATGTTGATAAGTTATTGTTTGAAGAAATAACAGAAAAATCTATTACATTAATAAAAAATGACAAAGACATTCTTCCATTAAAAGATGTTTCATCAAAAATTGCTTTTTTAGAGATGGGAGATTCTAGTTCAGATGAGTTTTTTAAAATGTTAAACCATTACACTAAGGTTGATAAAGTCGAATACGATTCAAAAGCTGAATTGCTTAGAACATTAAAACCTTACAAAACTGTTATCGTAGGTTTTCATAAATCTAACAAGAGCCCTTTTGATCCATATAAGTTTAGTAAATCAGAAAGAGAAACACTCGAACTTCTTTCTAAGAACAAGAATGTAATTTTAAATGTTTTTGCAAAACCTTATGCTTTAATGGATGTTGATATGACTAATATTTCTTCAATTTTAGTCTCTTATCAAAATAACGTTACTGCTCAAAATAAATCTGCTCAAATTATTTTTGGAGCATTACCTGCTCTGGGTAAACTTCCAGTCTCTATAAACGAAAACTACCCTGTTCATACATCAATAACAACAAAAACCTTAGACAGATTAAGTTATGGATCACCTAGTAGTTTAAACTTTGATTTAGATAAGTTAAACTCTATTGATTCGTTTATTAAGGATGCTATAGAAAAAAAGATGACACCTGGAGCTCAGATCCTTATTTCAAGGAATGGTAAGGTGATTTTCAATAAAAACTATGGTTATAAAACCTATGATAAAAATGAACTAATTGATTGGGATAATCTTTATGATTTAGCCTCTCTTACTAAGATTTTGTCATCAGTTCCATTACTTATGAATGAGTTTGAAAATAAGACTATTGATGAAGAATCAACATTGTCTGACATTATTCCAGATTTAAATTTGGTGGATAAAAGGAATTTATTGTTAAAAGAAATGCTTGCTCATCAATCTGGTTTATATCCTTGGATTCCTTTTTATAAGGAAACTTTGGATTCTATAAATCATGATCCTTTAAGTAGTTTTTACAGTAAAAAAAAAACAATAAACATTCTATTTCTGTAAACAGAAACCTTTTTCTTAAAAATTCTTTTTTAGATACTATTAATAAGAGAATTATAAATAGTGAACTTTCACAAAACAAATCATATCTATATAGCGATTTACCTTATTATTTTTTTAAATATTTTCTTGAAAAAAAATATAACACTAGTTTAGATAAGTTACTTAAAAAAACCATCTTAGATAGCATAGGCGCAAACTATACAACCTACAATCCGTTAGAATTATTTAATAATAAAAAAATTGTTCCCTCTGAAATTGATAATTATTTTAGAAAAGACACTATTGTTGGTTATGTTCATGATATGGGCGCAGCAATGCAAGGTGGCATTGGAGGTCACGCTGGTCTTTTTTCAAATTCAAACGATGTTGCTAAAATTATGCAAATGTATATTCAGAACGGAAAATATGGTTCAAAAACATTTTTTTCTAAATCAACAATTGATTATTTTAACACTTGTTATTATTGTGATGATGGAAATAGAAGAGGCTTAGGTTTTGACAAACCACAAATTGATGATAGTTCTCCTACTTGTGGATGCGTTCCAATGTCTAGTTTTGGGCATTCAGGTTTTACTGGGACATATGTATGGGGAGATCCTGAAAATAATATTGTTTATGTTTTTCTTTCTAATAGAACTTTTCCATCAATGAATAATAGCAAGCTTTCTGATAATAATGTTAGAACAGAAATTCAAAGAATTATTTATGATTCTTTAAAATAATGAAAATGAAAATAGCTATTGTTTGTTATCCAACTTTTGGAGGAAGTGGTGTTATGGCAACTGAATTAGGAATGTCTCTAGTTGATCATGGTCACGAGGTCCATTTTATTGCATATAAGAAACCCGTTAGATTAATTGATTTAAATAAGAAATTATATTTCCATAAAGTTACTGTGCCAGATTATCCATTATTTAGTTTTGTCCCATATGAACTTGCTTTATCAACTAAACTTGTTGATGTAGTTAAAAAAAATAGTATTGACGTTTTACATGTTCATTATGCAATCCCGCATGCGTATGCAGCCTATATGGCAAAAAAAATGTTAAAAGAGCAATCAATTAATATCCCAATAGTTACAACACTTCACGGAACTGATATTACTTTAGTTGGTAATCATCCCTCATATAAAACCGCTGTAACTTTTAGTATTAATAAGTCTGATATAGTTACTTGTGTATCGAAAAGTCTAAAAGAAGACACATTAGATCAATTTGATATTAAAAAAAATATTGAAGTAATTCCAAATTTTATCGATATAAATAAGTATATCCTACAACAAGATTTATGCTTGCATGAGAACCCTGTTCAGTCAAAAGAATTTATTATTTCTCATGTAAGCAACTTTAGATCAGTTAAAAATATAGCTAATGTCATTAAAATCTTTTATAATATTCAAAAAGAATTAGAAGCAAAATTGTTAATGATAGGAGAGGGTCCTGATAAATCTTTAGCTGAAGATTTATGTAATGAGTTAGGAATTTCTCATTTAGTAGATTTCTTGGGAAATACAAATCAAGTTGAAAAAAACTTATGTCATTCGGATTTATTTTTATTACCTTCTTCTGCCGAGAGTTTTGGTTTAGCAGCGTTAGAAGCTATGGCTTCCAAAGTAGCAGTTGTTTCGTCAAACGCAGGTGGTCTTCCTGAAATTAATATTAATGGCGAAACTGGTTATGTTGAAAATTTTGATGATGTTGAGCAAATGTCAAAAAAAGCAATATCTATTTTAAGTAACAGAAAAAGTCTAGAAAATTTCAAAAACAAAGCTTTTTTAAAGGCTATGGAATACGATATTAATAATATAGTGCCACTATATGAAAAGACTTATCAAAAAGCTTTAGATAGTATTAAATAGCTTCTTGAATCGAATCATACACTAACACTTTTTTCCACAAATGTTTTGCTTCTCCAATAAAAATTAAATGAGCCGGTTCATCTTGATAAATTCTTTGATCCTTGTAAGTATTAAAAGTAAATATTAAACAATAATTGTAAGAATTATCAATTACTTCTCTTTTTTCAGTAACAGCAGGCTTACCAAGATGCATTTTGTTTGCATACTGACTATTTTTCATGAGTTTTTTTATAGCTGTTTCGAAAGTTTCAATATCATTTTTATCATCAGGGTTATTTAACCAAAAATACACACTATGAATAATTTTACCTTCAATTACTTTTGAATCGTTTTTATTAGAGTTGTTACAGCTAGACATAGTTAATATTAATATAATATATAGATAATTAAATTTCATGCTTAAAAATACAAGAAATTTTAATTTGGGTGATATATTTTCTTAGCATTTTTATAAATATCATTTTTATCAAATGTCATTTTTTTTGTTTCAAATTTTGAATACATTTCCATTTGATCTGAATAGTGTTCTGAACTTTCATGATCACTGCTTCCATATGAAATTACAGATTCAATTTCAGTACTGTTTTTTGTGAATTTCACTAATTCAATATAAGATTCTCCATGAGTTACTTTGATTTGGCCATTTTTATGGTCAACACCTCTCATTGCGGTTAAAACATCGGGAAGACCATAAATAGGGATTTCTTTATTTCCTCTGACAAGCTTTTGAAATTCACCAAGTTTAACATTAATAGAACCAAAATCTTTAATCATTTTTTCTTTAGTGTCAATTAAACAAGAAATGATCATTTGTTTTGTTGCTACCTTGTCATTAGGTAGAAGATTAAAATACTTTTTACCAAATAAATAATAAAAAATCCCATAAGATCCTGCTCCATAAGAATCAGCATCAGTAGATCTATCCCAGTTTTGAATGGTTTCAATTAAATTCTTCAATTCTGGGTATTCACTTGGTTCTAACTCAAAAAGTACATTCAAATCAATGTAATTATAATTAAAAGGTGTGGGGAATGTTCTGTCGTATTTTATTTTTTTAAAAGTAGCGTAATCAATTTTTTCATGTGAATTGATAAGATTAAACAATCTAGTACTTCTATTGTTGTCGTAAGTAGGGTATCCCATTGTTTTGGAAAAATCATTTTCTTTTGGATTCTCATCAATTGATGTTGATTTAAACGGACTATGATTAGCGTTATACACAAAACCTGATTTAGGGTTTAATACCTGCGGAAGTTCCTCGATTTTATAGTAATCTGTCCAAAGATTTTCTCTTGTATTACCAGGCACTACGTTTCTCCAATTAAATTTTTCATTTCTTACAGGAATAATTCCGTTTGAAATGTAAAATATATTACCTTGATTATCAGCATAACCAATATTATATCCAGGTAAATTTCTGTTTTTTAATATTTCATAAAACTCATCAAATGTGTTTGCCTTATTCATTTTCCACCACTGTTGAAGGGCTTTAATGTTATAAAGAGATGGAGTTCTTACAGAATAATATCCGGATTCATTTTTTAATGTTGGCCCAAATATACTAGTGTAATACTTTCTTTTTATTTTAATATCAATACCCAATATGTTGACATAAACAGATGCTTTTTTCTTTTCAAGTTTCAACTCTTCTCCGTCAACCAAATAAATTAATTTTTTGGTTGGATGCATTTCTAATTCAAAAATATCAGATTTATCTGGGTAATTTACAGTGTGAGCCCATCCTAAGTTTTTATTAGCTCCAATTAATAAACATGGCGCACCTGCAAACGTAGCACCAATGATATTAGTACCTTCTTCACTAATTAAATGCGCTTCATACCAAGATGTTGGACCGTCAAGGGGTTGGTGAGTGTTTATTGCTAAGTAAGTCTCATTATTTCCTGTTTTGTTTGAATTAAAAGCAAAAGTATTAGATCCTTTAATATCATCTTTAAATGGATTTTCCCTTGGGACTTTATTGTTTATAATTGATAATACAAGCTTATCAGCTTCGTTAGCTATAAAAAGCTGAAGAAAAGAATAGGCGGTCATTTTCTTGGGAGTGATAGGAAATAACTTCTTTTCTAGTATTTCATTTGGATGTGTTTCTGCATATTTATTTAGTCCTTGTGAATAAGCTTCAATAATTTTAACAAAATCAGAATCAAGGGTATTAAATAATCTATCTACAGTTTCTTTAGATTCAATTAGTTGTGTTAAGAAATCTGCTCCAGCTCCTTTAATACCGATATGTTTGCTTAATAATCCGTTTCCGGCCAAATAACCTTGTTGAATAGTTTTAAAATCATCTTCTGCATGACTCCAAGCTAGACCATAGGCAACATCTGCATCAGTTTTTCCATATATATGAGGAACCCCAAAGCTATCTCTTACTATTTCAACATCTAAAGGGTCTATCTGTGAATAGCTAAAACTAATATTAGTTATAATCAGGAGAAGAATATATTTTTTCATATAAAATAAAGTTCAATAACCATACCAAGTTACTTATGAAATTTATTTTATATTAGAAGTCTATTAATTATTATGTTGAAATTTATAACTGGAAGAACTAAAGCAATTTTTTATTCAATTAAAGGTGCGTTTTTATTGTTAAAAACCGAACATTCAATTCAGGCACAATCTATTATTGCTCTATTTTTTATAGTAGCTGGTTTTTATTTTGAAATTTCTGATATTGAGTGGTTATTTCAGATTTTAGCAATCTGTTTAGTGTTATGTGCAGAATCTTTAAATACTGCTATTGAAAAATTAGCTGATTTTATTCATCCTGATCATAACAAAAAAATTGGGTTTATTAAAGATGTTGCAGCTGGAGCAGTTTTTTTTGCTTCAATTTTTGCATTGTTGACAATTTATATGATTTACTCTGAAAAACTTTTTTAATTTATAATAAGTAGGGGATAACCGCTTTTCTTTTTTTAGGATAATTTTCAAAATTCTCTTTATACCATTTATGATGTGCTTTTGATCTTGGAATTAGATTACAAATAGTCCATATTAAAAACGATAAAGATCCAGGATTTAATGTCATTATTGCAAATCCTAACCATTCAATTATTTCTCCAAAGAAATTAGGACACGAAACATAATTAAATAGTTTACCATTAGGTATAACATAACCCTTTTGATTAGTTCTTAATTTAATGAGTAAGTTGTCTGAGGAAATATTTATATAAAATCCAATAATAAATATTATAAATCCTAAAATTAAATAGAGCTCTGAAATAGATTCAAATTGTAATAATGTTAAGAAATATCCATTTAAAATACCATTTACCATATTAAAGAAGAATGCTGAAGCTACTATGGCAATTGGAATTTTTTTACCTTTTGTTTTTATTCTTAAAGGATATATTACGGTTCTATTAAGATAATGTGTAATCCACAAAACAATAAACACTACGTTTAAATTTATTTCCTCTGAAATTGTAAAATAAATTAAAGGACAGGTTAAAAGTGCCGGCAATTCCATTAATATCCAACCTGTTTTGTTGTCTATGGATTTACCCCATTTTTTAGTTGAATGTTTTCCGTAAGGAGCTTTGTATATTAAGTTTATTGGTAAAACTATTAAAGCTATCAAGATCCATATGTAAGTTATGTTTATTATATCCATTTCTTAAATAAAAAAACCCGCAATTAAGC
>CAJQMK010000009.1 GCA_905479415.1 uncultured Flavobacteriaceae bacterium | reverse complement strand
TACTAATCATCTTTTTGGAGTTGACGATTATGGAATATGGAAATCTAGTGATGCTGCTGCATCGTGGGATAAAGTTCCTTTTGGAATAAATGATGGTGTTTATCAATACCAACCAATGGATTTAGAACTTGCGCCTGATAATAAGTTATGGGCTTCAACAACCAGTAATCACAGAGGTTCAGGTGGAGGAACTATTTTAGTCGCTAATTCGGATATAACAGCATTTAGTGTTAAACATACTATTACATACAATGATGGTGCAGACACAGCGCGAAGAACTGAACTTGAAATTGCTTCAAACGGAGATATTTATGCTTTAGCTGCAGAAAATCCTGTAACAATCATTAAATCTACAAATCAATTTGCTACCGCACCTACTCCACTTACATTACCTAATGATGCCGATGGAAACATTGAAGCTGATGATTTTACTAGAGGGCAATCTTTTTATGATTTGATGATAGAATCTGATCCTAACAACCCTGAAACTATATTTGCAGGTGGTATTGATTTGTTTAAATCCACAACCGGTGCGGAAAATGCAACTGCAAATCCATGGGAACAATTCACGCATTGGTACAATGGTTTTGGTCAACAATTTGCTCATGCTGATCAGCACAACATGGCTTTTGGAAATTACGATTCTTCTAAAAAAATATTTGGAAACGATGGTGGTATTTATTTTAGTCAATCCAATGGATCAGCTGAAGAAATATCTTCAAGAAATTTTAACTATGTAACTTCTCAATTTTATACTATTGGAGTTGCTCCATCTGAAATGTTTAAAGATTTAAATAAACAAATTACTGGAAAAGATCTTTCTAGTTGGACTACAAGAAATAAGGTTGTCACAGGAATGACAGATGTTTTTCTTGCAGGTGCTCAAGATAATGGAACTCAATTTCAAACTGATAGAGAAAATAAAATAACATCAAGTATTGATGTTTCTGGTGGAGATGGAGCAGCTTCAATGTTCTCTCAAAATTTAGACAAACCTTATTTTATTGCAAATTATGTATATAACAATTCTGTAGAAGCTTATGATTTTAAAAGTGATAGCAATTTTAACATTAACAACGAAAGTGGCAGTAATGGAGATTTTATTAATGTTCAAGCATTAGATTCAAATTATGGAATTATTTACTCTAATTATACTGGTTCAAATTTTGAAATAAAAGCTTATTACGATTGGGATAACTTCGCTGAAGCAGATAAAAATACTAACGCACCAAGTCGAACACTTCAAAGTGGCATGATGACTGCAAATGTTTCTGCGCTAACAGTTTCTCCTCACACAACAAACTCATCCACTTTAATGATAGGTTTAGAAAACGGAGTAGTAATTAAAGCAGAAAATGCAAATACTGCAAGTCCAGTTTATACAAATATTACAGGAAATCAATTTCTTGGAAGTGTTTCTGATATTGAGTTTGGTCTTTCAGAAAATGAAATTTTTGTTACTTTCCATAATTATGCTGTTAAAAATATATTTTATTCTAATGACGGAGGAGAAACGTGGTCAAATAAAGAAGGTGATGTAAACAATGGTGGTCTTCCCGATATTCCTGTAAGAGCAATTTTACAAAATCCAATTGTATTAAGTGAAGTAATAGTTGGAACTGATTTGGGGGTTTGGTATACCAAAAACTTTAACGATGAGTCTCCTAAATGGAATTCTGCTTTTAATGGAATGAGTAATGTAAGAGTTACTGATCTTGATATGAGAGATGACTATAAAGTATTTGCTTCCACATATGGAAGAGGAGTTTTTTCATCTTATTTTTCATCAGACGGCCCATTATTACAATTAAGCACACCCGAAGCAAAGTTGACCGTTGGTCAAGGTGAGACTGGCTCTTTTGTCGTGAAACACAGAGTTTTTTCAAATTATGATTTTGAAACTACATTTTCTGTTGACGGTCTCCCTGAAAATAGTAGTTTGTCTTACTCCCCTTCAAACCCTGTCACAATTAATAGTGATGGCGAGCTTACAATTGAAGTAACTGTATCCAATGATGCAGAAGCTAAAAGTTACCCATTAATAATTAATGCTACTGCAGCTGGACAAACTATTGAATCTGTTGGAATTAATCTAGAAGTACTTTCAAACGATTACGATAATGATGGAATTAAAAATAGTGAAGATAATTGTGAAAACACTTACAATCCTGAACAAGAAGATTATGATGGAGATGATATTGGAGATGTTTGTGATCCAAATCCAGTTCCCAACGATACATTCACTTTGTTTTACACAGACGAAGTATGTAGGTCATCAAACAATGGATTAATAGATCTTACAATAAAAGGAGATTTCGAAACACCATTCACAGTTTCTATAACTAGTAATTTAAGTGGGTTTAATTTTACACCTGAAATAATTGACGCTAAAACCTGGCAATTGTCTGGCTTACAAGCTGCAAACTACGAGCTTTGTTTAACCAATGATAGTTTCCCGAATTACAAACAGTGTTACAATCTTAATATTGAAGAACCCGTAGATTTAAGTGTTTTAACTAGTATCAATAGAGACGATAGACAGGTCTTACTAAATCTTGCAGGAAGTGAAAGTTATAATATAATACTTAACGGAGCTTTAATTAAAACTACACAAAGTAGTATAGACTTACCGTTAGAGGCTGGATTTAATACAATTAAAGTAACAACTAACTTAGAATGTCAAGGTGTTTTCGAGGAGACAATATTTATTTCCGAAGATATTTTATTTAGTCCTAACCCAGCTGATGATTCATCTAAGCTTTGGGTTGGAGGTAATGATGATAATATCAATATGACTTTATTTGATATTTCTGGAAGAGTTATATGGACAAAAGATGACAAAGTTCCTTATAACAGATCTGTAAGTGTACCTTTTTCTAATATGAAATCGGGCGTTTACATATTACAAGTCGATTCAAAAACAGTAAATAAATCAATAAAAGTAATTAGAGAGTAATGAAAAAAAATTTATTATCTACAGTATATTTTATAAGCATTTTATTAATCTCATGCGGCGGAAGTGCAGAAGGAGAAGGAGGCGGAGGTGGTCCGGTTGATCCACCACCTACACCACAAAAACCTTCAAAAGCCGTTCTAAGCAAGCCTGCTAATAATACAGAATGTTTAGAAGTTGATGCAGTAAAATTCGAATGGAACTCATCCGAAAACACTACTTCATATACAATTAATATTAAAAATTTACTTACCAGCGAAATAATCACTAATACGACTACCTCAACTTCTGTTGAGATTACTTTAACAAAAGGATTTCCATATTCTTGGCAAGTTATTTCAACCAACGCAACAAGTTTTGTAGCGGAAAGTGATAAATGGAAATTTTATTTATCAGGTGAAGCATTAAAAAATCATGCGCCATTTCCAGCTGAAATTTTAACACCTAAACCTGGATCATCTGTTAGTTCTGGTAGTGTGTCGTTGTCTTGGTCATTTTCAGATATTGATGCTAATGACACTCACAGCTTTGACTTATTTCTAGATCAAGACGAAGATAGTCCGGCTACAAAAAAAATTATTTCTAATTATGGGGCTAGAAAAAGAACTGTTTCTTTAAACACACCTGGAGTATATTATTGGAGAGTAGTCACAAAAGATAATCACGGAACGTCTTCGGATTCTGGAATATCAACTTTTACTGTATTAGAATAAGTTTATACAAGAGATAAAAAGTAGTCTATCTCTTGCTTAGTATTATAAAAATTAATACTGATTCTTATTCCATCTCCGCGCTGAGAACAAATCACGTTTTTTGAAAGAAGTTGTTGATATAATTTATTATCGCCCTTGATGTTAAAAATATTTGAATGTGTCGATCTTTTAATGATTTTAGAAGTCAGTAATTTTTTTCTTTTAAGTTTTTCTAAAGCATAAATTGAAAGTGAATTAATTTTTTTTTCTATTTCATCTAATCCAAAATTTGATATCTTGATTAAAGAAAAAAGTAAACTACCAAAATTTAAAGTATCGTGATGTCCAGGCTCAAATAAATTTACAAATTGTTGATGGTCTATTTTAAAGTGAGATTTCTGACATCTATGATTAAAAGAAATAAAACCATTGCCATATCCACCCAACATCCATTTGTAACCGCTACTAATTAAAACATCAATTTTTGAACTTTGAAAATTAAAAAACTGCGTTCCACAAAACTGAGTTCCATCAGCAATAATCAAAATTTGGGGAAAGTCTTTTTTAATTTGTTTAATAAAGGCTAAATCAATCAAAGTACCATCTATATGTTGGACTATGGAAAAAATAAATACATCAGGGTTATATTTATTTATTCCCTTTAGAATTTGAGCTTCTACATCATAATTATTGTCTACAAAATTATATTTTAGACCTGAGCATAAAACTTGATTTATTATACTTGAGTAATCATCTTTTACAATCAAAACAGATTTTTCGGATTTAATAGAATTAAGCAATAGACTTAAACCAATCGAAAAATTTTGAACAAGAAACGTAGTCAAATTATTAGATCCTAAAAAATTATTTATTTCAGTTCTAGTTTTTTCTAACAACATCTCATGATTTGATCTAAATTGACTTCCTCTTTTTAAAAAATCAATTTCATGTTCTTTTCTCCAACTAAGTAATTCATTATACATGAGTCCAGATCTAGCAGTATCTAGATATATTTTATTTTCTAATGCAGGAAATTTCATTGATAATGATTATAAAAATTAATAATGTGATTTAAAATATTATTTTTGTACCTCAATTTACAATTATGCTATTTAAAAATAATAATAGTTCTGACATTAGTGAAGATCAAATTGCATTAATTGAATACGCTCAAAGTAGAATAAAGTCTAAAAGAAGATTGTTTTTTCATTTCTCTTTAATGATTATAAGCATTATCTCTTTATTAACATCTAATTTAATATTTGAGTTCAAAAAAGAAATTGTTTTATTTAATTATCCCTGGTCATATTGGATATGTTCAGTATGGTTTGTTCTTTTTTTGTTTCACTTATTTAATGTCTACGTAACAAATAAATTTATGGGTAAAGAATGGGAAAAAAAGCAAATGAAAAAATTGGTAGAAAAACAACAAATTAAAATTGCTGATATAAAAACTGAACTTGAAAAAGAAGCTAGAATGATTGCAGAATCTCAATTATTTTCACAAAATAATCCAAAAAACACAGTTACCTTAATTGCGGCAGCAAGTGAGAATAATATTATTGGAAAAGACAATAAATTAATTTGGCATTTAAGTGATGATCTTAAACACTTTAAAGATTTAACAAAAGGACATTTTGTTATAATGGGAAGAAAAACTTTTGAATCAATGCCAAAAGCTCTTCCAAACAGAACTAACGTAATTATAACTCGAAAATCAGATTATAAAGCAGAAAACGCGATAGTTGTAAACTCATTGGAAAAGGCATTAAAAGTTGCTGAAAAAGATAATCAACCATTTATTATTGGTGGCGGTGAAATATATAAGTTATCCATTGACATAGCTGATAGAGTGGAATTAACAAGAGTTCACACCTCAATTGAGGGAGACACTTTATTTCCTGAAATAAATTTAGAAAAATGGCGAGAAGTTAAACGTGAAAAAAGACTTAAAGATGAAAAAAATGAATATGATTTTTCTTTTTTAAGGTATGATAAAATCAAATAAATGAAAGCATATATATTTCCTGGACAAGGATCTCAATTTACTGGAATGTGTCATGATTTATTTTTAAAGTATGATACTGTAAAACCTTTATTTTCAAAAGCTGAAGAAATTTTAGAATTTGATATTTCTAAGATAATGTTTGAAGGCTCAAAAGAAGATTTAACCCAAACAAAAGTTACACAACCTGCAATTTTCATTCATTCGATGGCTATTTTAAAAGTTCTTGGAGAATCTTTTAAACCAGACTTAGTTGCAGGTCACTCGCTTGGTGAATTTTCAGCGCTGGTTGCTTCTGGAGTTTTAAATTATGAAGACGGGCTTAAATTAGTTTCAACAAGAGCCAAAGCAATGCAAAAATCATGTGAAAATACAAATGGCACTATGGCTGCAATTCTAGCATTAGAAAATAATATTATTGAAGAAGTATGTGAAGAAATTGAAGGCGTTGTTGTAGCAGCAAATTATAATTGTCCCGGACAAGTTGTTATTTCAGGAGAGATAAACGCAGTTAAATTAGCTTGCGATAAACTAAGTAATGCTGGAGCTAGAAGAGCTCTTATACTTCCTGTTGGAGGTGCTTTTCACTCAGAACTTATGATTGATGCAAAAACAGAACTTTCACTTGCCATTGAACAAGCTTCTTTCAATGAACCTATTTGTCCTATATATCAAAATGTAAATGCTAAAGCTGAAACATCGGTTAAAAAAATTAAAGAAAATTTAATTTCTCAACTTACCTCACCTGTAAAATGGACTCAAAGTGTGAATGAGATGATTAAAAATGGAACAACAAGTTTTGTAGAAATTGGCCCTGGAAAAGTTTTACAAGGTCTTGTTAAAAAAATTGAAAGAAACGTAGAAGTTAGTTTTCCTGAGCTTTAAAAAATTCATTCACTTTATTACAAATAAATTTGATCTGATCATTGTCTAATTCAGAATGCATTGGTAAAGAAATAACTTGCTCTGACATCATATTAGATATTTTAAAGTTTTCTTCGTTGTAATTAATGTCTGTATAAGCTTTTTGTTTGTGTAATGGAATTGGATAATAAATACCATGAGGAATATTATTATCGTTTAAAAATTTAGAAAGTTGGTCTCTATTTCCACTTAAAACCCTAAGAGTATATTGATGGAATACATGAGATTGACAATCATTCTTTACAATTGGAGTTAGAAGATTTTTATTTTGATTTAATTCATTTGAATATAAAAGAGAAGCTTCTTTTCTTCTCTCATTATAAAAGTCTAGCAGTGGTAATTTCACTGATAATATAGCTGCTTGAACACTATCTAATCTTGAATTTACTCCAACAACATCATGATGATATCTAACATACATTCCATGATTAACAATTCCTCTTATAGTATGTGCTAAATCATCATTATTTGTAAAAATTGCTCCACCATCTCCATAGCATCCTAAATTTTTAGACGGAAAGAAAGATGTTGTACCAAGATCTCCAATAGTACCAGATTTATGTTTAGTATTATTTGAAGAGAAATAAGTAGATCCAATACCCTGAGCATTATCTTCAATCACAAATAGATTATTAGTTTTTGCTATATCCATAACCCGGTCCATATTTGCAACTTGACCAAATAAATGAACTGGAATAATAGCTTTAGTTTTTGGGGTTATCGCTTTTTGAATTTCATCACAATTAATATTAAAAGTTTCTTCTTCTATATCAACCAAGACTGGTTTTAAACGTAATAACGCAATCACTTCAACAGTTGCAGCAAAAGTAAAATCTGAAGTAATAATTTCATCTCCAGGCTGCAAATCCAAACTCATTAATGCTATTTGTAATGCATCTGTACCGTTAGCACAGGGAATTACATGTTTTACATTTAAATAATTTTCTAAATCAGATTGAAATTTTTTGACAGACGGTCCATTAATAAACGTTCCATTTTTAAATATATCTAAAACTGAGGAGTCAACTTCATCTTTAATGAACTCGTACTGAGTTTTTAAATCAACCATCTGTAGTTTTCTCATATTATTAAATTTCTGTAAAAATAAGAAAATACAGAGTTTTAGAATGAATATATTTACAAAATACTAAAACAGTATTTTTGTGATACAATGAGGGTAATCTATAACATAGCTATTATAAAAGTAAGAGCCCTTATGTTCATACTTAAATATTTTAATTCAAAAATTAGATCATTTAACAATGAAAGAAAAAATGTTTTAAAAAATTTAGAGAACAGTGTTTCTAAAAACGATAATCACATATGGATACATGTTGCATCATTAGGAGAATACGAACAAGGTCTTCCAATATTTAAAGAAATTAAATCATTATATAAAAATCATAAAATAATACTTTCATTTTTTTCCTCCTCAGGCTATGAAGTAAGAAAAAACAACTCTATTGGTGATTTAACAATATATCTACCATTGGATTCTCCTTACAATGCAAAAAAATTCATTTCACTACTTAATTTAAAAATGGCATTTTTTGTTAAATATGACTTTTGGCCAAATTACTTACAAAATTTAAAAAATAATAATGTACCCACTTATCTATTAGCCGGATTGTTTCGTGAAAATCATTGGTTTTTTAAATGGTATGGTTCAGGATTTTTAAATTTATTAAAATCATCAATTACTCACTTTTTTGTTCAAAATAAAGAATCAAAAAGTCTATTAGCAAGTTATAACATTACGAATTGTACATTGATGGGAGACTCAAGGTTTGACAGGGTTAATTCTTTACTAAATCAAAATAATGAAATCAAAAATATTAAAGAGTTTATAGGAGACAAAATTTGTTTGGTTGCTGGAAGTACTTGGAAGGAAGATGAATCTATTATGATTAATTCTATAAATGATAATAATGATTTAGCATGGATTATTGCACCTCACCAAATTAATAAAAAACAAATTAAAAAATTTCAAGATAAACTTAAATGTGAAAGTATAATCCATTCTAATTTAAATCAGAACAATATTACTACAGCTAAAGTCTTAATAATAGACTCTATAGGTCTTCTTACTAGACTTTATAGTTATTCTGATATCTCTTATGTTGGCGGTGGAATGGGTAATTCTGGCTTACATAATATTCTTGAACCTGCTATTTTTAAAAACCCTATACTAATTGGGAAAAATTACTTAAATTTTCCTGAAGCCAAAAATCTTATCGCTGAAAATGGAGCTATAAGTGTAAAGGATGCTAAAGAATTTAAACGTATTTTAAATGAGTTAATTGAAAATAAAAGAGAAAGAATTAAAATGGGAGAAATTAATTTCAACTACATTAAATCAAACCTTGGAACTACTAAAAATGTTATTTCATATTTAAAAGAAAGAAAATGAAAACAATAATTCTATCAATTACAATTTTACTATCAATTTCACTAAATGCGCAAAACCCGATTGGAGCTTGGGAAAGAATACATACATCTAATAATGGGAAAGAGTTAAGAAGTATAGTTATTTTTTCTGAGTCTCACCAAAGTATTAGTATTTATGAAAGTGCCACAGGAAAACTAATACATTCAAATGGAGGCACATGGGAATTGGAAGGAAAAAAAATGACTGAAGTAGTAGAGTTTGATACTGATAATCCTGAACGAGTAGGAAACGCCGTAGTGTTTGACATTAATATTGATGATAAATTTTTAGAAATAGTTGGTAGTGAAATGAAATTTCATAAGATTGATAATGGTGCCCCTGGTGAGTTAAGTGGTGCTTGGTTGATGTCAGCTAGAATACGAGATGGCAAAAAACAAGAAAGAGATATTACTAGACCAAGAAAAACAATGAAAATTCTTTCTGGAACAAGGTTTCAATGGATAGCATATAATACCGAATCAAAAAAATTTATGGCAACTGGAGGAGGAAGATATACAACAGAAAATGGCAAGTATCAAGAAGTAATTGAATATTTTTCAAGAGATATTTCAAGAGTGGGGATGAAACTCGAATTTGATTATAATTTAAAGAATGGTATGTGGAATCATAAAGGATATAGTAGTAAAGGAAATCCTATTAATGAAATATGGACACTTAGATAAATTAGCTATCTCTACTAATTTAAATTAATTTTATAAAAAATATAAATGTCAAAAAAACCTCTAATATTAGTTACAAATGACGATGGAATTTCAGCTCCAGGAATTAGAACATTAATTTCTGCAATGAATACAATAGGTGATGTAGTAGTTGTAGCACCTGACAGTCCACAGTCTGCAATGGGACACGCTATAACTATAAATTCAACTTTACATTGTAACGCAATAAAAATTGACGACGGACCTCAAAAAGAATATTCTTGCTCTGGAACTCCTGCTGATTGTGTAAAATTAGGAATTAATGAAATTTTAGACAGAAAGCCAGACCTATGTGTTTCTGGTATTAATCATGGATCAAATTCTTCTATTAATGTAATATATTCGGGAACAATGAGTGCAGCTGTAGAAGCAAGTGTTGAAGGAATACCAGCAATAGGGTTTTCATTATTAGATTACAATTGGGATGCAGATTTTAAAACTATAAAAGAACATATAATTAATATTACTAAAAAAGCTCTAAAAATGGGTATTCCTAAAGGAAATGCATTAAATGTAAATTTTCCAAAGTTAAAAGGGACAGATATAAAAGGGATTAAAATATGTAGACAAGCAAATGCTTATTGGGTTGAAAAATTTGATAAAAGAAAAAATCCTCAAGGAAAAGAATATTATTGGCTCACTGGAGAATTTATAAATAAGGATGAAGGACATGATTCAGATGAATGGGCACTTAAAAATGGATTCATTTCAATAGTTCCTGTAAAATTTGACATGACTGATCACAATAATATAAAGAAAATAAAAAACTGGGATTTCTAAATTAATGAAATATTACATAATTGCTGGAGAAGCGTCAGGTGATTTACACGGATCTAATTTAATAAAAGAAATTATTGAGTTGGATCCAAATGCAGACATTAGAGCCTGGGGAGGTGATAAAATGCAAGAAGCTGGAGCTAAAATTGTAAAACATTTTAAAGATTTGGCATTTATGGGTTTTTATGAAGTTATAATAAACATAAGAACTATTCTAAAAAATATAAGCTTTTGTAAAAAGGACATATTAGAGTTTAGTCCTGATAAAATTATATTTATTGACTACCCTGGATTTAATATGAGAATCGCAAAATGGTCAAAAAAATATAAGTTCGAAACTATATATTACATAGCTCCTCAACTTTGGGCATGGAATGAAAAAAGAATAAAAGAAATAAAAAAATATATCAATTCTTTATATGTCATTCTTCCATTTGAAAAAGAGTTTTTTGAGTCTAAACATAATTATCCTGTTAAATTTTTAGGACATCCATTAACAGATAGTATTTATAATTTTAAAACAAATAATACTTCACCAAACAAACTCATAACAACTGATAAAAAACCAATAATTGCAATTTTACCTGGAAGCAGAAAACAAGAAATTAAAAAGATTTTAAATACGGTAATTGAAACAGTTGAATATTTTAAAGAGTATCAATTTATTGTTGCAGGAGCGCCAAATATAGAACTTAGCTATTACACATCAATTATTAAAAACAAAAAAATAAAAGTAATTGAAAATAAAACTTATGAACTTCTATCTGTTTCATATGCAGCTATAGTAACTAGCGGAACAGCAACTCTTGAAACAGCATTATTTAAAGTCCCCCAAGTTGTTTGTTACAAGAGCAGTTATTTTAGTTTCGTTATAGCTAAATTGATAGTAAATATTAAATACATTTCGCTTGTCAATCTTATAATGGACCAAGAAATTGTAAAAGAATTGATACAGCATGATTGTAATAAAAATAAAATTACTAAAGAACTCAAAAAAATTCTAGATTTAAACCACAGAAAATCATTGAAAGTTAAATATGATGAATTAACTTCAATTTTAGGAAACTTCGGCACAAGTAAAAGAGTAGCTTTAGATATAATAACAAAATAGGATTGTGAAAATTGATGGCATAGACAAACAAATAATACTTGAGTTAACCAATAATTCTAGAACTCCTGTACTTGAAATATCTAGAAAAATAGGTATTTCAGGTGCTGCAATTCATCAAAGAATAAGAAAACTTGAGGATTCTGGCCTAATTAGTGGTCATCATTTAAAATTAAATCCTAAAGTGCTTGGCTATTCAACACTCGCATTTGTAGGTGTATATTTTGACAAAGCCGAAAGAAACTCTGAGGCTATAAAATCAATGAAAAACATTCCTGAAATTTTAGAATGTCACTACACCACTGGTAATTGGAGTGTCCTTATAAAAATATTATGTAAAGACAACGAAGATTTAATGCTCATATTAAACAAGAAAATTCAATCAATTAAAGGTGTTTCAAGAACAGAAACTTTTATTTCATTAGAACAACAGATAGATAGGCAAATTACTATTTCTTAGACTTTATTATAAAAAATAATATAATTAAAGTTAGTAGTATTGAAACAAAATTACCAACTATCATTGATAAACTTTCCAAATTGACACCGTGTATAAACCATAAAAATACACCTGAAACATATAAAAGATAAGTAGTAAGAGATAAGCCTTCAACTGATTTAGTTTTCAAAACCTTAAATACTTGTGGAATAAAAGCGATTGTTGTTAAAAATGCTGCTACAAAACCTATTACTTCACCTCCATTAAAAAGGAAATCTAACATACTATATTAATTATTTTTCCAGGAACAACAATGATTTTTTTTATTTCGCGCTGACTAAGATATTTTTCTAATCTTTCATCTTCTTGTAAGGTCTTTTTTATTTCTTCTACTTCCATTGAGGCTTCTAAGTTTAATTTAAACTTCATTTTGCCGTTAAAAGAAACAGGGTACTCAAATGAACTTTCTTTAATAAATTCAGGATTGAAAACAGGAAAAGGTTCGAAAGATATTGTGTTTAAATGACCTAGTTTATTCCAAATTTCTTCGCAAATATGCGGAGCAAATGGAGACAATAAAATAGTTAAGTTTTTTAAAACATATAAATTATTACACTTCTGTGAGCTTAATTCGTTAACACATATCATAAAAGCACTCACAGATGTGTTAAGCGAAAAATTATTAATATCCTCTTCAATTTTTTTAATTGTTTTGTGTAAAATTTTTAAACTTTCTTTTGAGGGATTGTTATCGTCTACATAAAATTTGCCAGTTGAATGAAAGAGATTCCAAAACTTTTTCAAAAAAGAATATGTTCCTGAAATACCAGCAGTATTCCATGGTTTGGCTTGTTCAATTGGACCTAAAAACATTTCATATAATCTGAGAGTGTCAGCCCCATAATCATTACAAATTTGATCAGGATTTATAACATTATATTTAGATTTTGACATTTTTTCAACTTCTCTATGCACTATAAATTTGTTGTCAAGAGATTCAAAATGTGCATTTTTAAATTGAGGTTGCCAATTTCTCAAAGCATCCAAATCTAATTCGTTATTTGTATTTACAAATTGTACGTCAACATGTATGAGTTGAGTCTTAACATTTTTAACTATTTCTTTTGAAAAATAATTATCTGTTCCGACTTCCCTAGAAATGAAAGCACTATTCCCTAAAATCATTCCTTGATTAATTAATTTTTTAGCATAATCCTTCACAGGAACCAAATCCAAATCGTATAAAAAATATTGCCAAAATCTTGAATATAATAAATGTC
>CAJQMK010000008.1 GCA_905479415.1 uncultured Flavobacteriaceae bacterium | reverse complement strand
TTAACGTGAGTGACTCACCAGTGAGTAGACGTTATGTTTATTTCCGATCTTCAAGTAGTAGTGATAATGGAACTTGGTTTAATACTGATAGTGGAAATTATCGTTACATTTTAGAATTTGATAATAACGTTGCTGCAAGCAGTGATGTTGATTTAGTGCTTTCAACTGCTGGAACTGCATCAATAGGTTCTAGTGAAGATTATTCATTATCCGCTTCAACTCTTACTATTTCAGCAGGTCAATCTTCTGCATCTATAACTATAAATGAAGGGGCTACTGATAACAGTGACTCAGATGCTGATGAGCCAACAGAAACGATTATTATTACTGCCGCTTTAGATTCAGAAGAATCCGATGCTAGAATAAAAAGTAGTCAAAAAACATTATCGATTGATCTAATTGATGATGATAATACAGCTGTAACCTGGTCTTCAGGGGGAACAATTACAGAGGGTAGTGATTCCTCAGTTTCATTAACAGCAACTTTAAATAATGTGAAACCTTTTGATACGGCAATTACTTTAGATATTTCAGGAACAGCAACTGTTGAAGACGATTATGCTTCTGATGATGACGGTTTTATCACTACTGTTAAGCAAATAAACGAAGCTTACGGTTTAGTTCAAGATAGTAATGGAAACATTTACGTTTCTTCTTCAAATTCAAGACAAATTTTCAAAATTGATTCTAGTGGAAATCAAACCACATACGCTGGAACCGGAGGTTGGGAGGATAGTAATGAAGCTAGCGCCACTCCAGTGACTTTAGCAAAATTTAGAGAAATAAAAAGTATGGCAATAGATACCTCAGGTTCTGATGATATACTTTACTTAGCGGATCAAAGAGTAATCAAAAAAATTAACCTTACCACTGATCTTGTTTATTATATTACAGGAGATAATCAAACTTGGCAAAATTCATTTACTAATGGTGAGTTTGATGAGGCCTTTTTTGGAAATATTGAAGATATAACTGTTTCCAACGATGGAGCTTCGTTATATATTTTAGATCAAAATGCAATTCGTAAAATTACTGACCTTTCAGGAGATGGAAGTGTCACGACAATTTCTGGTCAGTGGGATTGGGATTACAAAGACGGAACTCTTTCTCAAGCAAGATTCGAAGGTCCTCAAGGAATTGATATGGATTCAAGTGGAAATCTTTGGGTTAGACAATACGGAAAATTAAGAAAAGTAGATCTTTCAGCTGATGCTGTTACAACTGTTCTTTCCAATATGCCATGGGGATCTGGTGATTTAACTATCGACTCTTCAAACACTATTTATTTTGCTGATAGAAATGAAGCTCGACTTTATGAGTATTCAATTACTAATGGAGATTTATACACTTTAATTGATTCAAGTAACGATAGAGGGACTGTTGATGGTATTACTAAAAATGCAAAAATTGAAAGACCAACCCAACTTTTAGCCACTGCATCAGCTTTATATTTTACTCAAAGATTAGGTGGCTCAGATGGAGGTTTGAGAAAAATAGATTTTATTAATAAACTAAGAATCCCTGCGGGTCAGTCTTCTGGAACATTTACACTTTCAATTATAGATGATGGTGTTTACGAAACGGCTGAAACAATAAATGTTAAAGTAACTGCTGCAGAAAATATTCAATTTGATAGTACAAATGTCGTTGTATATACGCTTGCAGATAACGATAATGCTCCAAAAGTGTCATTAGTTTCAAGTGCTGATACTATTGCTGAAGAAGGTGGAAAAGCAACTCTTACATTTCAACTTGGAGATGCGTCTGAGTCTGGTGGAAAACTCGACATGAGTCCAGGTTTAAAATCAAGTTATATTTATTTAGGAGAAAAAGACAATCACAAGTATTATTTATCAGATAATCACCAATCTTATACAAACGCCAAACAAATAGCGACGGATGCTGGAGGTTATCTAACTGCAATAGATTCTGCATCAGAAAACTCTTTTATAAGAGACCAAATGGAAAGTGCAGGTTATAATTGGGAAAGTGTTTGGATTGGATTTAATGACGAGGAGACCGAGGGGACATTTAAATGGGTAAACGGAAGTAAATCTACATATGTTAATTGGCAAAACGGTGAGCCTAATAATTCAGGAGGACGAGAAGATTATACCGAGCTTATGAATAACGGTTACTGGAACGACCTTCCAGATGACCATAATAGAAGATACGTAGTTGAATTTTCAGGCTCTATTTCATCTGTTGATACAGTAATCGAATATGCAGTTACTGGATCTGACGGTTATGAAACAGAATTTGATAACATTGTTGGATCAGGATCTGTTACTATTTCAGCTGGTCAGTCAGTTAAGACTGTAGAAATTGCTGCTTCATCAGATACAGCCAACGATCCAATTGACTCGATTACTTATACTATTACGGGTGTTACTGGAGATAGTGCCGGTGCTCAACTTGGTACCGATTTAAGTAAAACAGTTCAAATTAATGATAATGATGCTCCAGTTCTAAGCTGGGCTGCTTCAGGTGCAACTCTTGAAGAAGATTCAGGTACAGTTTCTGTAACTGCTACAATTGAAGGATCAATAACAAAATTATCTTCAAGTACATTAAATGTAAATGTCAATCCGTCCAGTGATGACACTGCAGTTTATGGATTAGATTATGAGATTGTTGAGCTTAATCAAGTAAGTACGTTTGCTGGTTCAGGTCAAACTGGTTCTAATGACGGAATCGGAGTTGATGCGAAATTCAGATATCCAATGGGTTCTGTATTAGATGCTTCTGGAAATTTATATGTTGCTGATAATGACAATAACTTAATTAGAAAAATTGATACAAGTGGAAATGTAACGACTTGGGCTGGAAACGGAGACTGGGCTCATGATAGAAATGAAGGATCAAAATTAGATGTTGGGTTTGCAAGACCAGCAATTTTAGTATTTGATGCTTCATATAATATGTACGTG
>CAJQMK010000007.1 GCA_905479415.1 uncultured Flavobacteriaceae bacterium | reverse complement strand
TTAGCAACATCCGATCCAGAATTATAAATTGTATTGTAATCAACTAATTCAATCATTGCCATACTAGCGTTATCACCAAGTCTATTTCCAAGTTTAATAATTCTAGTGTAACCACCTGGTCTATCACCGATTTTTACAGAAACATCTCTGAACAACTCTGTTACTGCGTATTTATTTTTCAAGTAACTAAAAACAATTCTTCTGTTGTGAGTTGAATCAGATTTTGATTTAGTAATCAAAGGTTCAATATATTTTTTTAAAGCTTTAGCTTTAGCAACAGTTGTATTGATAGATTTATGTTCAATTAAAGAACAAGCCATGTTAGCTAACATGTATTTTCTGTGAGGAGTTTTCCTTCCTAAATGTGCTATCTTTTTTCCGTGTCTCATAATATTTAATTATTCTTTATCTAATTTATATTTAGATAAATCCATTCCGAAATTTAGGCCTTTAACTATAACCAGTTCTTCTAATTCTGTGAGTGATTTCTTTCCAAAGTTTCTAAATTTCATTAAGTCACTTTTATTGAACGATACTAAATCTCCCAAAGTATCAACTTCAGCAGCTTTTAAACAGTTTAAAGCTCTTACAGAAAGATCCATGTCAATTAATCTGGTCTTTAAAAGCTGTCTCATATGTAAAGATTCCTCATCATAAGTTTCAGTTTGAGCTATCTCATCAGCCTCAAGCGTTATTCTTTCATCAGAAAATAACATAAAGTGATGAATCAAAGTTTTTGCTCCTTCAGTCAAAGCATCTTTTGGATGAATTGAACCATCAGTTATAATTTCAAAAATTAATTTTTCGTAATCAGTTTTTTGCTCAACCCTAAAATTTTCAATTGTGTACTTAACATTTTTTATTGGTGTGAAAATAGAATCCATAAAAATAGTTCCTATTGGAGCACCAACCTTTTTATTTTCTTCAGCTGGTACATATCCTCTACCTTTTTCGATAGTAAGCTCTAAATTGAAACTTACGTTTTTTTCTAAGTTACAAATAACTAAATCTGGATTTAAAACCTGAAAGCCCGATATATATTTTTGCAAATCACCAGCTAAGATTTGCTCTTGACCTAATATAGAAACAGTTACGTTTTCATTCTCAACAGTATCAATTTGTCTCTTTAAACAAACTTGTTTTAGGTTTAGAATTATTTCTGTAACATCCTCAACTATTCCTGGAAGAGATGAAAATTCATGATCAATGTTTTCTATTTTTACAGAGGTAAAAGCAAAGCCTTCAAGAGAAGATAACAAAACCCTTCTTAATGCATTACCTACTGTCAAACCATATCCTGGTTCTAGAGGTCTAAATTCGAATTTACCTTCGAATTCAGATGAATCAATCATTATAACTTTGTCTGGTTTTTGAAAATTAAATACTGGCATAATTAAAATGTTTTTTTTATTTCGAATATAATTCGACGATTAATTGTTCTTTGATGTTTTCTGGAATTTGTGCTCTTTCTGGGATGGAAACAAATGCTCCTTCCATTCTATCACTATTCCAAGAAATCCATTCATATACGGATGAATTATTGGATAATGAATTCTCTATTGAAGAAATCGTTTTAGATTTTTCACGAACACCAATAACTTCTCCGGCTTTTATTGTTCTAGACGGAATATTACAAAGTACCCCATTAACAGTAATGTGTCTATGACTGACTAATTGACGAGCTGCGCTTCTTGATGATGCAATTCCTAATCTGTAAACAATATTATCTAATCTAGACTCACATAGCTGAAGTAATACTTCACCGGTGACTCCTTTACTTTGATTAGCCTTTTTAAATAAGTTTCTAAATTGTCGCTCTAGTATACCATATGTATACTTAGCTTTTTGTTTTTCCATTAACTGAATAGCGTATTCAGATTTTTTTCCACGTCTTCTATTATTTCCGTGTTGTCCTGGGGGATAATTTTTCTTTTCAAAAGATTTATCCTCTCCGAAAATTGGTTCTCCAAATTTTCTTGCAATTTTGGTTTTTGGACCGGTATATCTTGCCATATTATTGTTTTTTTAATTTTTGTGAATTAAGGTCTGTCCTTCGACAAAAATGTATTATTTATTAATTTAAACTCTTCTTCTTTTTGGTGGTCTGCACCCGTTATGAGGCATTGGGGTAACATCATATATTTCTGTAACCTCAATACCATTGTTATGTATTGTTCTAATAGCTGATTCTCTTCCGTTTCCTGGTCCCTTAACATAAACTTTAGCTTTTCGCATTCCTGCATCATGTGCAACTTTAACAGCTTCTTCAGCAGCTAATTGTGCAGCATAAGGTGTGTTTTTCTTAGAACCTCTAAAGCCCATTTTACCTGCTGAGGACCACGAAATAACTTCACCTTTTTTGTTAGTTAGTGAAATAATAATATTATTAAATGAAGCATTTATATGTGCTTCACCAAATGAGTCAACTATTACTTTTCTTTTTTTAGATACTGATTTAGCCATAATAAATATTATTTAGTTACTTTCTTTTTATTTGCAACTGTTTTTCTCTTACCTTTTCTAGTTCTTGAATTATTTTTAGTTCTTTGACCTCTTAGAGGCAATCCAGATCTATGTCTAATTCCTCTATAACAACCAATATCCATTAATCTTTTGATATTGATTTGATTTTCAGACCTAAGCTCTCCCTCAATCTTGAAACTACCTACAGCTTCTCTTACCTTAGCTGTATCATCGTCGTTCCAGTCAGAAACTTTTTTGTCTTCACTAACTTTAGCTGATTCTAAAATTTTCTTTGCTCTAGATTTACCTATACCAAAAATATAGGTTAAAGCTATTACTCCACGTTTTTGTTTGGGTATATCAACCCCTGAAATTCTTGCCATAATTTATCCTTGTCTTTGTTTGAATCTAGGATTCTTTTTATTAATTACATAAAGTCTTCCCTTTCTTCTTACAATTTTGCATTCGGGACTTCTTTTTTTTACAGATGCTCTAACTTTCATAATTTATTGTCTATATGTTATTCTAGCTTTAGTTAAATCGTAAGGACTCATTTCTAATTTGACCTTATCGCCAGGTAATAATTTTATATAATGCATTCTCATTTTTCCAGAAATATGCGCAGTAACAACGTGACCATTTTGTAACTCAACTCTAAACATTGCATTAGAAAGAGCTTCTATGATAGTACCATCTTGTTCTATAGCTGCTTGTTTTGCCATATTATCCTAATTTTCTTTTTTTACCAGTTTTCATTAAACCATCATAATGTCTATTTAATAAATAGGCATTAATTTGTTGAATTGTATCAATCGCGACTCCAACCATAATCAAAAGTGAAGTCCCACCATAAAATAAAGCCCAACCTTGTTGCATTCCCATAATCTGTACAATAATAGCTGGCAATACAGAGACAGCAGCTAAAAACAATGAACCAGGAAAAGTTATTAATGACATTATTTTGTCTAGAAATTCAGAAGTTTCACCACCTGGTCTTATACCAGGAACAAAACCACCACTTCTTTTTAAATCATCAGACATCTTATTTGTAGGTACCGTGATAGCAGTGTAAAAATATGTAAATACTATAATTAAAAATCCAAATAAAATATTATACCATAACCCAAACATATCTGAAAAAGAAGTTTGAAGCCACTGTCCAAAACTTGAATCACCAAATAATTGTCCAACATAAGCAGGTGCAAACATTATAGCTTGAGCAAAAATGATTGGCATAACTCCTGAGGCATTTAATCTAAGTGGAATATATTGCCTTGAACTTGCTTGATTTTTATCAAACCCACCAGATGCAGTTCTTCTTGCATATTGGACAGGTACTTGTCTGACTGCCTTAACTAAAAGCACACAAAGTGCAATTACAACTATCCAAATAACTAGTTCAATCAAAATTGTAATAGCTCCACCATTACTTTGAGTAACTCTAGATGTAAATTCTTGAAAAAATGCTTGAGGAAGAGAGGCTATAATTCCTACAGTAATAAGTAGGGATATACCATTACCAATACCTTTATCAGTAATTTTTTCTCCAAGCCACATCGCAAAAACACAACCTGTTACTAGTATAACGACAGATGAAAAAACAAAAACAGGTGTTTTTCCCAGTATAAAAGCACTTTCTGGGACTCCAAGAGCACCCAGACTATATAAATATGCAGGGGCTTGAACAACACAAATTAATATAGTAAGCCATCTTGTTATTTGATTGATAGTTTTTCTACCACTCTCACCTTCCTTTTGAAGTTTTTGAAGATAGGGTACTGCAATACCCATTAATTGTACAACAATAGATGCTGAAATATAAGGCATAATTCCAAGTGCAAATACAGATGCATTAGCAAAAGCTCCACCGGTAAAAGCATTTAAAATACCTAACAATCCACCTCCTTGTGTTCTACTTGAAAGTTCAGCTAATTGGACAGAATCGATACCTGGAAGAACTACTTGAGCCCCTAGTCTATATATGGCTAAGAAAAATAGAGTTATAAAAATTCTATTTTTTAACTCTTCAATTTTCCAGATATTCTTTAATGTTTCAAAAAAACTGTTCATAATAATTATAAAATTATTGCTTCTCCACCACTTTTTTCTATTTGTGCTACAGCAGTTTTAGAAAATTTATGGGCTGTTATTTTAATAGAAGAACTAATTTTTCCTGAACCTAAAACTTTTATTAGATCATTTTTATTAGCTAAACCGTTATCAATAAAACTTTGAATATCCATTGATCCTTTAACCTTTTTGTTATCAATTAACAATTGAATAGTTTCAAGATTAACAGGCTGATACTCAACTCTATTAATATTATTAAATCCAAATTTTGGCACTCTTCTTTGTAAGGGCATTTGGCCACCTTCAAAACCTAGTTTTCTTGAATATCCAGATCTTGATTTAGCACCTTTATGTCCTCTTGTAGCAGTACCGCCTTTACCAGAACCTTGTCCTCTACCAACTCTCTTTTTAGAAGTATGTATGGATCCTTGCTCTGGTTTTAAATTACTTAAATTCATAATTTTTTATTTAATGATAGAAACTAAATGTTTAACCTTGTTTACCATTCCAATGATATTAGGAGTATCCTCGTGCTCAACAACTTGACCAATTTTCTTTAATCCTAATGCCAAAAGAGTCTTTTTTTGATCTCCAGGTCTTTTAATTTCACTTCTAACTTTCTTTATTTTAATTTTTGCCATAATTATCCGTTAAAAACTTTTTCTAATGAGACACCTCTTTCTTGAGCTACAGTATTTGCATTCCTAAGTCTAAGTAAAGCATCAAAAGTTGCCTTCACAACATTGTGAGGATTTGAAGATCCTTGAGATTTAGAAAGTACATCTTGAACTCCTAATGATTCTAGTACTGCTCTAACTGCTCCACCAGCTATAACTCCAGTACCTTGTGAAGCAGGTTTTATAAATACCTTTGCTCCCCCATGCTTTCCTTTTTGCTCGTGAGGAAGAGTAGAATTATGTAAAGCTATCCTTACTAAGTTCTTTTTTGCATCTTCTACAGCTTTTGCTATTGAAGTTGCAACATCTTTTGATTTTCCTAAACCATGGCCAACAACTCCGTTTTCATCACCTACAACAACTATGGCTGTAAAACCAAATGCTCTACCTCCTTTAGTTACTTTAGTAACACGTTGTATGCTTACTAAACGATCTTTAAGATCTAATCCACCAGGTTTAACAAATTCGTTTTTATTATTTTTCATAAATTAAAATTTAAGTCCAGCTTCTCTGGCACCTTCTGCTAATGATTTAACTCTGCCATGATATAAGTATCCACTTCTATCAAAACCTATTTTTTCGATACCAGCTTTAACAGCTTTTGAACCTATTGAGATTCCAACCAATTTGGATAATTCAATCTTGGTTTTAGTACTATCTGCGATATCTTTGTCTCTTGATGATGCTGCAGCTAAAGTTTTACCATTAACGTCATCAACTATTTGAGCGTAGATTTCTTTATTACTTCTGAACACTGACAATCTTGGTCTACTTTCACTACCATAGACATGCTGTCTTATTCTTTTTTTTATTTTCTTTCTCTTTTCTACTTTTGACAAACTCATTTTCTATAAATTTATGCAGACTTACCTGCTTTTCTACGTATTTGTTCTCCAACATATTTAACTCCTTTTCCTTTGTATGGTTCAGGTTTTCTAAAACCTCTGATTTTAGAAGCAATAGAACCTACAAGTTGCTTATCTAAAGAAGTTAATTTAATAAGAGGATTTTTACCCTTTTCTGAAACGGTTTCAACTTTTACTTCAGATGGAATTTGAAATACAATATTGTGTGAAAATCCTAGTGCTAACTCAAGTTTTTGACCTTGATTAGAAGCTCTATATCCAACACCAACTAATTCCAATTCTTTTATCCAACCTTTCGACACCCCTTCAATCATATTAGAAAACAATGCTCTATATAAACCGTGTTTTGCTTTAATTGGTTTAGAATCATTAATTCTTTTAATTATTAACTGATTCTCAACTTGTTCAATGGTTATAGAATCATAAGATTGAGAAAGTTCTCCCAGTTTTCCTTTTACTATAAAGGAATTTGGTTGAATCTCAACAGAGACACCTTCGGGGATTGATATTGGATTATTTCCTACTCTTGACATTTTATTAATTTTTAATGTACATAACAGAGAATTTCTCCTCCTACGTTAGATTGTTTTGCTTTTTTTCCAGTCATTAGACCTTTAGAGGTAGAAACAATTGCTATTCCTAAACCATTTAAAACTCTTGGCAAGCTGATCGAATCTGAATATTTTCTCAAACCTGGTTTACTGATTCTTTCTAATTTTTTAATTACTGGTTCCTTAGTGTAAGAATTATATTTTAAAGCAATTTTGATACTACCTTGTGTAGTGTCATCTTCAAATTTATAACTCAAAATATAGCCTTGGTCAAACAATATTTTTGTTATTTCCTTTTTAACATTGGAAGCAGGAATAGAAACAACTTTATGTCCAGCACTATTAGCGTTTCTAATTCTTGTTAAATAATCTGCAATTGGATCTGTGTTCATTTTTATATTTATTTACCAGCTAGCTTTTCTAACACCTGGGATTAAACCTTTATTTGCCATTTCTCTAAACAAAACTCTAGAAATACCGAATTGTCTCATGTAACCTTTTGGTCTTCCTGTAAGTTTACATCTGTTATGAGCTCTAACTGGTGATGAGTTTTTTGGTAATTTTTGAAGTCCCTCAAAATCACCAGCTTTTTTTAAAGCTTTTCTTTTGTCAGCATACTTAGCGCATAATTTTGCTCTTTTGACCTCACGGGCCTTCATTGATTCTTTAGCCATAATTAATTCTTTTTAAAAGGTAAACCTAGTTCTGTTAATAATGATTTAGCTTCTTTATCTGTTTTAGCACTAGTTACAAATGTTATATCCATTCCTGATATTTTATTTACTTTATCAATATCAATCTCAGGGAAAATAATTTGTTCTGTAACTCCTAAGTTATAATTTCCTCTACCGTCAAAGCCAGAAGCTTTAATACCTTGAAAGTCTCTAACTCTTGGAAGGGCAGAAGTAATCAACCTATCTAAAAATTCGTACATTCTTTCAGCTCTAAGAGTTACTTTAGCTCCAATTGGCATTCCCTTTCTTAATTTGAAAGTAGCAACATCTTTTTTAGATAATGTTGAAATTGCTTTTTGACCAGAAATAGTTGATAATTCGTCTATAGCATGATCGATTAATTTTTTATCTGCAACTGCACCACCGACTCCTTTACTTATAACAATTTTTTTAAGTTGTGGTACCATCATTACATTACTGTAAGAATATTCTTCCTTTAAAGAAGATATAATTCTTTCATTAAATTCTTTTTTTAATCTAGGTTGGTAATTCATAATTAAATTATTTCGTCAGATTTTAATGCAACTCTATTTTTTTGTCCATCAGTTGTCTTATATCCAATTCTTGTCGTTTCACCTTTGGATGTAATTAGTGAAAGATTAGAAATATGGATTGGGGCTTCTTGCTCAGTAATACCGCCTTTTGGATTCTGAGAACTAGGCTTGTTATGTTTTTTAACCATATTAACCCCTTCAACAATTGCTAAGTTTTTAGATCTTAATAATTTCACAATTTTACCTTCAGAACCTTTATGGTCCCCAGCTAAAACTCTTACTTGATCTCCCGTTTTTACTTTAATTTTAATCATAATTATAAAACTTCAGGTGCTAGTGAAACTATTTTCATAAATTTTTTATCTCTAAGTTCTCTTGCTACTGGACCGAAAACACGAGTTCCTCTCATTTCACCAGCGGCATCTAATAATACACAAGCATTATCATCAAACCTAATATATGAACCATCTTTTCTTCTAACTTCTTTTTTTGTTCTTACTACTACAGCAGTTGAAACTTGTCCCTTTTTGACTGTACCATTTGGTGTTGAGTGTTTAACAGTGATAACTATTTTGTCACCAACAGAAGCATACCTTCTTTTTGTTCCACCAAGCACTCTAATAGTAAGTACTTCCTTAGCACCAGTATTATCAGCTACAGTTAATCTTGATTCTTGTTGTACCATTATTTAGCTCTTTCTAAAATTTGAACAAGTCTCCAGCATTTTGATTTACTAAGAGGTCTTGTTTCCATTATTTTTACAGTATCTCCAATATTACATTCGTTTTCTTGATCGTGTGCAATATATTTTTTAGTCTTTAAAACGAATTTTCCATACATTGGATGTTTTACCTTGTTAACTTCAGCGACAACAATAGATTTTTCCATTTTGTTACTAGTAACAATTCCAATTCTTTCTTTTCTTAGGTTTCTTGTTTCCATTTATAAAAGTTTTATTCTTGAATTGACCTTGCAGTTAATTCTGTATTTATACGTGCAATAGTTCTTCTCAAATTCTTTATTTGCATAGGATTTTCAATAGGTGAAATGGCGTGGGTCATTTTTAAATCAGAAAGCTCTTTCTGAAATGAAAGTAATTTTTCACTTAATTCATCTATCGATAATTCTTTTACTTCTTTTTGTTTCATTTTTTCAATTTATGCTTGATAATCTCTTGCAATTATAAATTTTGTTTTCACAGGAAGTTTTTGAGCAGCCAATCTCAATGCTTCTTTTGCAACATCGATTGGCACACCTGAAACTTCAAACATTATTCTACCCGGCTTAACAACAGCAACGAAATATTCAGGAGCACCCTTACCTTTACCCATTCTAACCTCTAACGGTTTTTTAGTAATTGGCTTATCTGGAAAAATTTTAATCCATAATTGACCTTCACGTTTCATATATCTTGTTGCTGCGACACGAGCAGCTTCAATTTGTCTTGATGTTAAAAAACTTGCATCAACGGACTTGATTCCAAACATACCGTTTGAAAGTACATGACCCCTTTGTGAAAGACCTTTCATACGGCCTTTCTGCATTTTTCTAAATTTTGTTCTTTTTGGTGATAACATTTATACTATATATTTAATTATCTTCTTCTTTGTTTTCTTCCTTTATTTCCGCCCTTTGATTTTGATGAACTCAAACTTAAACCAACAAGGGGAGACAATTCTCTTTTACCATATACTTCACCTTTCATAATCCAAACCTTAATACCTAATTTACCATAAGTAGTTTGAGCTTCAACTAAAGCATAATCTATATCAGCTCTGAAAGTTGATAATGGAATTCTACCTTCTTTATAGGATTCAGAACGAGCCATTTCAGCTCCGTTTAAACGACCTGAAATTTGAACTTTAATACCCTCTGCATTCATTCTGATAGAAGCAGCAATAGCCATTTTAATAGCTCTTCGATATGAAATTCTACTTTCAATTTGTCTAGCAATACTTGATCCAACTAATTGAGCTTCAAGTTCAGGTCTTTTAATCTCAATAATATTTAATTGAACTTCTTTGCCAGATAATTTTTTTAACTCCTCTTTAAGTTTATCAACTTCTTGACCTGCTTTACCAATTATAATTCCAGGTCTTGCAGTTGTTATAGTTAATGTGATAAGCTTTAATGTTCTCTCAATGATAACTCTTGATACACTGGCTTTTGATAATCTAGCAAATACATATTTTCTTAGTTTATGATCTTCAGCTAGTTTATCTCCATAGTCATCACCACCGTACCAATTAGATTCCCATCCTCTAATAATACCTAATCTATTGCCTATTGGATTTGTTTTTTGTCCCATATTAACTTTCTATTGAATTTTGTGAACCTAAAATTAATGTAACGTGATTTGAACGTTTTCTTATTCGGTGAGCTCTTCCTTGAGGAGCAGGTCTTAATCTTTTTAACATTCCAGCACTGTCAACTCTGATTTCTTTTATGAATAAATTAGCTTGCTCAACATCAGCATCTTCATTTTTAGACTGCCAATTCGAAATAGCAGACATTAAAAGTTTTTCAAGTCTATTAGAAGCTTCTTTTTGGCTAAATTTTAAAATAGTTAAAGCCATGTCTACCTTTTTTCCTCTTACTGAATCAGCTACAATTCTCATTTTTCTTGGAGAAGTTGGGCAATTATTAAGTTTTGCAAAAGCAACTTGCTTTTTTGCTTCCTTAATTTTTTCAGCGCTTTGTCTTTTTCTTAGTCCCATTGCAAATTAAATTATTTCTTTCCTTTATTTTTTGCTCCAGCATGTCCACGAAAAGAGCGAGTTGGAGAAAATTCTCCTAGTTTGTGTCCAACCATATTTTCCGTAATGTATACAGGAACAAATTGACGACCGTTATGTACAGCAATTGTTTGACCAACAAAATCAGGAATAATCATTGAAGCTCTTGACCAAGTCTTAACAACAGCTTTTTTCTTTGAGTCCAAATTGGTTTGAACTTTTTTAATTAAACTATGATGGACGTAAGGTCCTTTCTTTAGTGAACGTGCCATTTATTTCTTTTTTCTTTCGATTATATATTTATTGCTAGCTTTCTTCTTATCTCTTGTTCTAAATCCTTTAGCTGGAATTCCATTCTTAGATCTTGGATGACCACCAGAAGCTCTACCTTCACCACCACCCATAGGATGGTCAACTGGATTCATAGCTACAGGACGAGTTCTAGGTCTTCTACCCAACCAACGTTTTGAACCAGCTTTACCGAACACTGTTAATTGATGATCTGAATTAGAAACTGAACCAATAGTAGCGTAACAAGATGATAAAATTAATCTTGTTTCACCAGAGGGCATTTTAACAGTAACGAACTTACCGTCTTTAGCCATAAGTTGAGCAAATGAACCTGCACTTCTAGCTATAGCAGCTCCTTTACCGGGTCTCATTTCAATACAAGAAATAATAGTACCTAATGGGATATCTGAAAGAGGCATACAATTACCTAAATCAGGTGATTTTTTTGATCCAGAAACGATCTTATCTCCTACTTTTAATCCTTTTAATGCAACAATGTATCTTTTTTCATTATCGTTAAATTTTGTTAACGCAATAAAAGCAGATCTGTTCGGATCATATTCAATTGACATAACCTCGGAAACATCATCAAATCTATTTCTTTTAAAATCAATAATTCTGTATCTCTTTTTATGACCTCCACCAATGTATCTCATAGTCATTTTACCCTGACTATTTCTACCACCAGAACGTTTTTTTGGAGCAAGTAAGCTTTTTTCAGGCTTATCTGTTGTAATAGCATCGAATCCATTAACAACTCTTCCTCTTTGTCCAGGTGTGATCGGCTTTAACGCTTTAACTGACATTATCTATTATTTTTAAAGTTTATTATAAAAATCTATTGTATCTCCTTCTGAAATTTGTACCACAGCTTTTTTTGTAGTAACAGATTTTCCTCTTTGTATACCTGTTTTGGTATATCTTGTTTTTCTTTCAGCACCATATCTCATGGTTCTAACTTTGTCTACAGAAACTCCATAAGTTTCTTCAACAGCTTTTTTAATTTGAACCTTATTAGCATTAGTATCAACTAAAAAAGTAAATCTATTTTTAAGCTCACTATCAGCAGTAGCTTTTTCTGTAATAACTGGTTTAAGTAAAATATTCATACTAACTTAAATTTGATTCAATTTGTTCTAAAGAGCTTTCTAAAAAAACTAAATGTTGTGCATTCATTATACTGTAAGTACTAATTTCTGAATTAGTAACTACACTACTGCGTTCTAAATTTCTTGCAGATAAATAAACGTTCTTGTTAACTCCACCTAAAACAAATAATGATTTTTTTTCGTTTAAGCCAAGTGCATTAACGACATCACTAAAAGATTTAGTTTTAGGAGAATCAAAATCAAAATCTTCCACAACAGAAATAGCTTTATCTTTTAATTTTAAACTTAAAGCAGATCTTCTAGCTAATCTCTTAACATTTTTATTAAGTTTTTGAGAATAGGATCTTACTCTAGGTCCAAAAATTGTACCTCCACCTCTAAAAAGTGGATTTTTTATACTACCAGCTCTAGCAGTACCAGTACCTTTTTGTTTTTTGATTTTTCTTGTACTACCTGTAATCTCAGCTCTTTCTTTAGTTTTATTAGTTCCCTGGCGATTATTAGCTAAGAACCTTTTAACATCAAGATAAACAGCGTGATCGTTAGGCGTAACTTCAAAAATAGATTTTGAAAGCTCAACAGATCTTCCAGTATCTTTACCTTTTATATTTAATACAGATAGTTTCATTATTTTCTAATTATTACATAAGAGTTTTTGTGTCCAGGAACGCATCCTTTTAATACAAGTAGATTCTTATCAGAAACTACTTTTAAAACCTTAAGATTTTGAACTGTAACTTTTTCATTACCCATTCTACCAGCCATTCTCATTCCTTTAAATACTCTTGCAGGATAAGAAGCTGCACCTATTGAACCAGGAGCTCTTAACCTGTTGTGTTGTCCGTGAGTTGCTTGACCAACACCAGCAAAACCATGTCTTTTTACAACACCCTGAAAACCTTTTCCTTTAGAATTTCCAGAAACATCAACAAATTCACCTTCTGTAAAATGATCTACAGAAACTGAATCACCAAGATTTAAATCACTATCAAAATTTTGAAACTCTACTAATTTATACTTAGCAGAAGTTTTAGATTTTGAAAAATGACCAGCTTCAGATTTATTTGAATGCTTATCACTTTTATCATTAAAGCCTAATTGAACTGCAGAATAACCATCAACCTCATTAGACTTAATTTGAGTAACAACACAAGGACCAGCTTGAATGACAGTACAAGGAATATTCTTCCCCTTATCATCAAATATGCTAGTCATTCCTATTTTTTTTCCTATCAACCCGGACATTTGTTATATATTTTTAAATTAAACTTTAATTTCAACTTCAACTCCACTTGGAAGTTCTAACTTCATTAAAGCGTCTATTGTTTTAGATGAAGAACTGTATATATCCAATAATCTTTTATAAGAAGATAATTGAAATTGCTCTCTTGATTTTTTGTTTACGTGAGGTGATCTTAACACAGTAAATATTTTTTTGTGTGTTGGTAACGGAATTGGTCCAGTTACAATAGCCCCAGTAGTCTTGACAGTCTTTACTATTTTCTCAGCAGACTTATCAACCAAATTGAAGTCGTACGATTTTAATTTTATTCTAATTTTTTGACTCATTATATTGGTATTATTCGTTATCTCCTTTAATTGCTTTTATAACCTCAGCAGAAACATTTGCAGGGGTTGCAGCGTAATGATCAAATTCCATTGTTGATGTAGCACGACCAGAACTTAAAGTTCGAAGTGCTGTTACATAACCAAACATTTCTGAAAGTGGAACATTGGCTTTTACAACTTTGGATCCAGCTCTATCATCCATGTTATTAACTTGACCACGTCTTCTATTTAAATCTCCAACAACATCACCCATGTTTTCTTCAGGTGTTAGAACTTCCAATTTCATAATTGGCTCCATAATCACAGATTTAGCAGACTTAGCAGCACTCTTGTATCCAATTTTAGCAGCTAATTCAAATGAAAGTGAATCAGAATCGACAGCATGAAAAGATCCATCATTAAGTGTTACTTTCATTGCGTCCATTTCAAAACCGGCTAAAGGACCATTCTTCATCGCCTCTTTAAAACCTTTCTCGACAGAGGGAATGAATTCTCTTGGAATATTACCACCTTTAATTTTGTTAATAAATTCTAATCCTGTTTTACCTTCTTCTGCAGGTTCCATTGTAAAAGAAATATCAGCAAACTTACCTCTACCACCAGATTGTTTTTTATAAATTTCTCTGTGGTCAGCAAGAGCTGTAATTGCTTCTTTATACTCAACTTGAGGTTGACCTTGATTAACCTCTACTTTAAATTCTCTTCTTAATCTATCAACAAGAATGTCTAAGTGAAGCTCACCCATTCCAGAAATAATTGTTTGCCCAGAAGCTTCATCCGTTTTTACTTGAAAAGTAGGATCTTCTTCTGCTAATTTACCAAGTGCCATACCTAACTTATCGACATCAGCTTTAGTTTTTGGCTCAACTGCAATACCAATAACTGGATCTGGAAAATCCATACTTTCTAAAATGATAGGATGTTTCTCTGATGTTAATGTATCACCTGTTTTAATATCTTTAAAACCAACTGCAGCACCAATATCTCCAGCCTCAATAAAAGGGATAGAGTTTTGTTTGTCGGCATGCATTTGGAAAATTCTTGAAATTCTTTCTTTATTACCAGATCTATTGTTTAATATGTAAGAACCTGCATCTAATCTTCCAGAGTAGACTCTAAAAAATGCAAGACGTCCAACAAAAGGATCAGTTGCAATCTTGAAAGCTAAAGCAGAAAAAGGTTCAGAAACGGATGGTTTTCTTTCAATCTCAATATCTTTATCTGGATCTGTACCAATAATTGCATCTTTATCTAATGGAGATGGTAAATATCTACAAACGGCATCTAAAAGAAATTGAACACCTTTGTTTTTAAAAGCAGAACCACAAATCATTGGGATAATACTCATATCTTGAGTGGCCTTTCTTAGAGCTTCATGTACTTCGTCTTCCGAAATAGATTCTGGATCATCAAAAAACTTTTCTAACAAAGCATCATCATATTCAGCTACTGCCTCAATAAGATTCGCTCTATATTCGTTTACTTCATCTTTCATTTCATCGGGAATATCAACAACATCGAATGTTGCTCCCATTTTATCTTCATGCCATACAATCGCTTGGTTCTTAACTAAGTCAACAATTCCTTTAAAGTTATCTTCTTCACCAATTGGTAGAACAATAGGAACAGCATTAGACTTTAACATGGTTTTGATTTGCTTACATACATTTAAGAAATCAGAACCTTGTCTGTCCATTTTATTAACAAATCCCATTCTAGGAACTTTATAATTATCTGCTAATCTCCAGTTTGTTTCAGATTGAGGCTCTACACCATCTACTGCACTAAATAAAAATACTAAACCATCTAAAACTCTAAGTGATCTATTAACTTCAACAGTAAAATCAACGTGTCCTGGTGTGTCAATAATATTAAAATGATAGGGTTTAGATTCAGTAGTTTTTTGTCCTTGATTTGTAGGAAAATCCCATGTACAAGTTGTAGCTGCAGATGTAATTGTAATTCCTCTTTCTTGTTCTTGCTCCATCCAATCCATAGTAGCTGCACCATCATGAACCTCACCTATCTTATGACTAACTCCAGTATAAAACAATATACGTTCAGTTGTAGTAGTTTTTCCTGCATCAATGTGAGCAGCAATACCAATGTTACGAGTGAATTTTAAATCTCTTGCCATTTTATATTAAAATCTAAAGTGTGAAAATGCTTTATTAGCTTCAGCCATTTTATGAACATCAACTTTCTTTTTTACTGAAGCTCCTTCTTCCTTTTCAGCAGCCAAAATTTCTGAAGCTAATTTTAACGCCATAGATTTTTCATTTCTCTTTCTAGCATATGAAATCATCCACTTCATAGCCATGGAAATTTTTCTATCAGGACGTATTGGCATTGGAATTTGGAAAGTTGCACCACCTACTCTTCTACTTCTTACTTCAACATGTGGCATTACATTTGACAAACCATCCTTCCAAACTTGAAGGGCAGTTTTTTCGTCGTTTTGCTTTTTTTCTTCAATGATGTCAATTGCATCATAAAAAAGTTTGAATGCGGTGGATTTTTTACCACTCCACATTAAGTTATTGACAAATCTAGTTACTAATTGATCG
>CAJQMK010000006.1 GCA_905479415.1 uncultured Flavobacteriaceae bacterium | reverse complement strand
CTAGGACCCTCTGATTAACAGTCAGATGCTCTAACCAACTGAGCTAAGGAGGAGTTTGCGTTTAGCGAGGGCAAATATAATTTATATTTTAACGTAGTCAAATTAATTAATTCAAAAATTAATTAAAATAAGTATCTAACAACATCATTTCCGTTTGCATATATAACTAATGCCATTAATAGAAAGAATCCAGTAATTTGAGCATATTCCATAAACTTATCGTTTGGCTTAGATCCTGTTACTACTTCATACATCAAAAACATAACATGTCCTCCATCTAAAGCGGGAATAGGTAACGCATTCATAAAAGCCAAAATAATAGAAAGAAGTGCAGTAGTTTCCCAAAAATCTTTCCAATTCCACTCTGCTGGAAACAAATTACCTATTGCTGCAAAACCTCCTAACTGAGATGCTCCTTTTTCGGTGAAAATATATTTAAATTGACCTACATAATCTAAAAGCTCCCAATAGGCTCTGTCAAATCCGTCATTTATACTTTCAACAAAAGAGTATTTTAAAGTTGTTGGAGTTAAATTACCTGGTTCCAAAACGTAAACACCTATTTGATTGTTATCATTTAATGTTACTGTATTTGAAATTATTTCATTTCCTCTTTTTATATCAATATCAATATTTTGAGTTGTATTTGCTTTTACCTGTTCTGTAAATTCTTCCCATTTAACGACATCATTTCCATTAACTTTTACAATTCTATCACCTTTTAAAAAACCTGAATTGTAAGCTGGAGAATTAGGAACTATTGAATCTAGAATTGCAGGAACCCAAAAAGGGTTAAAAGCTCTAATTGCTCCGTTTTCAAACATGATAGTACCAATATTATCTGGAATAGAAATATTTTCTTTATTTCCATTTAAATGCTCTACACTAACTTCACTAACATCTCTTAAAAACAAATACTTGTTGATGTCTCTTGCATCTTCTAAAGCCTCACCGTTAACCTGAAGAATCTTGTCCCCATCTTTAAAACCATAAGGTTTAATAACTTCTGCTACTTCAAATCCATTAGGTAAATTCTCATTTGTTAAAACTGTTTTACCCCAAACAAATGCAACCATAGCGTAAATTGCAAAGCCAAGAAAGATATTTACTGCTATTCCGCCAAGCATTATAATTAATCTTTGCCATGCTGGTTTAGATCTAAATTCCCATGGTTCTGGCTCTTTATTTAAATGCTCCGTATCCATACTCTCATCAATCATTCCTGCAATCTTTACGTAACCTCCTAGGGGAAGAACTCCAATTCCATATTCAGTATCTCCAATTTTTTTCTTAAACAAAGAAAATGGCCAATCAAAAAACAAATAAAACTTTTCAACTTTAGTTTTAAATAGTTTGGCTGGAATAAAATGTCCTAGCTCATGCAGAACGACAAGAATTGCTAAACTTAAAATAAGTTGTAAAGCTTTTATTAAAAAAACACTGCTCATAAATTAATTATTAGGAGGCCAAAAGTACATTATTATCTTATTTTTTAAAAGGATTTAACTTGATATTAACAGAGTCTAAAAAGATTTCCATCCTTGAGCAGTAATAGGCACTTCTTGTTCTGCTTTTGTTATAAGGTTTGCCTCTTTTGTTTTACTAGTTATATGTCCAATTACAGTTAGATCGTTACTGTTTTTAATTTTATCATAATCTTTTTGATTGATGGTAAATAATAATTCATAATCTTCACCGCCACTCATTGCAACCGTTGTTGGGTGTAATTTAAATTCATCGCATGCGGCTTTTAACTCCTCACTAACTGGAATTTTCTCTTCATAAACATTACAACCAACATTTGAGTTTTTACATATGTGTAGAATTTCGGAAGAAAGACCATCGCTTATGTCTATCATTGAAGTTGGAACAATATTGTTTGCAGAAAGGAAGTCAATAACATCTTTTCTTGCTTCAGGTTTTAATTGTCTTTGTAAAAGATAAGCATAAGCTGAAAGATCAGGTTGATTTTTAGGATTAACTTTAAAAACCTCATTTTCTCGTTTTAATATTTGTAAACCCATATAGGCACTTCCTAAATCTCCCGAAACAACCAAAAGATCATTTTCTTTAGCTCCAGTTCTTTTAGTTATTGTTTTATTTACAGAACGGCCAATAGCTGAAATGCTGATTATAAGACCCTTATTAGAACTAGTAGTGTCTCCACCAACAAGATCAATTTTGAATTTTTTACAAGCTGCGCGAATACCTAAATAAAGTTCTTCAACTGATTCAAGAGTAAATCTATTTGAAAGGGCAATACTTACTGTTATTTGAGTACAAATGCCATTCATAGCATAAATATCAGAAAGATTTGAAATAACAGATTTGTAACCCAAATGTTTTAAAGGTGTGTAGGCTAGATCGAAATGAACTCCTTCTACTAACATGTCAGTAGAAACCAATACTTTATCTCCTTTAAAATCTAAAACCGCTGCATCATCTCCAATTCCTAAATCAGTTGAATCATTGATAATTTCAAATGTTTTAGTGATTTCTTCAATCAACCTAAATTCTCCTAGTTCAGAAATGGAGGTTAAATCGTTGTTTTTCTTTTCTTTTTCCAATTTATTTTTTTTGCAAATATAATTTAATTGGCATTATTATTGAATCTTATCTCAAACAAACTAAATGGGGTAATCTAGATAAATATTGAGGTTAAAAAACATAAATAGATTATATTTGCAAAATATTTAGATTAATTAAAATGATTAAAGTTTCACAACAGGCAAAAACTCAAGTAATTAAGCTTATGAAAGCTGATGGCTTCAGCTACAACGAGGATTACGTTAGAGTTGGTGTTAAAAGTGGAGGCTGTTCGGGATTATCGTACGATCTAAATTTTGACAACAAAACGAATGAAGACGATAAAATTTATGAAGATAATGGAGTTAAAATTATTGTAGATAAAAAAAGTTTTTTATATCTGATTGGAACAACACTTGAATTCTCTGGCGGATTAAATGGTAAGGGTTTTGTTTTTAACAATCCCAACGCGAATAGAACGTGTGGATGTGGCGAAAGTTTTTCATTATAAACTTATAATATGGCTTATACAGAAGAGGAATTAAAAAAAGAATTAGAAACCAAGGAATACGAATATGGTTTTTACACGGATATAGATTCTGAAACATTTCCTGTTGGACTAGACGAATCTATTGTTAGAGCAATTTCAAAGAAAAAAGAAGAGCCTGAATGGATGACAGAGTGGAGGCTAGAAGCTTACAAAGTTTGGAAAAATATGGAGGAGCCAGATTGGGCAAATGTAAAGTATCAAAAACCGGACTTTCAAGCAATTGCTTATTACTCAGCTCCAACTGTTGTGGACCCTAACAAAACACTTGACGATGTTGATCCTGACTTATTGGCGATGTACAAAAAATTAGGCATCTCCGTAGATGAACAAAAAAAAATGAATAACGTTGCAATGGATATTGTAGTTGACTCAGTATCGGTTGCCACCACTTTTAAAAAGACTTTAGGAGAAAAAGGAATTATTTTTATGAGCATATCCGAGGCCATCAAAGAACATCCTGAACTCGTTAAAAAATATATTGGAACAGTTATTCCAAGAACAGACAATTACTATGCTGCGCTCAACAGTGCGGTGTTTAGTGATGGTAGTTTTTGCTACATCCCTAAGGGCGTTAAATGTCCAATGGAACTTTCTACATACTTTAGAATAAATCAAGCAGGAACAGGACAATTTGAAAGAACTCTTGTTGTTGCGGATAAAGACAGTTACGTAAGTTATCTAGAAGGCTGCACAGCTCCATCAAGAGATGAAAATCAACTTCATGCTGCAGTTGTAGAGTTAATCGCATTAGATGGTTCAGAGATTAAGTATTCAACTGTTCAAAACTGGTTTCCTGGAAATAAAAACGGAAAAGGTGGAGTTTACAATTTTGTTACCAAAAGAGGAATCTGTGGTACTAATTCAAAAATTTCGTGGACACAAGTCGAGACTGGCTCTGCAGTTACATGGAAATATCCTTCTTGTATTTTAAAAGGTGACAATAGTGTTGGAGAGTTTTACTCAATTGCCGTAACTAACAATTATCAACAGGCTGATACTGGAACAAAAATGATACACTTAGGTAAAAACACTAAAAGCACAATCATTTCGAAAGGAATTTCTGCAGGGAAATCTCAAAACAGCTACAGAGGGTTAGTTCAAATAAATTCTAGAGCTGAAAATGCTAGAAATTTTTCTCAATGTGATTCATTGCTAATGGGTAATAAATGTGGTGCACATACTTTTCCTTACATCGAAGCAAAAAATAAAACTGCAATTGTTGAACACGAGGCTTCAACTAGTAAAATAGGTGAAGATCAAATTTTCTATTGTAACCAAAGAGGAATTGATACCGAAAAAGCGATAGCATTAATTGTAAATGGATTTAGTAAAGAAGTATTAAATAAGCTTCCAATGGAATTTGCCGTTGAAGCACAAAAATTATTAGAAATTTCACTCGAAGGTTCGGTGGGATAATTAAAAAATAAAATATGTTAAGTATAGATAATTTACACGTAAGTGTTGAAGGAAAGCCAATTTTAAATGGAATTAATCTAGACGTTAAAGCCGGTGAAATTCATGCTATTATGGGACCTAACGGATCTGGGAAAAGCACACTTTCATCCGTGATAGCTGGAAATGAAGATTATGAGGTTACCAAAGGTGATATTGTTTTTAAAAACGAAAATATAATTGAGCTTGCGGCTGAAGAAAGAGCTCACAAAGGAATTTTTCTGTCATTTCAATATCCTATAGAAATTCCAGGTGTAACTGTTACTAATTTCATCAAAACAGCTATAAATTCAAATTTAAAAGCTAGAAATGAAAGTGAAATGCCTGCCAATAAAATGCTTAAAAAAATTAGAGAAAAAGCAGAGCTTTTAGAAATTGATTCTAGATTTTTATCTAGATCATTAAATGAAGGGTTTTCTGGTGGTGAAAAAAAGAGAAATGAAATTTTTCAGATGGCTATGCTAGAACCTAGTCTTTCTATTTTAGACGAAACAGATTCAGGACTTGATATTGATGCTTTAAAAATAGTTGCTAACGGAGTTAATAAACTTAAAAATAAAGATAACGCAGTAATAATTATTACACATTATCAAAGATTACTGGATTACATTATTCCTGATTTTGTTCATGTTTTACACGAGGGTAAAATTGTTAAATCTGGTGATAAGAGTTTGGCTCACGAGCTGGAAGAAAAAGGATACGATTGGATAAAATAAAATAATAATGTCATTAGCAGATAAATTAGTTTCGTCATTTTTAGCATTTGAGCTAGATATTAATGTTCAGTCTCCTGTTCATAACATTAGAACTGAAGCTATAAAAGAATTTGAAAAATTAGGATTCCCTAACAAAAAGCTTGAAGCTTGGAAATACACTTCACTAAAAAATGTATTAAAAGAAGATTACACTGTTTTTTCAAAAAAGAAAAATGTACTAGAATTTAAAAACGTTCAAAATTATTTTATCGATAACACAGAAACGTATAAACTTGTTTTTGTAGATGGATTATTTGATCCGTTTCTTTCTCAAACCAGTCACGACGGAGTTGATATTTGTATACTTTCTGCAGCATTAACTAAACCCGCTTATTCTGAAATAATATCCAAATATTTTGATTCTTCAGTAAACAAAAAAGATTCCTTATCTCTATTAAATACAGCTTTTTCAAAAGAAGGAGTTTATATTCATATTCCTAAAAATAAAATATTAGAAAAACCCGTTGAAGTCATTCACTTTGCAACTGGCAATGAGGCTGCTTTAATGCTACAACCTAGAAATCTAATTGTTTTAGAAAAAAATTCTCAAGCCGAAATAATAGAAACTCACCAAAGCTTAACAAGTAATCCGATTTTTACCAATTCTGTTACTGAAATTTTTGTTGATCAAGATGCTCTTTTAGATTATTATAAAATTCAAAACGATAATTTAACTTCTTCATTAGTAGATAATACATACATATCTCAACATAAAAAAAGTGTAGCTAAAGTTCACACATTTTCTTTTGGGGGGAAATTAACAAGAAATAATCTTAACTTTTTTCAAAAAGGATCATATATAGATTCGATCATGAAGGGAATAACAATCATTGATGAAAATCAATTGGTTGATCATCATACACTTGTAGATCATGCAAATCCTAACTGTGAAAGTCATCAAGATTATAAAGGCATATACTCCGGAAAATCAACTGGTGTGTTTAATGGTAAAATCGTGGTTGACAAAATAGCTCAAAAAACAAATGCTTTCCAACAGAATAATAATATTTTACTCACAGACAAATCCACTATTAACTCAAAACCTCAGTTAGAAATTTTTGCTGATGATGTTAAATGTTCGCATGGATGTACAATTGGACAACTAGATCAAGATGCTTTATTTTATTTAAGAGCTAGAGGAATCCCTAAAAAAGAAGCAAAAGCATTGTTAACATTTGCATTCGCAAATAACGTACTTGAAAGTGTAAATATTCCATCTGTTAAATCTAGAATTAAAAAAATAATTGCAAACAAACTTGGAGTTGACTTAGGGTTTGATCTTTAAATATGGCTTTTGATGTAAATAAAATAAGAGAAGATTTTCCAATACTTAAAAGAAAAGTAAACGGCTATCCTCTTGTTTATTTTGATAATGCTGCAACAAGTCAAAAACCATCAAAAGTTATTGATAGTATTGTAGATTATTACTCAAATTATAATTCCAACATTCATCGTGGGGTACATAGTATAAGTCAAGAGGCTACTGATGCATACGAAGATGCTAGAAAAAAAATCCAAGAACATTTTAATGTTAAAGATTCAAATGAAATTATTTTAACATCTGGAACAACACACTCAATAAATTTAGTTGCAAACGGTTTCACTAATCTGCTAAGTAAAGATGATGAAATTTTAATTTCTGAACTTGAACATCATTCAAATATTGTTCCGTGGCAAATGATGTGTGAAAAAAATGGGGCAAAAATTAAAGTAATTCCTTTAACAAGTAAAGGAGAACTTAATTACGATTCGTTTTTAAATCTGCTTTCTAAAAAAACTAAATTAGTTTTTGTCAATCACGTGTCTAATGCTTTGGGAACAATTAATCCGATAAAATCAATAATTTCAAAAGCGCATGAATTTGGAGCTGCAGTTTTAATTGATGGAGCTCAAGCCAGTTCTCATATCAAAGCTGATCTACAAGAATTAAATGTTGACTTTTACACAACTTCAGCTCATAAACTATGTGGTCCTACTGGGATCGGAATGTTGTTTGGTAAAAAAGAATGGCTAAACAAAATGCCTCCATACCAAGGTGGTGGTGAAATGATTTCTGAGGTGACATTTGAAAAAACTACATACGCCGGTCTTCCTCACAAATTTGAAGCTGGTACACCCAATATTGTTGGTGCTATTGGTTTTGGGATGGCATTAGATTATTTAAACAATCTTGGCTTTGATAGTATCGAATTTTATGAGACTGAACTTTTAAATTACGCTACAAATAAATTAAAAGAAATTCCAGGATTCAAGATGTATGGTGAAGCAAAACATAAAACTTCTGTAATATCATTCAATATTGGTGAACTACATTCATATGATATAGGTACAATCTTAGATAAATTTGGAATTGCTGTAAGAACAGGGCAGCACTGTGCACAACCAGTAATGGATTACTTTGGGATTTCTGGTACTGTAAGGGCTTCATTCTCTTTTTATAATACTAAAGAAGAAATTGATTATTTCTGTAAATCATTAGAAAGAGCTGTAGCAATGTTAAGCTAATTTGTATCTTTAATATAGATAGAAACAACATGAATATAATTGAAGTTCAAAATGAAATCGTTGAAGAATTCTCTCTTTTTGAAGATTGGATGCAACGTTATGAATATATGATTGAGTTAGGTAAGTCAATTGAATTAATTGATCCAAGCAATAAAGTTGATTCTAATTTAATAAAAGGATGTCAAAGTAAGTTGTGGCTTCACGCTGAGCTAAATGATGATAAATTGATTTTTAAAGCTGATAGTGAAGCAATTATAACAAAAGGAATTGCCGCAGTATTATTAAGGGTTTTCTCAAATCAAACTCCAAAAAATATTATTGAAGCTAACCTTGAATTTATTGATAAAATTGGATTGAAAGAGCACCTATCCCCGACTAGGGCAAATGGTCTTTTATCAATGATTAAACAAATTAAATATTATGCATTAGCATTTAATAAAAACTAATATTATGGACGCAAACGAATTAGGAGAAAAAATTGTAAAAGTACTTAAATCAATATACGATCCTGAAATCCCTGTTGATATTTATGAGCTAGGTTTGATCTATGATGTTTTTGTTAATGAAGATAATCATGTTAAAGTACTAATGACCCTTACAACTCCTAATTGCCCTGTAGCAGAAACTCTTCCGTTGGAGGTAGAAGATAAGGTTAGGTCTATCGAAGAAGTAGCAGAAGCTAAAGTTGAACTTACCTTTGACCCTCCTTGGACAAGAGATCTTATGAGTGAAGAAGCTAAATTAGAACTTGGATTTTTATAATGTCCCAAGAAATAATAAATAGAGTTGCTAATAGTAAGTTGGAGACAATTGATTTGGAACATTTCTTTCCAAAAATTGAAAGAGTTTCATTTGACATAAAGCCTTGGTTGAAAGATGAGTTATTTCTTTTAGAAAAAGACTTTAGAGAAAAAGTAAAAAATTTCGACTGGAGAAAATATAAAAATAAAGCAGTTTATATAATATGTTCAAATGATGCAATAGTTCCTGACTGGGCGTATATACTTATTAGTTCACAACTGAATACTTTTAATGTAAGAAACGTTATTGGATCAAAAGAAGTTTTAAATGTTAAATTAATTACAGAAATAGTTGATGCTTTTGATTTTTCAATATTTAAAGAAAAACCTGTTATTATTAAAGGATGTTCAGATCAAAAGGTTCCACTTTTAGCATACTCTGTATTATTAGAAAAATTACAGTTAGAAGCTAAAAGTATAATGTTTGGTGAAGCTTGTTCGTCTGTACCTATCTACAAATCATCAAATAAATTTTAATGAAACTTAAAACAATCCAATTACTAGCCCTGTTATTCATTAGTATCCCTTTATTTTCTCAAGATGAGATAGAATCTAAATGGAAAAATTCTGGAAATGCAGTTTTTTTAGTTAATCAATCTAGTTTCAGTAATTGGACTTCAGGAGGTCAAAGTAGTATTTCTGGAACTCTTAAAATTGATTACAATTTTAATTATGCTGATAATGGTTGGGATTGGGATACCAAATTAATTAGCAATTTTGGATTAAATAAAATCAGTGGAAGTGAGTTTTTAAAAAAAACAGATGATAGAATTGAAGTAAATTCAGTTTTAGGAAAAAAATTTAATAATGATATAATCGGAAAATGGAGTTATTCTAGTTTTTTCAATTTTCAAACTCAATTTGCTAAGGGTTATAGATTTGGGAAAGACTCAAATGGAAATCCTAATAGAACCGAAAAATCTAGATTTTTTTCGCCTGCTACACTACAACTAGGGGTGGGATTATATTGGAAAAAGAGTAAAGATTTTTGGGTAAACGTTGCTCCAATGACTGGAAAATTAATTTTAGTAAACAGAGTTTTTACTGAAGATCTAAATGAAACTCAAACTTACTTTGGAGTTAAAAAGGGAGGGAACAGCAGGTTTGAACTTGGAGCTTCCATTAGAGCTTATTATAAATCAGAGATTTTTGAAAATGTGTCTTTAGAAAATAGATTAAGTTTATATTCTGATTATTTAGATCGTCCTCAAAATGTAGATTTTGATTGTACATTCAATTTTGTTATGAAAGTAAATCAATACATTTCAACTAATTTAATTTTTCAATTTGTTTATGATGACAATGAAATTAAAAGAGTTCAGGTAAGAGAGGTTCTTGGACTTGGATTGAATATTGATTTGAGTAATGTAGACTTAAGTAATATCGGGATATAAAAATGCGTTATAAGGAAATCTGGTAATATGTATTTTCCTGATTTCTTTATAAACATCTCTTCTAAAATTATTTATATCATCTTTGTTTAAAGCAGACATAAAAAATATTTTATCATACTTTTTTCTTAAGCTTTTCTTTAAACTTTCTATACTGTTTTTCTCATAATCCATATCATTAACATCTTCAATTAACTCTTTATTCTCCATAAACTTGTCCGTTTTATTAAACACCATAATAAAGGGCTTGTCACTAGAGTTTATTTCATTTAAGATCAAGTTAACAGATTCAATATGGTCATTAAAATTTGAGTGGGAAATATCAACTACATGTACAAGTAAATCTGCTTCTGTTATTT
>CAJQMK010000005.1 GCA_905479415.1 uncultured Flavobacteriaceae bacterium | reverse complement strand
TTACAGGCGGAAGTTGAGCTGTATCACCAAGAAAAATTAATTTTGAATTAGTTTTGAAATCTACATATTTAAATATATCTGTTAATAAAGATTTTGATTTAAATAAATCGGAAGAAGTAGAAGAATCCGAAATCATAGATGCTTCATCAACTATAAATAAAGTGTTTTTAATTTTATTAATTTTTAATTTAGTTTCAAATTTTCCAAATTTGTCAACTGAGGAAAAATATATTTTCTTGTGAATAGTAAATGATTTCTTTTTGGAATAATTGGATAAAACCTTAGCTGCCCTCCCTGTAGGTGCCAGTAAACAAATATTATATTTCAAAAACTTAACATTATCAACTAAAGTTTTCATTAATGTAGTTTTTCCTGTTCCAGCATACCCTTTTAGGATAAACAGTCCAATATCATTGTTTGATATAAGAAACTTACTTAACTCACCAATTGCAGCAATTTGATCTTCTGTTGGCGAAAATGAAAATTTATTAATCAAGAGTTGAGAAAAGTCTTTAAAATCCATTGTAAATTAGAGAATGTAATGTGTTTGGTGGGTTTAAAAAAAAATGTAGTTTTGTTAAATATAATTAATTAAACAATGGAATTCATATCAAAATATAAGAGATATATAGAATCTGTACTATGGGTCTTAATAATAGTTTTTGCTTTTCAGGTATTTAACTCTGTTAATGCACCTATAAAATTTAATGAGGTCAAAAATGAGAGATACCTTAAAGTTATTGATAAGCTTAAAGATATTAGAAATGCACAAATAGCGTATAAAAGTGTCAACGGTGTGTATTCTGACAGCTTTGAAGGTTTGATAAAATTTATTGATACAGCTCAATATACACTTATTCAAAAAAGAGATTCTAGTTATATGAAATATGACAGAGTTTACAGAATCGATATGTTAAAAGAAGTTGTAGTTATTGATACACTGGGATTTGCATCTGTTAAAGATTCATTATTTGGAAGTTCTGACAGATACAAATTAATGGCAGAAGTTCCTATTGATGGTGTAAATCAAATGTTTTCAATTAAGGCAGATGTAATCGATAAAAACGGCTATAATGTTCCAGTTTTTGAAGTTAGAGTTTCTAAGGACGCAATCTTATTTGATCAAAATAAAGATCTTTTAAAGCAAGAAAAGGCTCTAATGTCTGTTGATGGAGTAAATGGCCCAGACCTTGTACTAGGATCTATGACTGATGTCAGCACCAATGGAAATTGGCCAACAACCTATGATGCAATCGCAAGAAATTAGTAAGTTAGAAAAAAGTTTATCTCTTATTATTTTGATTAGTTCGAAAGAACTAAAACTTTTATTAAGGAATTCTATTGATTCCGAAATTATTGATCAAAATTACACCTATTACTCAGAAGAAATAGAAATTGAAAAAATTTTAACTGAACTTAAAATTAAATTAAAAGAATTTGATTTAATAAATGTTGGAAAAGTAACATTAATACTAAATAACAAACTATCAGTACTTGTTCCAAATGATTTTTTTCAAGAAGAAAACTGCTTAGATTACCTAAAATTTAACTCTAGATTAATTAAAAATGATACTGCTTCGTCTGACTATATTGAGGAATTGAAAACTCACAACGTTTATATAGCTTATGGAAATATCACTAATTATCTAATAGAAAAATTTGGCTCGTTTGAATACTTCCATTACAACACAGTTCTTTTAAAAAAATTACACCATGAATTATTTACAGATAAAAAAATAATAATTTATGTGAATATTAATAAAAGTTATTTAAATATTATTGTTTTTAAAGGAAGGGAACTTAATTATTCAAACTCATTTAATTATAAATCTAAAGACGATATTTTATATTTTTTACTATTTGTTATGGAACAAAATAAATTAGTAAACAATAAAACTAAAATTAAATTAATTGGTGAGAAAGAAGATACAAATCATCATTACACCTACTTATCCAAGTTTGTTAAGAACATTGAAATAAAAAATTCAGGTTATGCAATAGAAAATATTGTTATATGAGAATAATTTCTGGAAAAAACAGAGGAAAAAAAATATCAGTTCCCAAAAACCTTCCTGTTAGACCGACTACTGATCAGTCAAAGGAAGCAATTTTTAATATAATTAATAACACTTATTACTTTGATGAATTAAAAGTTCTAGATCTATTTGCAGGAAGCGGAAATATAAGCTATGAATTTGCGTCACGAGGTGTTAAAAACGTTAAATGTGTAGATAATAACTCTAACTGTATTAGATTTATTAAAAAAATTTCTGATGAATTAAATCTTGATTTAAAAGTCACTAAAAGTGATACCTCAAAATATTTAAAGAATTGTTTAGAGCAATTTGATATTATTTTTTTTGACCCCCCTTATGTCTTTGAAATTGTAGAATATTTTAAGATTATTGACTTAATTTTTGAACGAAATCTTTTGAATAATGAAGGAATAATAATTGCAGAACACTCTAAACAAATAAGCCTAAAAGATCATAAAAACTTTAATAAAAGTAAAGATTATGGAGGTTGTTCATTTAGTTTTTTTAAAATTTAAAAAACTGAAACTCAGATATTTATATTACTTTTGCTATACTAAAGATTTAGATATTAAAAAATACACTTATTGGCTTATGATCTGAAAATTTAACATTGTGAATTTGGTAAGAATTAGCTTTAATTAATTTTGAATAAAAAATATAATCAATTCTGATCGGTAAAAAACTAAAGCCATACGTTGCTCCAAATTCAAAACCTTTTTGGACATAAGAATCAAAATACAAATCATTAATTTTTTTATACACAAATGAATCAGTAGTGTTATTTAAATCGACAGCCAATATCGGGGGATAAGGAGATTTGTTCATATGATCAACTAAAATCAAACACTCATCGTTTTGAATATTATAAACTGACTTAGTTTTTTTAAAAACATCTTTAAAAGTCTTTTTGTCTGGCTTAAAGGACAAAGGATTAATGTTATATGACTTGAAGTGAGAATTGTACAGTCTTAAGGTGTCTTTTTGATAAATAAAATCCACATAAATAGCAATTTTACGTTTATCACTAGAAATCACATTTCCCCTATTAATCATTTTACTATTACCAAATATTGCTAACCCAACATTTCCTTCATTTAAAACAACATGACTGTATTTGTATTTATTCATAAGTTCCTTATAATCATCATGAAACTCTTGAATTGCAATAAAATCAGGCTCAATGTTGTTTACAAAAGTCTTTATTTTATTTCCTGTGTAATTGTCTTTTATCCAATTATAATGATTAAAAAGTCTTACATTATAACTCATGATTTGTAATCCACTTGGCTCAGTAACTATCTTTTCGTTTTGAAAAAAAGAAATAGGCTTATCTAAATAAACCAAAAGAACTAAAAAAGAAAAAATAAATCTAGTATCTAATTTAATAGCCCAATAAATAAAAAATAAAAAATTAAAAGAAAGCAGAACAGGAAGAAAAATGACTAGAACAGAAAACGAAGACAATCCTTCCAAATGATAGTTAGAAAGCAAATAACACAACGCTATCAATGCAATTAAAGCAAGATTTAACAGTAATATAATTTTACTAAAAAAAGTTCTATTTTTTACAAAAATCACGATTTACCTGCCTTAAATAAAGTTTCTTTTTCCGTCTTAGTCAAACTATCATATCCTGACTTGCTAATTTTGTCTAATATTAAATCTATTTTCTTTTGGGCAACGGCATCCTTTCTGTAAACAGTTGTTTTTTTTGCATAATTTCTTTTATCAGATTTTACTTTTCGTTTAAAAATAAATTTATAAAAATCAATAATCCAATTACCATAATCCTCGCCTTGAATCATTTTTTTATGATAAAAATACCCCAAAAATGCACCTCCTAAATGCGCTATATGACCTCCAGAATTTCCGCCTGGTATTTGAATAATATCTAAAAGAATAAGAAATGAAGCTATATAAATAATTTTAATATTGAATGTTAGTATTCTAAAGCTATAATTTGGACTATAAGATGCTAAAAAAATAAAAACAGCCATTACACCTGCAGATGACCCAATCATTGATGATTTTATATTGTTAAAAGCAGGAAAAAGATTGTAACTAATTAAGTAAGCTAATGAACCAAATAAAATTCCTAAAATAAAAATTTTGATTAATCTTTCACTGCCAAAAAGATTAAGTACTACAGATCCACTTAAATACAATATTAACATGTTTCCAATCAAATGCCATAAATCTGAATGAAAAAAACCATAAGAAATCAATGACCAAGGTTTTGATATTAAATCCATTAGATTTGGAGATATATCAAATAAATTAATTACTGAAAAATCATTAACATTAAAGAGAAATAAAAATGTATTTACAATGTAAGGAATCACAAAAAAAATAATCATAATTAATATGATTCTCTGCAAAATATCAAGATTTTTGAAACTAAATCTTATTTTATCTATTAATTCCATCTATTAGAATTAAATTGATTTTTTCTCCAATATAAAACCATAATTAAACCAATTAATGCTCCACCAACATGAGCAAAATGCGCTATCGAACCAATTGAAAAGGAAGAAAGTCCAAAAAACAGATCTATCAAAATCAACAAAGGCACAAAATACTTTGCTTTAATAGGAATTGGAGGGAATAATAACATAAGTTTAGAATTAGGAAAGGAAAATGCGAAAGCTACTAGAACACCATAAATAGCTCCTGAAGCACCTACCATAACACTATTAAAGGATGATAAAGCCTGATTGTAATCGTTTTGAGACATATAGTTAAGTAAAATAGCAGGATCACTTAAACTTAGGCTATTTGTCTCAACAACATCATAAAGAGCTTGAACTTGAATATAATAGACTAACATTTGTAATGCAGCCGCACCTAAACCAGCTGAAAAATAAAAAAATAAAAATTTTTGCTTACCCCACATTTGCTCAAGTGGTGAACCAAACATCCATAGACCAAACATATTAAATAATATATGCGATGGACTACCATGCATAAACATATGAGAAATAAGTTGAGAAATTATAAACTTATCATTTTCAAAATAATGTAAAGCTAAAATGTCGTAACTCAAATCACCCAAAAATTGAGAACCAAAATAAAAAATTATATTAATTATAATTAACTGCTTAATAGTTTCAGGAACTGATCTCATGTTTTAAAATATTTTTATTATTTCCTCCAAAGAAATTAATTTAAAAATTAATTTACCAAACGGTGAAACATTTGGATCTTTACAAGCAAATAAATCATTGACTAATGATTCTTGTAATTTAACATTAATATTTTCATTTGATGATATTGAGGAATATTTAGACAAAAGTTTTGCAATTAAGTCATTTAAAGTATGAACTGCACTATCCTGATTATAATCTTTATTTCTAAGAAAATCCTGAAACAATTCATTAATATTTTTTTGATTTAAAAAAGGGTGAATACCAGAAATTTCAATATTATCTGACCCAAAATTATTGAACTTAAATCCTAAATGAACTAAAGGAGCTTCAAGTAAATTAAGCATTCTAATTTCTTCGGAATTAAAATCTAGCTTTATTGGAAATAACAATGTTTGAACAGGATTTGTTTTATTAGAAAGATCTTTTAAAAAATTTTCATATAAAATTCGCTGATGAGCTCTTTTTTGATTAATAATTAAAATACCTGCACTTGTTTTAGTTATTATATATTTAGATTTCAATTGAAACGAAGGGAAACTGTTAGTTTTTAAAATCTCAAGTTCGTTCTTAAATTGATCTGTTTTAACAAAATCTTTAGAATTAGTGATTTCAAAATCTTTAGTCTTTAAACTAACAGGCTTATTCAAATTATCAAAAGGGTTAAAAGCTTGATTATAATCCACCTTTGGAATTGATGCATCTTTATTTCTGTAAGAATATGGGGTGTTTAAATTTATATTGTTATCAAAATCAATTGTTGGTGCTATGTTAAACTGACCTAAACTATGTTTAATTGAAGATTTTAGGATTGCATAAATTGACTGGTCATTATCAAACTTTATTTCAGTTTTATTTGGATGAATATTAACATCAATCGAATTTAAAGGAACATTTATTTTTAAAAAGTATGAAGGATAAAGTTTATCTTGTATTAAACCCTCGAAAGCCGTTTTAACTGCATGATTCAAGTGGCTATTTTTAATAAATCTATTATTAACAAAGAAAAATTGAGCAGATCTTGTTTTTCTTGAGTACTCTGGCTTAAAGACAAAACCTTTGATTTTAGCTAAATCAGTTTCTTCATTAATAGGGATTAGTTTTTGTTTTGATGAGTTTCCAAAAATCCTAATAATTCTTTCTTTAAAAATTGATTTAGAAAGATTGAACAATTCATTATCATTATTTATAAAAATAAAATTAATCTCATGGTTAATTAATGATATTCTATGAAACTCATCGATAATATGCTTCAACTCAACGTTGTCAGATTTTAAAAAATTTCTTCGTGCAGGAATATTAAAGAAAAGGTTTTTTACAGATATTGAAGTTCCTTTTGATGAAATAACTTCATTAAATAATTTTTCTTCTCCACCCTCTAACTTAATTTCATAACCAAGTGACTTGGTGTTTTCCTGATTAGAAATAATGCTCATATGAGACACCGAAGCAATGCTAGACAGAGCTTCTCCTCGAAAACCCATTGTTTTAAGTGAATACAGATCTTTTGAATTACGAATTTTTGAGGTTGTATGTCTAAAAAAACATTTTTTTAAATCATCTTTATTCATTCCTATTCCATCGTCGAGAACATGAATTAGAGTCTTACCAGCATCTTTAATTATCAATCTGATAGTTTTAGCTCCACTATCAACTGAGTTCTCAAGAAGTTCCTTGACAACAGATGAGGGTCTTTGAACCACTTCACCAGCAGCAATTTGGTTAGCTACGCTATCTGGAAGCAATTTAATTACACTCATATATTATTAGTAAAATATAGAAAGATCGAAATCTATAATAAATAAAAACAAAAATACTAGACAAAGAATTATAATTAACAGTGTTTTAGAAAACACACTGTTTGACCTGGTTCTATATGCATATCTATCTTCTTTCCATAAAGAAGAAAGATCGTGTGAACTTCTATATTTTCTTTGTTTTTCATAAACTGATTCAAAATCATAAATATTTTCTAAAGATTTATCCTTTATATACCTGGGATTATAATTAAATCTTTTATTCTTATTAAGTTTAAAGAGATTGACTTTCAATTTGAAACAGTTTATACCAAATGTACAAAATTGAGAATAAATTTTAATCAAATCATCTATCTAATGCTTATATTTGAATTAATGAATTTTGAAAAAATTAAAAAACTTAATGAGCTAATTAATGCTAGTGAAAATATTGTCATAATCCCTCATACAAGTCCGGATGGAGATGCAATCGGAAGCTGTTTGGCTCTTTATAATGTTCTTAAAATTATCAATAAATCTTCTCATGTAGTTAGCCCAAACAAAGCTCCTGATTTTTTAAATTGGACACCTGGGTTTGATAAGATAACTTATTATGATACTGAAAAAGAAAGATGTAAAAAATTAATTTCAAATTCCGATTTAATCTTTACTCTTGATTTTAATGACCTAAGTAGAATTGGAGAACTTAAAGAAGTTTTAAATCAATCTAACTCTAAAACAGTAATGATTGATCATCATCAAAATCCAAAAGATTATGCTGATTTAATTTTTTCAAATTCCGAAATAGGTTCGACTTGTGAACTCCTTTATGAAATTTTTGTATTAATTGGTTTTGAAAGTAAACTAAATAAAGACATCTCATCTTGTCTTTATTTAGGCATGATGACTGACACAGGTTCTTTTCAATATTCTTCTGTTTCATCTAGAACACATGAAATAATTTCTAGTTTATTCAATAAAAAAATTGATCATAACTTTATATACAATAAAGTTTACAATGATTCTTCTGCTAGTAGACTTAAAGTTTTAGGCTCTGCTTTAAATAGCTTAACTCACATAAAAGAATTAAACACTGTTTACATGTCACTTAAAAGAGATGAATTAGAAAAATTGAATTATAAAAAAGGTGATTCAGAAGGTATTGTAAATTATGGTCTAACGCTAAAAGGAGTAATTTTTTGTGCAATTTTTATTGAAGATGTTAACGTTTCTAACAATGTCAAAATATCTTTTAGATCATTAGGTAATTTTCCTTGTAATCTTTATGCTGAAAATCATTTTTTAGGTGGCGGTCATATTAATGCTTCCGGAGGAAGATTTGAAGGAAATGCTGAAAATGCAATAGAAAAATTTTTAAAATCATTACCTAAATACAAAGACAAATTAATTTAAAGAAATGAAAAAACATATTTACTCAATAATTTTATTTTCAAGTATACTTATCTCATCATGTACTAGTACTCATCCTGATTTAAATGAAGGTTTGTATGCAGATATTCAAACCAACAAAGGAGATATCTTGATTAATTTAACATTTAAGCAGACTCCAGTTACTGTTGCTAATTTTGTATCGTTATCTGAAGGAAAAAACAAAGAAGTTCTTCCTGAATTTAAAAATAAAAAATATTACGATGGATTAATTTTTCACAGAGTTATTGAAAATTTCATGATTCAAGGAGGAGACCCATCAGGAACAGGTCGAGGAGGCCCTGGCTATAACTTTAAGGATGAATTTAAAGAAGATCTTTTACATGATTCCGCAGGAATATTATCAATGGCAAACTCAGGCCCTAAAACAAATGGTAGTCAATTCTTTATAACTCATAAAGAAACACCATGGCTTAATGGTAAACATACTGTTTTCGGAAAAGTCATTAAAGGAATTGAAACTGTTGATCTGATCGAGCAAAATGACACTATTAAAAAAGTTTCTATAATTAGAAAAGGTAGAGAAGCAAGAGCTTTTAACGCTTCCAAAATATTTACAAATCATTTTGATGAAGACAAAATGATTGAAGAAAAAAAAGCAGAATTAATTGATAATGTTAGATTAGGTAAAAAAGTAAAGCATGAATCAGAAAAGTCCTATGCTAAGAAAACGAAAACAGGATTAGAGTATATTATAACTTATAAAGCAGATAATTCTAAAAAAGTTGATGATAGCAAAACTGTAATGACCCATTATGCAGTATATTTTGAAGATGGCACCTTATTAGACACAAGTATATTAAAAATTGCCGAACAATATCAAACAGTAAATATTGTTAAGAAAAATCAAGGTGGTTATTCTCCAATTGCAGCTAAGATAGGACCAGAAGACTCAATGATACCCGGATTTAAAGAAGGTTTAAAACTTCTTAATGTAGGTGATAAAGCAACTTTATACCTTCCATATTATCTTGCCTATGGGGAAATGGGTAGAAGTCCACAAATACCACCAAAATCTAATTTAATTTTCGAAGTTGAAATTATAGATTTAAAATAAATAATGAAGTTTTATTCTATTTTATTTAGATTAAAATCATTATATCCATATGTTTTTATTTTACTATTATTTCAATTAATAATACGTTATCCAAATCTAATTGAAAACTATTATTCTAACCTAGTTTATAAAAACATATCTTATTATATAATATTATTTTTTAATAAATTTCGGTTTTCAGTAGGCGATCTATTGTACTTATTCATTCCAATTGTTTTTTTTTTAAAACTAAATAAAACTAACACCAGAAGAAAGAATTTAAAGATTTACCTTAAGGTTTTGTTTGGAGTTTATATAATTTTTAATATCCAATGGGGGTTAAATTACCACAGAATCCCTATTCAAGAAAAATTAACAAATACAAAAAATTATAGTTTAGGTCAACTTAAAAAAACAACTATTTATTATATTAATAAAACCAATAAGATTCATAAAAAAATTTCAATAAACGATTCAATTTCAGTAAAATTTGACAATGATTTGTTTTTTGAATCTTTAGAGTCGATAAAAAACTCTAGTTATAACAAAAATCAAAAACTAAACCCAACTATAAAAAAATCTTTATTCAGTTTACCGCTTTCTTACATGGGTTTTAGTGGATATATAAATCCTTTTACCCTAGAAGCTCATATTAACGCTAATGTTTCAAAATTAAATATACCTACTACAATTTGTCACGAAATCGCTCACCAACTTGGATATTCAGCTGAAAATGAAGCAAATTACATAAGTATTGAAGCCACTCTAAATTCCGACAATGAATACGTAAATTATAGTGGAAGTACATTTGCATTAAAATACTTGTTAAACGAAATATATTTAAACGACAAAAAAACATATAAAGAGTTAATAAATAAAATTAACATAGGGGTGTTAAAGAATTATAAAGAAGTATCTGAAAATTGGAAAAGATATAAAAATCCACTCGAGAAATACTTCAAAAAATCATATGATATTTATTTAAAAGCAAACAACCAAACTAAAGGAATAAAAACCTATAATTTGGTTGTCGATTTATTGGTTAATGAATATGTTAATTCAGAATTATAGGAGCTCCTAATTGTTCTAAATCGTTACTTAAAACACCAACTGCTTTAATAAATTTTTCAACTCTTGGTAAAATACTATCCCATTGATCTTTTGCTATACCAAAACTATCCATATGCTGTTTGGTTGGTCCATATGAATTACCATAAAAACCTCTTTTTGCAATAGAAATTCTTTCAGAAACAAGAGTAATATCTTTTTCCATTATCTCTTTTTTTGATTTACTTCCATAAAGCAAAACATCAATTAAATTCATCTGATCATTTAATTCGTTTAATTTGTTTAATAAATCAGAATCAATATTTTTTATAAACCTCAAAGTATTGTTGAAACTTGATTGTTTTTTCTTAGACTTAATGTAATTAGAGATCATAACTGAGTACTCAATTTCAAATTTATTTAATTCTAATATGAATTCATCAATTTTAGAATTCAAAGGATTTTTTAATACATTTTCTCTAATTCTTTTTACATCAAAAGTTTTACTCTTTGTTAATTCATTAACGCCACCCTGAACTAGTTCTAAAAGATGTACTGAGTATTTACCTGGTTTTACTGTAAGAGATGATCTAGACCATCTAGAATTTGAATCCAATATTGTTGGCAAAGGTTTCGAAAGATTCCATGAAACCCTATTAATACCTTTTTTAGTTGAACCATTAATTCGGTCTACTAAATCTCCATTATCATCTCTAATTTCCAATATTATTTTAGATTTAGTTTCATTAATTTCTTTATCCAATTCATCCCATCCCACAAAAGGAATGTCTTTATTTAATTTGTCTAATTCTTTTTCTCTTTTAGATCTAAGGGATTTCAAGGATTTGTATGAATCAGGTAAGTTGTAAGAAAATATGGCACCATAAGGTGGATTTTTAGATGTATAATAAGATGACCCTTGACTTGAGGTTCCTGATCTAATCGGGTTATATTGAAGTGCTTCTTTTACATCAAACAATATAACCTCATTACTATTGGATGTATTTAATTTTCTTAACGAACTAAAGTCATCTAATACATAAAATCCTCTTCCGAATGTTGCCAAAACTAAATCATTTTCTCTTTTTTGAATTACTAAATCTCTTACTGAAATTGTTGGCAATCCAGTTGAAAATTTAATCCACTTTTCACCTTGGTTATTAGAAAAATACAATCCATATTCAGAGGCTAAAAACAATAAGTTTGGATCAATGTGATCTTGAACAATTCGCCAAACAAAAGTATCTTCAGGCAATCCATTAATAATAGGCTTCCATGACTTGCCTCCATTAGAAGTTTTGTATAAATAAGGACTATAATCTCCAAACTTGTGATTATCTAACGCTACGTATGCGACTTGATCATTATGAAGATCTGCCTTAATATCATTTACAAAAGAAGAATCAGGAACTCCAGGAAGCTTATCGACAGTTATAGATGTCCAAGAAGAACCTCCATCTTTAGTACTATGAATTAATCCATCATCAGTTCCAGCATATAAAATATTTTGGTCTAATATAGATTCACTTAACGAGGTTATTGTATTATATGTTGACATGGCATAAACGTCCCAAGCAGAATCCCAACTCTGTTGTTTACCCATAATAGGCAATTCTAACCTTTCTTGATTCTTAGTTAAATCTTTAGAGATTGGAGTCCAACTGTCTCCTCTATCATCAGACTTCCAAACTCTTTGAGAGCCAAAATACAAACGCTTTGGATTGTGAGAACTGACTAGAATTGGTGAATCCCAGTTAAATCTCTCAAAGTCTTCATTTAATCCAGAATAAGGTTTAATAAATACGGCTTCACCTGTGGTTCTATCTACCCTATGAAGATTCCCTTGTTGAGACTGAGCATAAACTATATTGGGATTACCAGGCTCAGTTGCTGGTTGATGACCATCGCCACCAAGAAGAACAAACCAATCACTATTTGCTATACCATTTGATCTGAAAGTACGACTTGGTCCACCTTGTGTATTATTATCTTGAGTTCCTCCGTAAATATTATAAAATGGATAAGAATCATCAACAGCGAGTTTGTAAAATTGAGTCAGTGGAAGATTATTTACATATTTCCATGATTTAGTATCATCAAAAGATTCATAAATTCCACCATCTGTTCCAACGAGTAAATAGTTTGGATCATTTTTCTTAAACGTCATTGAATGATTATCAGAATGCTTATTTCCTTCATTCATTCTATAAAAAGTTTTTCCACCATCATCAGAAACTTGAACTCTTACATCCATTAAATAAATTTTATCAAAATGATGAGGAGATGCGACCAACTCCTGATAATAATGTGGCCCTGTAGCGCCAGATACTGTGTCAGACATTTTTTTCCAACTTTCACCTCCGTTGGATGTTCTATATACAGCTCCTTTTCTTCTCTCAAGTTCAATTGCAGCATACAGAACATCAGGGTTTATTTCAGAAATAGCCAAACCAATTTTACCCAGCTTTCCAGTTGGTAAACCGGTTTTTAATTGTCTCCAAGAATCACCTCCGTCTGTACTTTTAAATAATTTAGTTCCTGGTCCTCCGCCCATATAAGCCGCAACATTTCTGTGTCTTTGCCAAGTGGCAGCATACATAATATTTTCATCTCTTGGATCTACAACTACATCGGTTACTCCTGTCCATTTGTTTACACTCAAAACTAAACTCCAACTTTCACCACCATCAATTGATTTATAAAGTCCCCTATCGCCCCCACTGGACCAAAGTGGACCTTGCGAAGCAACAAAAACGTTATTTGAATTCTTTTTATTTACTATAATTTTAGAAATATGCTCAGATTTATTAAGGCCTTTATTTTTCCATGTTTTTCCACCATCTAAAGAGAGAAAAACTCCTTTTCCAACACCAACGTGTCTTCCACCAACATTTTCTCCAGTACCTAGCCATATAGTATTTGTATTATTTGGGTCTATTGTAATACTTCCTGTTGAATAAAAAGACTGGTTATCTGTAAGCGGTTGCCAGGTAGTTCCAGCATTTACAGTTTTCCATACACCTCCAGAACCCACTGCGACATACCATTCGTTCTCATTATCAGGATTAATTGCAATGTCCGCAATTCTTCCTGACATAAAAGCAGGTCCAACGGATCTAAATTTAAGACCTGAATAAAGGCTTGATTCATTTTTTACATCCTTTTTATTTTTTTGTGAAAATGAATTTGTCATTGAAAAAACAAAGATCAAAGACAAAGTGATTTTTAGAATTTTTTTCATAATCTAATTTTTTTACGATTAATTTAAATATAATTAATAATATCTATTTTTTCATTTTAAATTTGCTGAATGTCAAAAAACAAAATATTCCTATCGGTTAAAATTTTTGATCTAGGATCAAAGGGACAAAGTATTGCTAAATCAGATGAAGGAATAGTTTTAATGGTAAAAAACGGGGTACCTGGTGATGTAGTAGATATAAAAACCTACAGAAAGAAAAAAAATTATTTTTTAGGAAATATTATAAAATACCACTCATATTCAAAAAATAGGATTGATCCAACATGTAAACATTTTGGTGTATGCGGAGGATGTAAATTACAAAATATTTCATATCATACACAAACCGAGTTAAAAGAAGATAAAATCAAACATTCAATAACAAGAATCTTTAATGATGCTAAAATAAACCCTATTATAAGGTGCGATAATCAATTTTTTTATAGAAATAAACTTGAATTCTCTTTTACTGATAACAAATGGTTAACAGAAGCTGAAATTAAAAATTCTGATAACAAAATTGATAGAAGAGGAATTGGTTTTCACAAAGCAGGAATGTGGGATAAAATTGTAGATGTTGAAAAATGTCACCTTCAAATCGAACCATCAAATAAAATTAGATTATCATTAAAACAATTTGCAATTAAAAACAATATTTCCTTTTACAATACAAGATTAAAAAAAGGATTACTTAGAACTTTGACAATAAGAAATACCAGTATGAATCAATTTATGGTTCTGGTTCAATTTTTTGAAAACGATAAAAAAAATATAAATCTAGTAATGCAGTTTCTTAAAGAGTCATTTGATGAAATTCATTCACTTCTCTACACTGTTAATGATAAAGAAAATGACAGCATCTATGATAGAGATATAAAACTGTTTAATGGAAAAAATTATATAGAAGAAAAAATTAATTCATTAATATTCAAAATTTATCCAAAGTCTTTTTTTCAAACCAATATTCAACAAACTTTAAAGTTATACGAAATCATACAAGACTATGCGAAAATTAAAAAAAACGAAATTGTTTATGATCTCTACTCTGGTTTGGGAACAATTTCCCAATTTGTTGCGAAACAATCTAAAAAAGTTATAGGAGTTGAAAGTGTTGAAGAAGCTGTAATCTCTGCGACTAATAGTGCTAAAGAAAATAAGATTAATAATGTTGTTTTTGAATTTGGTGATATGAAAAATGTTTTCACCAAAAACTTTATTTTAAAACACGGTAAACCTGATGTGATTATTACTGATCCCCCAAGAGAAGGAATGCACAAGGATGTTATAAAAGAAATTTTGAAACTTAATACACCCAAAATAGTTTACGTAAGCTGTAATCCTTCAACACAATGTAGAGATTTAGAAATATTAAAAGAAAAATATAATATGGTAAAGGTTCAGCCACTAGATATGTTTCCTCATACTGATCATGTTGAAAATATTGTACTTTTGGAACTAAAATAACGTCATTGAAAAATAAATCTTTATTAATCTGCTTATTTCTATTTTTACTTTCCTGTGAGCCAGATGATATATGTCTTAGTTCAATAGAAGACACTCCAAAACTTATTTTAGGTTTTTATGACCAAAATACAGGTGAATTAAAAGAAGTTAATAATTTAAAAATTCAAGGACTTTCAAACCAAGAAATTTATACTTATCAAACTATTGACTCAATAGGAATTCCTTTAAAAAATTCAGAAAATTTAACAGTTTACACATTGACAAAAGATTTTAATGAAAATACATCTAATTCAGGAAATGAGGACAAGATTTATTTTAATTATAACTACAATTGGAATTACATAAGTAGAGCGTGTGGGTTTATCACAACATATGATATTCAAGATATAATCATTAAAAATGATTCTGAAAATTGGATATTAAATACTGAAATAATTGAAACTAATATTATTGATGAAAAAAATATACATGTTAAAATATTTCATTAGTTTTTTAACTCTAACTTTATGTTTGAGTAATTTTTCACAAGAAAAAACTAAAGACAGTCTATATAAATCAACATATGGGTTGAAATTAGGAATTGACTTAAGCAAACAAATTAGAATGTTGACTGAACCAGATTATAAAGGTTTAGTGTTAATTGGAGATTATAGATTTTCTGAAAAAATTTATATCGCATTTGAAATTGGTAGTGAAGAAAAATTAGTTGAAAATGAAGTTTTAAATTTCAATACTAAAGGATCCTTTTTTAAAACCGGAATAAACTATAATATATTTAAAAACATACAGGATCTAGAAAATGAAATATATATTGGTTTTAGATTTGGTTCAGCACAATTTGATCACCAAATAAATTCATTTACTATTTATAATACTGATCAATATTGGAGTCAAAATAATATTAAAAACCCAATATCTCATGATAATCTAATTGCTAGTTGGTTAGAATTTATAGTTGGCTTTAACGCTCAAGTAGTCAAAAATCTGTATATGGGTTTAAACTTAAAAGTAAATAGACTTTTAAGTCAAAAAACTCCTAATAATTTTAATAATCTTTATATTCCGGGATTTAATAAAGTTCTTGAAAATAATAATGTTGGAGTTGGATTTTCATATACAATACAATATCAAATTCCATTTTTTAGAAAAGTAAAAAATTAATAAATATTTTTTTTCGCTTTTTTTGAGCCACTATAAATTTCATATTTAGCTAATCTACTTTCTAATTTTCCATTAAAAAGTTTAATTTTTCTTGATGGTCTAAGTCCAACGTATTTTAAAGCCTCAACACTCGAGGTAATAAACCAAGCATTAGAATTAGAATAATCAGTTTTAAGTTTATCTCCTATTTTTTTATAAAAAGATTCTATATCTATCCTTAACCTCTCTCCATAAGGTGGATTAAAAACTAAATGAAGAAAATCATCATTATTTTTTTTCGACCTAAAGAAGTCTTCTTTAGAAATAGAAATAACATCATCAAGTCCTGCATTAATTATATTTTGATTACACTTCGAAATTGCAGAGGGGGATTTATCAAAACCTGAAATTTTATTATTATAAGGTTTAATTTTACTTTGTACAGACTTAGTAATCATTACAAATAAATCTAAATCAAAATCATTCCAATTTTTAAAAGAAAAATTTGATCTTTTAATATTTGGAGGATAATTAGTAGCTAGCATAGCAGCCTCAATTAAGAATGTACCACTTCCGCACATAGGATCTAAAAAATCTGATTCTAAATCCCAATCACTTAATAATATTATACCTGCAGCTAACACTTCATTAATTGGAGCAATATTTGTTTGTGAACGATAACCTCTTTGGTTTAATGGTTTTCCAGAGGAATCTAAAGAAACTGTGCATTTACTATCCCTTATGTGAATATTTATCTTAATATCAGGGTTAATAGAGTCTACATTAGGGCGCCTTTTATATAATTTCCTGAACCTGTCAACTATTCCATCTTTTGCTTTTTGTGAAACGAAAAGTGAATGAGAAAAAAAATCAGAATTTAAAACAGATTCAATAGAAAAAGTAAGATCTAATGATAAAAAGTCTTCCCAATTAAAATTATAAAAGGAACTATATAACTCCTTTTCATCATTTACATTAAAAAAAGCAATTGGTTTTAAAATTCTAATAGCAGTCCTTAAAGACAAATTACATTTATAAAGAAAACCTAAATCACCAAAGAAACTTACATTTCTAACACCTTTTTCTATTTTTTTAGCTCCTAAAGTTAATAGCTCGTCAGAAAGAACATCTTCTAAGCCAAAGAAAGTTTTAGCAACCATTTTAAAATCATTATTATCACTCATAATTATCATTAAAAATACTTTATTTTTGAACCAATCAACAAAGAAAACATAAATAGATTTGAATACTAAATACAACAACTGGTTTGACTCAAAATACTATCATATTTTGTATAAAAACAGAAATCACAAGGAAGCTAAAGTTTTTATAAAAAAACTTTTAAAACATATAAATCTAAATTCATATTCAAAAGTATTAGACGCTGGGTGTGGAAAAGGGAGACACTCAATAGAAATTGAAAAATTAGGACATAAAGTAACAGGAATAGATTTATCAAATAATAGTATAAAATTTGCAAAAAAATTTGAGAATTCTAATCTCAAATTTAAAGTGCATGATATCTCGAAACCACTTAATACAGAATTTGATGTAGTATTGAATCTATTTACAAGTTTTGGATATTATGAAAGAGAAAAAGATTTAGAAATACTTTTATCATTAGAAAAAAATTTAAAAGATAATGGGATTGGTGTTATAGATTTTTTAAACATAAAAACCGTAAAGGTAAATCTAGTAAAAGATGAGCAAGTTATAATAGATGATCTAAAATTCAATATCAAAAGAAAGATTAATAAGATATCAGTAACGAAAGAAATATCGTTTAATGACAAGAACAAAGATTATAAATTCAAGGAATCTGTAAACACTTTGTCTTTAAAAGATTTTGAAGAATATTTTAAAAAAACAAATCTTGAAATTATTGAACTATTTGGCGATTATGATTTAAATCAGTTTGTTGAAAAGAAATCTCCGCGTCTTATAATTATTTTTAAAAAAAAATCCCAGTCAAATAAATGACTGGGATTCGAAGAAGGCGGTGACATACTCTCCCACCAAATGGCAGTACCATCTGCGCTATTAGGCTTAACTTCTCTGTTCGAAATGGGAAGAGGTGAGCCCTAATGCAATAACCACCCTAGAGTTTC
>CAJQMK010000004.1 GCA_905479415.1 uncultured Flavobacteriaceae bacterium | reverse complement strand
ACCATAATAAAGGGCTTGTCACTAGAGTTTATTTCATTTAAGATCAAGTTAACAGATTCAATATGGTCATTAAAATTTGAGTGGGAAATATCAACTACATGTACAAGTAAATCTGCTTCTGTTATTTCTGTTAACGTACTTTTAAAAGAATCTACTAATTGGGTTGGTAGTTTTCTTATAAACCCTACGGTATCGGTTAACAAGAAAGGCATGTTTTCAATAACAACTTTTCTAACGGTCGTATCCAAAGTAGCAAATAATTTATCCTCTGCAAATACTTTTGCTTTTGAAATAGAATTCATTAATGTTGATTTTCCAACATTTGTATAACCAACTAAAGCAACTCTAACCAAAGATCCTCTATTTCCTCTCTGAGTAGACATTTGCTTATCTATTGTAACAAGCTTTTTTTTAAGTAAATTAATTTTGTTACGAACTATTCTTCTATCTGTCTCTATTTCAGTTTCTCCGGGTCCTCTCATTCCAATACCCCCCTTTTGCCGTTCTAAATGTGTCCAAAGTCCCTTTAATCTTGGTAAAATATATTGATATTGTGCAAGTTCAACTTGATTTCTGGCATAACTCGTTTGTGCTCTTTGAGCAAAAATGTCTAAAATAAGTCCAGTTCTATCGACTATTTTACATTTCAAAAATTTTTCAACGTTTGCTTGTTGAGCTGGACTAAGTTCATCGTCAAAAATCACAGAATTTATATCATGTATTTTAATATAACTTGATAACTCTTCCATTTTGCCCTTGCCTAAAAAAGTTTTAGGATCTGAGGAGCTCATTTTCTGTGTAAATCTTTTTATTACGGTTCCTCCAGCGGTATAGGTTAGGAAATTTAATTCATTTAAATATTCTTCCAATACATGTTTTGGTTGATTTAAAGTAATAATTCCCACAAGAACAGTACGTTCTAAACTTACAGATGATTTTTCAATCATTATTTATCAGAAAAGTTTTTAAAATATTTTAGTTCAAATTTTTTGCCATCAAACTCAGCATAAGAATAGTACGAAATCCAATCACCAAGATTAAAATATTTAGCATTATTGTTAAGACTTACCTCTAAAGGCATGTGTCTATGCCCGAAGATAAAATAATCATATTCAATTTGAGTCAATTTTCTTTTTGCATACTGTACAAGCCATTCATTATCATCCCCCTTATATTCAAGATCATCAACCCCCGAAATAAGTTTGTTTTTTGTTGAAAGATATTGGGCTAAACTAACACCTATGTCAGGATGAATCCATTTAAATAAAAATTTACATAGTGAATTTGAAAAAACTTTTTTCATTCTTTTAAATCCAATGTCACCAGGACCTAAACCGTCTCCATGCCCAATAAGAAATTTTTTGTTAGAAATCGAAAAGTTTTGCGGTTTATGAAAAACCGTAATATTAAGTTCTTCTTCAAAATAACCATTCATCCATAAGTCGTGATTACCGACAAAGAAATAAATTTTAATACCCGAGTCAGACAGTTCTGCTAATTTACCTAAAGTCCTTACAAAACCTTTAGGAACAACTTTTTTATATTCAAACCAAAAATCAAATAAATCTCCTAATAAAAAAACAACTTTTGCATCGTGCTTTATTGAATCTAGCCAATTAACAAACCTTTTCTCTCTTTTTAAACTACTTGAGTTATCTGGGGCCCCTAAATGATTATCAGAAGAAAAATATATTTTTTCTTCTTTCTGTAAATCTATATTTATAAAACTATTGATCACTTTCATACCAATTAGCAAATGAAGATTCTGTTTCTTGTAATTTAAGTGAATGAAGCGAAATATATGGTGGAAGACGTTTTTTAATTTTGTGAGCAAAGTCTATAATAAGCAGCTCGCATGTTGGTTGATAATCAGCCAAAATAACTTTGTGTCCGCTATTTTTTAAAGTCATTGCTAATTCTTTATGTGGAGTGTTTTTATTAAAAACTGTTGCATGGTCAAAAACATCAACAACCTCTTCCTTTACTATTTTTTTTAAATCTTTGAAATCGATTACCATTCCATATTTAACGTTACCAGAATCTTCATTAGGAGAACCGATAACTGTAACAAAAAGCTTATAACTATGTCCATGCACATTTCTACACGCTCCATCATATCCATACAATGCATGTCCTGTTTCAAAATTAAATTGTTTAGTAATTCTAATCTTGTTCATTAATTTTAATTTTATACAAAAGTAAAAGATTCCTTTACATTACCTTCTCAAAGCAATAAAAAGGTTTATCACTTTGTTTTCTAAAATATATTTTACCTAATTTTTTGAATCCTAAGTTAGAATAAAATATATTGTTAAACGGATTCCCACTAAAAGTGTCTAGTCTAATAGAGTTGATGTTTTTTGTTTTTGCATATTTAAAAGAAAAAGTCATTAGCTGCTTTGCATATCCTTTTTTCTGAAATTCAGGGTCAATAGCAAGTCTATGTAAATAAATATTATTTTGGTTAGGGGTTAACCATTTTACTTTTGAATAAAACTCATCCATTTTGTTAGAAATCACTAAACAACCAATCAATTTATTTTTTATTTCAAGGACATACAAATTTTGACTTAAAACATCTTTCTCAAAAGTTTCAATATTTGGATAGTGCTCGTTCCACTGAAATATTTTATTTGAAATCATAAAAACAGCACAAGCTTTTGTTATTTCAATTATTCTGTGTAAATCATCTTTTGTTGCTTTTCTAATCATTTAACTAGTAGATTATATTACCGTAATAATCAACATTAACATTTGAAAAGGGGTCAATTATTTTATCTACTAAAACTGAAAACTCTCCTCTTGTAATAGTTCGTTCTAAACTAAAATCAGATAAGCTGTGCCTTTTCCATAATTCTAAATATTCTGATTCACTTGGGAAAGAATCTCCTTTAATTTCTCTAATCCAATTTAAAATATTTTTAATTGACGTTACTTCGGGAAAAGGAATTTGATCAGTTTTAAACATAGTCCAATTATCAAAATATATATGTTTTTTCTCCAATTTAGAATTTGGATAAAAAAGAGTTTTATTTTCCCATCCTATATTTAATCCCTCTGATCTTAAAATACCACAAGCGCCTATTTTTTGGTAACTTATAAAATTTAAATCTTCAGCGTCAACATCAACATAGGGCAATATATAGCCATTATTTTTTAAAATCTCTGACTGAACATCTCTTATATTGATCTGATCAATACTTTTTTTCTTTATAATTGCTAAAGAAGCTAGAATTCCTGAGGCTTGACCGATCTGCATCACAACTGGTTGTAGTCTAGTAGTTCCATTTACAAGGTTAGAGACTGAGATAGATTTTTCAATTACAATAAAATTATCAATATTTTCAGGAATTAAGCTCCCGATTGGAACAGTATAAGATGGGACAGGATAAAAATCAAGCTTGGGAAGATTATTATAATTTGAATAAGCGCCATGATGATGGTCAACTGGATAATCTCCAACAGCAATTCCCGTTCTATAAATTGGATATTGTTGTGAATATGGAGATTTAATATCATTTAATGTTAAAGTAACCTTTCCAATGGATCTTCTAGATTCTCTATGGTATGGTATTAATGGGAATCCGTCTTTAGTGGGGTATTGCTCATAATCTAAAGACAAATTACTAAACCCCATTTCAGTTTGAATAAAATATAAAAATCTTAACGATTTTTGTTTAGCTTTTTCATAATTCAAAAAGCGCTGCTCAGCGTTCATTTCAATTGAATTAGTATAGTAATCATTCCCGTTTATGGGCCAATTAATCATATATTTTTTATTGGGAAGTTCACCATAGCTGATTAACTTTTCTTTAGACCATAATTTTTTAACTTTTTTGTCACATTCTCCAGAATCATAGGAACAGATAAATTCTTTTCTATTATAATTTTTGGGCTTTGTAATTGTCATGTTTTTACCGAAGTCTTTCAAAATCATAGTATACGTTAAATCTTGAATGATATTATTAGATAGCTCTGGTGCAATATCTTCGTTAAATCTTTTAGTGGAGTCCATTCCAATAAAATACGGAAGATTTAACAGTGGAATTAAATCTCCTAGTTCAGTCGCATCAATTAAAATTTTAGCTTTATATAGTGAAGGGAGTTCATTTACTTTAATACTAAAATTTTCCTTCTTAACTACTTCACTAACAGTAGAACCATACAAGATTGTTAAATTATTTTCTTGTTTAGCAATATCTTTAAGTATTCTATTTCCTACAGACGGTTCAAACATAAAATTACTTACCCAGCCTGTTTTGAGACTGTCCAAATGACCATAATAAGAAACTAAACTGTCTCTAAACTCTTTTAAAAAACCTGAGGGCATTTTATAATTTCCATCCACAGCACTAACTCCAGCCGATGTTAACATTCCTCCTAGCCAATTAGATTCTTCAATAAGTAAAGTTTTGGAACCAAGCCTAGAAGACTGAATAGCTGAAGCTACGCCGCTAGTTCCTCCACCAACTACAACTACATCAAAGTTCAAATCTGAACATGAAAAATTAAATAGCATTAAGAAAAATACCGAAAGGTGTATTATTAATATTTTTAGATTTTTAATCATCAATAGCTTCAAAAATGACTCGGCCGGTTGAGGCGTTTGGAGAATTAATTCCTAACACTGCAGCAACAGTTGGGGCAATATCAATCACATCAGTTTCTCTGTTTGTTGATCCTTTTTTAATTCCATTTCCATACAAAATTAAAGGGACATGCGTATCGTGATTAAATCTTCTACCATGAGTTGATCCTTTTCTATAATAAGTCCAGTTTGGCATCATCGTGTACATAATGTCCCCTGAAAGGTTGATGTTAAATCCATTCCTAATTAATTTTATAAAATGGCCATCACTTCCATCTAAAATTTGTTCTGAGGAATAAACATTATCAATCCCAGGAAAGGACTGAATAGCATTGATAACACTTTTCTTTACAAGATTTAAATTTAAATTTAGCTTATCAATAAGTTCATGATTTAAATAAATTTGCTGATTGGAATTGCCTGAAATAATATATTTAGATCCAAACATTTTAATTAAAGATTTTTCAATATGATATTTAAATTTTTTTGAATTAAAGTAATTAACAGGAATTTTATTATCCTTTAAAAATCCTGGAGCATCAGTGGCTCCATGATCAGCAGTTAAAAACAATGTATACTTATTTTCTCCAATATTGTTGTCTAAATAATTCAAAAGCCTTTCTATTTCTTTATCAAGTCTTACATAGGTATCTTGAACTTCCTTAGAATGTGCGCCAAATTGATGTCCTACATAGTCAGTTGAAGAAAAATCGATTAGTAAAAAATCTGTAATGTTATCCTTCCCTAACTCTTCACCTTCAATTGCTTTAATTGAAAAATCGGAAACTAATGAATTCCCAAATGGAGTAGATGCTATAGATCCATAATAAGCTTCTCCTGTTTTATCATTTTTAATTTTAAAATTATGAGGAAAAACAGGGTTTTCTTCTCCACTAAAATTAGATTCATAATTATTATTATCTAAGCTGCTTTCAACATATGTGGAAATATCATAATATGTATCCCAGGGCTTAAGGTAACTGTCTATGTGTCTAGACTTATTAAATTCTTCTGCCCAAAATGGCAAATCTGTTAAATAATATGTACTAGTAATAAAACTACCCTCTTTGGAATCAAACCAATATGCCGCATTTGCCGTATGTCCTGATGATAAAATAGAGCCTCTGTCCTTAATAGCCACTCCAATAGTCTTGCCTTTAAAATTAGTAGCTACTCTGTTTTCGTCACTAAGGGTTGTTGTCAATAAATTTGAAGGCGATTTTTCTCCTTGATTAGTTTTACTTCCGACAGTTTTATAATTAAAATCATCTACACAATAAATTGATTTTTTTGATTTTTTATCAAACCAACTATTACCAATAATTCCATGAACGCCAGGATGAGTTCCAGTTGCTACTGTTGAATGCCCTGGGCCAGTTGAAGTTTGTGCATATCCATAATGATTACTTTTCGCATTAAAACCATTGTTTACTAATCTTTTAAACCCTTCATCGGAATAATGGTCCCAAAATTTAGTCAAGTATTGATATTTCATCTGATCAACAACAATTCCTACAACAAGTTTAGGACTGTGGTTTATCTTATTTTCTGTTTGAAAGTTTCCACTAAATACTCTTATTATAAAACCTAGGACTAAAACAAAAAATCCTAATATTAAAATATTTGAAAAAGTTTTATTACTCATAAAGTTATCATATCAATTTACTCAATTCTTTTGAAATACTGCATCAAATCATTATTATTTCCCACGATAACTCCTTGCTGGTCACTTATCTTAATTAGACTAAGTTTTTTTGCGTCACTTGGTGCAAAAAACCCTGTCTCTTTTCTTGTCTTAGCTTTAAATGTGCCATCTCCATTTCCAATTAGCATTAATCCATTACCGGCATCATTTCTTGGTGTTTCAACTTCAGAGGTGAATAAGTTCCCTGCAATTAAAAGATCAATATTTCCATCGTTATTGTAATCTTCGACAACAATATCATTAATTGAAGATAATTGTGCTTGATAAGGGAGGTCCACAGAATCATACGTGGAGTTTTTATTTATAAGTACCACACTTGTAAAAGAATTAGCGTGTAATCTTAAAGCATTGTCTAAATTAACTTCTCCGTACACGTCTTTAACGTCAAGTGAAGCGAACAAGTCATATTTCTGAAATTTACTTTTTAATTCAGGAACCTGTTGAGAAGAACAAGAAAAGCCTCTTAATGGAAATTGAATGCCATAATTGTAATATGCTAAAACGATATCCTTACTTCCGTTTTCATCAAAATCATCATAAAAAACTTCAAAAGGTTCTTCCTTATTTGCTTGATATTTATAGTTTTTTCCTAGGTTTCCTAAAACTAAATCTTCTTGTCCATCATTATTAAAATCTGCACTTTCAATTGAATACCACCAGCCATTTATTTCATCACAAGAATCATTTAATTTTTCTTTTTTTAATATTCCATTGTAATTTTTAATTAAAGTTAATGGCATCCATTCCCCAACTACAAACAAATCTTTATCGCCATCATTGTCGTAGTCAGACCAAACTGCGTCTGTAACTAATCCTAGTTCACTTAGGCTATTATTTATATCATTATACTTAACATATGACCCGTTATTGTTAATTAGCAAATAACTCGTTGCTGGCTGTGGATAATTCCATGGAATCATCCTTGATCCAATGAATAAATCTAAATCACCATCATTATCAAAGTCATAGGGTCTTACTACAGAACCTGATTCATAGATATCAGGAAGTAAATTTCTTTTAAATTCGAAATTACCGTTACCATCATTAATGTATATTCTGTCTAAGTATGTGCTAGAGTTTGGTGAGAATTCGTTTCCACCACTAACAACATATAAATCGTTATCACCATCGTTGTCAATATCTACAAATATAGCATCAATATCCTCGAGAACTTTGTGTGGATTCCAGGTTTTACTCTCAGATTCAATAAGTTCTCCTTGCAAATTTTGAATAAGTAATTTTGAGACTTTTCCAGAGGCAGAACCTATATAAACATCATCTAAATCGTCTCCATTTACATCCGCAACTGCGAGGGCAGGGCCTAACTGAGATAATTTATGTGGTAATAAAACCTGTTTTTCAAAATCATCAAAAGAGTTCTCGATGTGAGTATATTTAATTTTAGTTGGAATTTCCTCAAAAAATAATTCTTTTAAATTGGATTTAGAATTATAATTTTTTGAGTTTTTAGAATGTACTTTTAATAGTTGATTAGCTTTTACGTCAAACAGTTTAGTTTGTCTAGAATTTGGCCAAGTAACAATTAAACTATCTACTTTTTTATAATCGCTTAATCCAAAGTGAACCATGTTTTCACTTGTAGAATAAATTCCTCTAACATTAGAGCTTTCGAAGAGTTGAATTTCATTTCCGTTATATATCGAAACTTTAGATCCGAAAATTGGTTTATTATTCTCGTTAACTAATTTTAATCTCAAGTAGTTGTTTTTCTTGGAGTTATTTTTGTAAATAAATGCAGGTTCATTTACGTTGTTTACAACCAAGTCTAAATCACCATCATTATCTAGATCAGCATAAGATGCTCCATTAGAAAAACTAGGTTGATCTAATCCCCAACTTTTAGCTTCATTTTTAAAATCTAGATTACCATAATTTTTATAGAAATAATTTTTAATTTTTACACTCGGTACCAGTTCCAGAGCTTTGTCTAGGGGTAAAATATCCCACAGATTATATTCAAATGATTTATTTTTTTTAACGTAATCGTCAGCAATTTTTAAGACAAACTCTCCAACTTTTTTGTCAGCGTCTGTATTTCTAATGTCCCTTAAAAGGCCATTTGTAACGTAAATATCTTTCAAACCATCATTATCAAAGTCGGCTATCAAATTTGCCCAACTCCAATCGGTTGAAGATGTTTTAGTATACTGTGCGACATCACTAAATGTTTTGTCACCATTGTTTATCTGTAGAGTATTAAACATATACTGAAAGTGACCACCGTTTTTAACAACTTTCCAAAATGCTGAAGGATTCATTCCGCTCATATTAGATTTTAATCTAAAATTATCCTCAGCCGTCATATCTACAACCATAACATCTAACTCTCCATCGTTGTTAATATCAGCTGAGTCTACACCCATACTGTAAAAAGAAGTGTGTTTTAAAGAACTTTCCGTTTCATAAGAAAATGTTCCATCACCATTGTTATAATATAAAAAATCTGGCGCATCAAAATCATTAGCTACGTATAAATCAATAAATCCGTCTTGATTTAAATCTGAAGCCACAACACTATTTGGGAATCCTGTTCGATTTAGTCCAGCTTCTTTTGTAACATCAATAAAACTATTATTACCTGTGTTTTTAAATAATTGTAATGAATATTCTGGTAATGTTAAGTCTGCTCCAAAAAACTTAGAATAACTTCCTGGATTTGGTGGTTGATTAAGTAAGTATAAGTCCAAGTAACCATCATTGTTATAATCAAAAAAAACAGCATGTCTAGTTCTTGCCGATACATCAACACCCCACTTTTTTGAGGATTCTTCAAAAGTAAAATCTCCTTTATTTATATATAATTTGTTTCTTCTAAGTTCAGGGTTATCATCATATAACTCTTTGCTTACATATACATCAACAAGTCCATCATTATTAATATCTGCGATAGATATCCCTGATGACCAAGACCCATTATCTAAAATTCCTGAATTTTCTGTCTTATCTAGAAATTTAAAATCTCCTAAATTTCTATAGATTTTATCAGCAACTAAATTTCCTCCAAAGTAGAGATCTTGTAGTCCGTCATTATCAAAATCTGCAATTCCTACTCCTGCTCCACCGTAATAATTAGCATAAAGTAAAATGTTATGCTCTTTTTTATCTTCAATAACATTATTAAACTCAACCCCTGTTTGATTAGAATTTAATAATTCAAACACAGTTTCTTGAGAAAAGGAATAGTTAAAAAATAAGAAGAATATAATTAGCAATGCTTTCATAAAATAAAAGTAAAAAAAAAGAGGGAAATTAATCCCTCTTTTTCGAATATATAAAAAACAAAAATCTTCTTATTTATCCCACCAAACTCTTGTTGTAAAATCATTTGGTCCTTGTCTTGCAATTGCTGCAGCAAAATTATCAGCATTTGTAGACTCTTCTCCAGTTGGGTATATTAACCTTCTTGGAATAGTTCCTCCTGTAACATTACCTGGGTCGTTAGTAGGCGTTAAAGTTGGGTATCCGGTTCTTCTCCAATTTGAAAAAGACTCGTACTCATTTAAAAGAGTAGCAGCCCAATATTGTTCACTGATCATTTCCCATCCTCTTGCAGCATCGTAAGGCTTAGCAGCTAAATATGTAGCTACCTCAGCATCTGAAATTGCAGCGGCGTTTGTATAAAGTTGACTAAGCATCTGCATAGCAGCTTTTACTCCAGCCTCGTAGTGAGTTTTAGCATCACCAGGAACTGACCAACCTCTAAATGCCATCTCAGCTTTTAAAAGTCTTACTTCAGCATAAGTTTGGAAAACCATAGGAGCATCTCTTCCTGTAATTACACCTCTGTTAGGCTCTGCATAAATCGAAGTATCAGCAACTGTAGCTCCAGTACTTCCATTTGGCATACCAATTAAATCTGCAACAGCAGTACTTCCGTCAGATCTTCTAGCAGCTAGAATCGGTAATCTTGGATCATCTTTCATCCAGTCAACAAAAGTTTTACTCATTCTAGGATTTCCGTCAGCATCAAAAACTTCACCGTGTCCATTTTTATTAATTCCCTCAGGTCCATCAGTATGTGGAACCATTGCTATGTGATCATTAGAAGTCATAGTTCCAGCAGCAACAGCTTTTTCAGCCCATGCTTTCGCTGTAGCTGAATCTGCTTTAGTTAATCTCATTGCAAGTCTTAGCATCATTGAGTTACCCCAAGCTTTCCACTTAGCCATATCTCCTTGAAACATAATGTCTCCAGCACCCATAGTCGTACTAGATCCTAATTGAGCAACAGCAGCTTCAAGCTCTTTAAGCATATCCATGTAGATGTCTTGTTGAGCATCGTATTTAGGCTTTAAGATACCGTTAGTATACCCTTGACCTGCTTCACTGTAAGGTATATCACCATGAAGATCGGTAAGTCTTGAGTAAATAAATACTCTTAATATACGTGTCATCCCCATTTCTGACCCACTATTTCCCTCTGATGTTAATTGAGCTTTAATGTCTTCAATTTCTTTAACAGCTGATGGGTAGTAACGATCCCATAATGAAGTAGCATATCCATCATTTCTAAAGTACCTGTCTCCAGACCAGTATCCAGCCGTAGATGAGAAATGTTGAATCATTACAGATTGGTAAATCAAACTGGCTCTCCAGTTTTCATATCTACCACCTGATGTTTGCAAAATAACTGACGCAAACTTGTTTGCAACGTCAATTTGACTTGCTTTTGCTGGGTTTACATTCAACTCCTCAAATCCTTTATCGAATTCACATGAGGAAAGAACTAAACTTAAAGCAAAAAATGTTAGTAATATTTTTTTCATAATTATATAAGTTTAAAATTTAAGATTTACGTTAAGTCCAATTGTTCTAGGAACAGGAAGACCGAACCATTCTAAACCA
>CAJQMK010000003.1 GCA_905479415.1 uncultured Flavobacteriaceae bacterium | reverse complement strand
CTTTTTAACGCTGATTTATGATTAGCCATATTATTTATTTAGTAGCCCGTAGGGGAATCGAACCCCTCTTACCAGGATGAAAACCTGGCGTCCTAGCCGATAGACGAACGGGCCTATTAAAAACGATTGCAAATGTAATTGAAAGGATACAAACTTGCAACATAATTTTTTTATTTATAAAAACTTGTAAATCAATAAGCCTTAGCAAACAATACTCTTTGAGAAGATGGCTTATTTGAATAGATACATTTTCCTGATTCTTTTGATGAATTTAGAGGTATACATCTAATAGTTGCTTTAGTTTCTTTTTTTATTTTTTCTTCTGTTTCTGTTGTTCCATCCCAGTGAGCTGAAATAAACCCACCTTTTTCTTTTAAAATATCTTTAAATTCGTCATAATCATTTACAACTCTAACATTATTTTCAGTAAATGTCTTTGCTTTAGAAAATAAATTGATTTGAATATCTTCTAACAAAAAATCAATTTTTTCAAAAACTTCATCAAACCTAATAGTTTCCTTTTTCATTTCATCTCTTCTAAAAATTTCTAAAGTTGAATTCTCTAAATCTTTTGGCCCAACGGCTATTCTAATTGGAACTCCTTTTATTTCATGCTCATTAAATTTGAATCCTGGTTTATGAGTATCTCTTTTATCAAACAAAACAGAAATATTTTTGGATTTAAGCTTGTCAATTATAGGGTTTACTTTAGAACAAATTAGATCAAACTGTTCATCAGATCTATATATAGGAATTATAACTACTTGAACAGGTGCTAACTTTGGAGGCAGCACTAAACCATTATCATCGGAGTGAGTCATAATTAAAGCTCCCATTAATCTAGTTGAAACACCCCAAGAAGTTGCCCACACATAATCCAAAGAACCAGTTTTATTTGCAAATTTAACATCAAATGCTTTTGCAAAATTTTGACCTAAAAAATGAGAAGTTCCAGCCTGCAATGCTTTACCATCTTGCATTAAGGCTTCAATACAATAAGTTTCTTCTGCTCCAGCAAATCTTTCACTTTCTGATTTAAGTCCCTTAATCACGGGTATTCCCATAAAATTTTGAGCAAATTCAGCATAAATATTATTCATTAATTCAGCTTCATCTAAAGCTTCTTGTTTTGTTGAGTGAGCTGTATGACCCTCTTGCCATAAAAACTCGGCAGTTCTCAAAAACAATCTAGTTCTCATTTCCCATCTCACAACATTAGCCCACTGGTTTATAAGTATAGGAAGATCTCTGTATGATTGAATCCAGTTTTTATAAGTATTCCAAATAATTGCTTCGCTGGTTGGTCTTACAATTAATTCTTCTTCAAGCTTAGCTTTTTCGTCTACAATTAATTTTCCAGGATTTTCATCATCATTTTTTAATCTATAATGTGTAACTACAGCACATTCTTTTGCAAACCCTTCGGCATTTTTTTCTTCAGCCTCGAACAAACTTTTCGGAACAAACAGAGGAAAGTAAGCATTTTGATGACCAGTCTCTTTAAACATTATATCGAGTTGGGCCTGCATTTTTTCCCAAATAGCATAACCATACGGTTTTATCACCATACATCCTCGAACAGATGAGTTTTCTGCTAAATCAGCTTTAACTACTAACTCGTTGTACCATTTTGAATAATCTTCTTCTCTTTTAGTTAACTTTTTAGACATGAATTGCTATTGGCATAATTATTGATTAATTTTAAGTGTAGCTAAATTAATTAAATTATAAATAAAATGAGATACTTAATATTATTACTTTTTACATTATCATTAATTAGTTGTGGACCCTTGAATTCAATCAACTCAAGTACTAGTGATGGTATTTACGGTAATAATAGTGAAGTTTCAGGTAATAACAGTGCATTTTATAAAAATTATTTTGAACAAAAATCTGATGAATTGGGTCTTAATAGCTCAATAAACGATTCAGTGCTCACAGACATAAATTCTTATTCTTCAAATACAAATATTTCTTACTCAAATAGTAATGGTTCTTGGGGAGATAATCCAACCTCAGTAAATATAATTTTTAGAGATCGTTATGTTTACAAACCTTACATGAATTATTACCCTTATGGATATAATTGGTATGACAATTATATGACAAGCTATTGGAATAGATGGTACTCTCCTTGGGGATATAACTACCCAAGATATAGAAACGGATATGGATATGGATATGGATATGGATATGGATATGGATATGGATATGGATATGGAATGTGGAATAATTGGTGGCATCCATACTATAATGGACCAGATTATAATGATCCATATTATTACAGAAACGAAAATAGAGTTGCTTATATGAATGGTAAAAGAAGTTCTATATATTCAACTGATAAAGGAATTCTTGAAAACTCATCTAACTCAAACGTTACAACAAATTATAATGTTGGAAGGAATGACAGTAAAATAGTAAATTCCAAAACTGGAGAAAAATCAGAACAAATAAAGAATAGAAATATTAATAGAGTATATTATGCTCTAAAAAATAGTCAAGGCAGAGTAGGACCAGCTAGAGGATACCAAAACAGAGGTGAAGTTGGAAATTATGGAAATTCTGCAACTGATAACAAATCAAAATCTAATTTTCAAGCAAGTAAATATGGATCAAATACAAGATCATATGATGTTTCGAGATCTAGCAAGGGTTCCTTAAACAAAGGAAGGGTTTATTCTAGACCTGAAAATAATAGTAATAATTCCAGTAATACAAGAAGTTATTCTAGACCAGAAAGCAACAGTAATAATTCTAGTAATAAAGCTAGAAATTATTCAAGACCTCGATCAAATACTTCGTCAAGCTCAAGCAGTTCTAGACCGACCTACAGTCCGCCATCTAGCTCATCAAGGTCTAGTGTTGGTAATGTGAGCAGCAGTAGTTCTTCAGGAAGATCAGGTGGCGTATCTAGAGGTAAAAGATAATGTCTTAAATGTTACATAGAAAAATTTCATTTTTATTATTAATTTTTTCATTTTCTTTAAACTCACAAAGTTTAAATGATTTTTTAAAAATTTCTATTGATAATCCAGTTGGTTCTGCAAGGTTTGAGTCAATGGGAGGTGCATTTGGTGCTCTTGGTGGTGATTTGTCTGCAATTAACGTTAACCCTGCTGGCAGTGCTGTTTTCAACGATAATCAATATGAGTTTACACTTTCTAACAGTAAAAAATCAACTAAATCCTATTATTATTCTGACACATCTGTTAAAAATAAAAATAAGTTTAGCGTTAATCAAGGCGGTGGAGTTTGGGTTTTTAAAAACTATGGAGGAGGAAATGTTAATAAAATTTCTTTCAGTGTAAATGCTCAAACTAATAGTTCCTATTATGATAATTTTGAAATAAAAGGTAAAAATCAATTTAATTCAATTGATAAATTTTTCCTTAACAATTCTAATGGAGTTACCGTTTCAGATTTAAGTGTTGGTACAAATGAATCCACCACAGAAGTTTATAAATTTCTAGGAGAGTATTATGGTTTTTCAGCGCAACAAGCATTCTTGGCATACCAAGGTTATCTAATTGACTTTGATGATTCAAATAATACCTTTTATTCGCTTGCACGCTATAATAATGGAGTTGATCAACAATACACAAGTGATTCTAAAGGTTACAATAATAAATACAACTTAAATATTGCAATTCAGTTTAAGGAAGATTTTTATTTCGGATTAAACATAAACACACACGAAGTTTATATAGAAAACTACACTAGACTTTTCGAGTCAAATTTTGATGAAGACTCAGCAATAAAGTCAATTTTATTTGAAAACAGACTAACAACTTACGGAGAAGGGTTTTCTTTTCAGATTGGTGCATTAAGAAAATTTAATAAATTAAGAATTGGAGTTTCTTATCAATCACCAACGTGGTATACACTTTGGGATGAAACATCACAATATCTAGAAACCGAATCAGTTGATTTAAATGGATTAAATTACAGAGATATAGTTGACCCAAGAATAACAAATTTATATCCAAAATATAAATTAAACTCACCATCCTCTATAACACTAAGCTCAGCTTTGGTTATTGGAAAAATTGGATTATTAAGTTTTGATGTAATATCTAAAGATTATTCGAAAATTAAAGTCAAACCAAAAAATGAGTTCACTGATTCTAATAATTTAATTAAATCGCAACTACAAAGTACATTAAATTTTAAAATTGGTTCTGAAATAAGATTGAATAAATTAAGCTTAAGAGCTGGTTTCAATTCCATCGAAAGCCCATTAACAAATTTCACTGAAAACAGTACTTCTCTCGCGTATGGGTTTGGTTACGATTTTGGAAATACATTAATTAATTTTTCTCACAAAACATTAGAACAAAGTAAAAATCATCAATTATTTGACACTGGGCTGTCTGATATAGCTTTATTAGAATCAACTAAATCAATCTCATCATTATCAATTGTATTTAAATTTTAGAATTAATTAATCTTTAATTAACTTTGCAACACATTTATTATCAATATGAAATACGAAAAATTTTTTGAAGAACAAATAGATATTGCCGGGGATGATCATTTAAGTTCCTCACCCGATACTCCACTAAGAGAAGATGCTTTTGAAATAAGTGATGAAGAAAAAATTTCAATCATAGAAAAAAACGTTTACAATATTTTAGAGACAATTGGTATGGACCTTACAGACGACAGTTTGAAAGGCACACCAAAAAGAGTCGCTAAAGCATGGGTTAATGAACTTTTTGGAGGGTTAAATCCAGATAAAATGCCAAAAGCATCAACATTTGATAATAAATATTTATATAAAGAGATGTTGGTAGAAAAAAACATTACAGTTTATTCAACCTGTGAACATCATTTATTACCAATAATTGGGAAAGCTCATGTTGCATACTTTTCCAAAGGAAATGTAATTGGTTTATCCAAAATGAATAGAATTGTTGATTATTTTTCAAAACGTCCTCAAGTTCAAGAAAGACTTACTATCCAAGTAGTAAAAGCTTTACAAGAAGCACTTGGTACTGAAGATGTTGCATGTGTTATTGATGCTAAACATTTGTGTGTCAATTCGAGAGGAATAAAAGATGTAGATTGCAGTACTGTTACTGCTGAATTTGGAGGTAAGTTTAAGGATAAAAATGTTAAAAGAGAATTTTTAGGTTATATTAGTAATTAAAGCTGAAATAATTTGAAATGATTTCAAACTACGCTAAAAATTTAAAATTATACAATTCCTTAACTGGCAAAAAAGAAAAATTCATACCAATTCAAGAACTCAATGTTGGTATGTATGTTTGTGGTCCAACTGTGTACAGTAATGCACATTTAGGAAATTGCAGGACATTTATCTCATTTGATTTAATATACAGATATTTAAAACACTTAGGTTATAATGTAAGATATGTAAGGAATCTAACTGATGTAGGTCATTTAGAAAATGAAGATGATACAGGTGAAGATAAGGTCTCTAAAAAAGCAAGACTTGAGAATTTAGAACCTATGGAAGTAGTACAAAAATACACATTAGATTTCCATAGTATTTTAAATAAGTTAAACACATTACCACCTAGTATAGAACCTAGTGCAACTGGCCATATAATTGAACAAATTGATAGCATAAAACAAATATTAAAATCTGGATTTGCATACGAGAAAAATGGTTCAGTATATTTTGATATTATGAAATTCAATGAATCTAAAACTTATGGAAAATTAAGTGGAAGAAAAATTGAAGAAATGCTAAATCAATCAAGATCTTTAGATGGATCTGTTGATAAAAAAAACCCACAAGATTTCGCATTGTGGAAAAAAGCTGAAAAAAATCATATTATGTTTTGGGATTCTCCTTGGGGAAAAGGGTTCCCAGGGTGGCATCTTGAATGTACATCAATGAGTAAAAAATATCTTGGAGATTATTTTGATATTCACGGTGGAGGCATTGATTTAAAATTTCCGCATCACGATTGTGAGATAGCTCAGTCCGAAGCAATTGACGGAAAAAATCCAGCAAAATTTTGGATGCATACCAATATGTTGACTTTAAATGGGAAAAAAATGTCAAAATCAATTGAGAATTTTATTTTACCTAACGAAGTTTTTAATGGTAATAATAAAATCTTAAGCAAATCATTTAGCCCAAATGTTGTTAAATTCTTTATTTATCAAGCTCACTACAGAAGTGTGTTGGATCTAAGCAACGATGCTTTAATTGCTTCAGAAAAAGGATTTAAAAAATTAATGAGTGGATTTTTATCAATTTCTAAGTTAAATCATAATAGTGAGGTTTCTGACTTTGATATAGACCTTTGGATTAGTAAATGTTATGCTAAAATGAATGACGATTTTAACACTCCAATGTTAATAGCCGAATTATTTGAATGTGTAAAGTTTATAAATAATGTTAAAATCAATTCAAAAAATTTAAACACTAAGGATAAAGAAAGGCTAGCCATAACTTTTAATGATATTTTGTTTAATATTTTAGGCTTTAATAGTGAGATAAGTAAGGTTGAAAAATCAAATTCTCAAAATGAACTAGTTGAGTTATTAATTAAAATAAGATCTCAAGCCAGAAATGATAAAAACTTTACATTATCAGATCAAATAAGAGACGAGTTATTTAAACTTGGAATACAATTAAACGACGATAAAAACAGCTCTTCATTTGAATTAATTTAATGAAAAGAATTATTATTTTTCCATTTTTAATTTTAATTAAATTTTACCAATCTTTCATTTCTCCATTATTACCATCGACATGTAGGTATACTCCAACTTGTTCTGAATATGCTAAACAATGTTTAACAAAACATGGTCTTTTCAAGGGTTCATTAATGAGTGTTAAAAGAATATTAAAATGTAATCCATGGGGCGGAAATGGATATGATCCTATACCTTAGTGTAATTAATAAAAATTTAGATTATGATGTTTTTTAAAATAGATTGGGCTCCAAATGAAATTCTTTTTGAAGTTTTTTCTTTAACAATATATTGGTACAGTGTAATGTTTATAATAGCTTTTTCTTTAGGCTATTATATTGTTCAAAAAATATATATTAATGATAACAAGTCTGTTACATTAGTAGAACCACTTTTTATATATGTAGTATTTGGAACTCTTATTGGAGCAAGATTAGGTGAGGTGTTTTTTTATAATTGGGATTATTTTCAAAATAATTTAATAGAGATTTTTCTTCCTATAAAAAAAGATATAAATAGTTCATTTCTTTTTGGAATCATTGATGGTTGGAAATTTGTAGGTTACAGAGGATTAGCTAGTCATGGTGCAACTATTGGAATAATAACTGCTATGTTCATTTACAAATACAAATTCAAATACAATTCAGTATTATGGATTTTTGATAGAATTGTAATTCCGATTTCGATAGGTGGAATGTTTGTGAGAATTGGAAATTTTTTTAATTCTGAAATTGTAGGGAATTATACTAATTCAAATTTTGGTGTAGTGTTTCAAAATAATGGCGAAATTTTTCCAAGACATCCTGCCCAATTATACGAAGCTTTCGGTTATTTATTATTATTTATTCTCCTTTGGAACATTTACTGGAAAACAGATTTAAAAAAATACAAAGGATTCATTTTTGGATTGTTTTTAACTTGCCTTTTTTCAATAAGAATGTTAGTTGAAAATATTAAAGAAAGTCAAGGAGGACTTGAAGATACTCTAGGAATTTTATCAACTGGCCAGTGGCTAAGTATACCTTTTATAATTATAGGAATAGTCCTAATGCTATATTCAAGAAGAAAGTATGCTTAAATTATTTCTTTAAACTTTTTCTTAATGTATCAAACATAACAGGTGTAGCGATAAAAACAGAAGAGTAAGTACCAACTAAAACACCAACAATTAAAGCGAACATAAATCCTCTAATTGATTCTCCTCCAAAAAGGAAAATAGCAAGTAATACAACCAAAGTAGTAAAAGAAGTATTTAAAGTTCGGCTCAAAGTACTATTCAGTGCACCATTAACAGTTTTTTTAAACTCCCATGATTTATTTATTAATCTAAACTCTCTGATCCTGTCAAACACAACCACAGTATCATTTAAAGAATATCCAATTACTGTTAGAACTGCAGCAATAAAGGCTTGATTTATTTCCATATTAAAAGGCATAAAAGAATATGTTAAAGAAAATATCCCTAATACTATTAAAACATCATGAAAAACTGCAGTAACGGCTCCTAAAGAGTATTGCCAATCTCTAAACCTTAGCAAAATATACAAGAAAACCACAAATAATGAACCAAATATTGCTAAAAACGAATTCTTTTTAATATCATCGGCAATGGTAGGTCCAACCTTAGAAGACCCCATTATTCCAACAGATTTATCGTCAGCTCCATTTACAAAATCGTCATAAGTTAAATTTTCAGGAAACTTAGTTTTTAAAGCATCAAACATCTTTTGTTGAATTTCGTTATCAACTTCAATACCTTCAACATCAACTTTATAATTAGTAGTAATTTTTAATTGATTGTCTGAACCAAATGTTTTTGCTTCTGCATTCCCTAAAACATCAATCAACGAAGCCTGTATTTCACTTTGATTTACATCATTATCAAACCTGACAGTATATGTTCTTCCTCCAACAAAATCAACACCTTGATTTAATCCGTTTGTACTTAATGAATATAAACTAATTAATAGTAAAGAAACTGAAACAAAATAAGCTACTTTTCTCTTTTGTAAAAACCTAATAGAAAGTTTACTAAATAGGTTTTTAGTAAGTGTTGTAGAGAAATCAAGAATTCTACCTTTTGATAGTCTTGAGTCAACTAACATTCTTGTAATGAAAATTGCAGTAAATAAAGACGTAGCAATACCTATAAGTAAAGTTGTTGCAAAACCTTTTATTGGACCTGATCCAAAAACAAAAAGGATTAATGCGGTAAGACCAGTGGTAATATTAGCGTCCAAAATTGAAGATAATGCGTTACTAAAACCATCTCCAACAGAGTGCTTGAGACCTTTTCCTCTTCTTAATTCTTCTCTAATTCTTTCAAAAATAAGTACGTTAGCGTCAACTGACATACCAATTGTTAAAACAATACCAGCAATCCCTGGTAAGGTTAGTACAGCTCCTAGACCCGCTAAAATTCCAAATATTAAAACTAAGTTCAATACCAGAGCAACATCAGCATATATCCCAGCTCTACCATAATAAAAAATCATCCAAATAAGAACCAGAATTAGAGCTATAATAAAAGAATTTATCCCTTTTTCAATATTTTCTTTTCCAAGCGATGGACCAACTACCTCAGATTCAATAATTTCAGCTGAAGCAGGTAATTTTCCCGCTCTTAAAACATTAGCTAAATCAATTGCTTCATTTAATGTGAATTGACCAGATATTTCAGATCTACCTCCAGAAATTGCACCTCTTGAAACTCCAGGTGCAGAGTAAACTATATCATCTAAAACAATAGCAATATTGCTTTTATCTTTATAAGCGTTACCTGTCATTTCTTCCCATTTTCTAGCACCCTTTCCATTCATTTGCATTGAAACAGCTGCTGCACCAACCTGGTCATAGGATTGACTCGCATCAACAACTACACTACCACTAAGTGGAGGCTTATTATCTCTATTAGATTTTATTGCATAAAGATCAACAACACTATTAGATAGATCGGCCTTTCCAAAAAGGAAACGAGTAAATCTTTTTTCTGAGGGAAGTAGCTGTCTAATTTCTGGCATTGACAAATACTCCTCAATTTTCTTTTGATCTTTTGCTAAAAATTGAGCGATTACAGGACCTCCTTGAAAACCAGTTCCAACTAAATAATCAAAAAGAGGATTTTTAATACTAGAATTAATTGAATCATTAGCTTCAACATCAGCTAATAAATCATCAATTTCTGATGTTTCCGTAATTTCTAACTTATCATCATCCTCTACTAAAATAGTTTTCAAAGCTTCATTAGCTTTTGATAAAAAAGGTAAAAAATCATCGTTTTTTTCAGTGTACCAAAATTCTAACTGAGCAGTGCTTTGAAGAAGGTTTTTAACTCTAGCTACATCTTTAGCACCAGGCAACTCAACTCTAATTCTTCCAGAGTTACCTAAACGTTGAATATTGGGCTGAGTTACTCCAAATTTGTCTATTCTTTTTCTTAAAACTTCAAAAGCTGAAACGATAGATTCATCAATTTTTCTTCTAATTATTGGTTTAACCTCAGCGTCAGACATTTCGAAATTAATTTCGTCACTTAATGATCTATTTGCAAAAATATCTGGAGATGCCAAAGGCGTATCACTACTAATTTCTTCAAAAGCATTAAAAAATGATTCCACATAAGTATCATCAGATTCTTTTTGCAAAATATCAGCATCGTTCAATGCTTTGTTAAATACAGGATCTTTAGAGTTTTCTGAGAGACCTTTTAATATATCCTTAACTGATACTTGGAGAGTAACATCTATACCTCCTTTTAAATCTAAACCTTTATTTAATTCTTTATTTTTTGCACTTTTATATGTTGTGAAGCCAAGAACAGACTCATCAGAAATTGAATCTAAATAATTATTATATTTTTCTTCTCTTAAATCAACAAAATTTTCTTGTTGATTTGAAATAGATTTTATAGAATATTCAGAAGCACTATCCTCAATGCCTGATGTTATAAAAGTGAATGAAATCTGATAAACACTTACAAGAGTGAAACAAAAAGCAAAAAACTTTATTAGACCATTATTATGCATAATATTTTATTTATGAGTTCTTTTTTTAAAACGAGCAAATATATGATTTACTTGATGATAAAGCAATTCTAAAAATAAACATCAAAGTAATTTATTAGATTGATTGTACCTACAGAGCTAAATTCATTTTTCTAACAGCTGATGCACTGTCAGCAAATTTTACCATTTCCTGATCGTTTAATTTTAAATTTATAATTTTTTCACATCCATTTTTTCCAATAATACATGGAACACCAATACAAATGTCATCTTGGTTATACTCTCCATCCAAAAATACTGAACATGGAATAATTCTCTTTTCATCATTTAAAATTGATTTTACTAAAAAAGCAACTGAAGCACCAGGTGCGTACCAAGCTGATGTACCTAAGAGTTTAGTAAGTGTTGCTCCTCCAACCATCGTACTGGCTGAAACCTTTTCTAATTCTTCTTCAGAAATTAAGTCAGAAATTGGTAAGCCATTATAAGTAGCTAATCTTGTTAATGGAATCATTGTAGTATCTCCATGACCACCTATTACCATTCCATGAATATCATTTGCAGGTCTATCGAGTGCCTGCGAAAGATATGTTTTAAATCTAGAACTGTCTAAAGCACCTCCCATACCTATTACTCTATTTTTAGGTAATCCAGTTGATTTTAGTGCTAGATAAGTCATAGTGTCCATAGGATTAGAAACAACAACGATAATTGTATTCGGAGAATGTTTTAAAATATTTTCAGAAACTGTTTTTACTATTCCTGCGTTAATTCCAATTAACTCCTCTCTTGTCATTCCAGGTTTTCTAGGAATACCAGATGTAATAACTACAACATCACTATCAGATGTTTTTGAATAATCACCAGTGGTTCCAATTATTTTTGTTCCAAAACCTATAGTTGTTTGAGTTTGCATCATATCTAATGCTTTACCCTCAGCAAAACCTTCTTTGATATCTAAAAGAACAACTTCACTTGCAATAGATTGAGTTGCAATTACTTCTGCACAAGTTGATCCAACATTTCCTGCACCTACAATAGTTACTTTCATTTATTTAATAATTTTTTATTAGACGTCGATATTAGCGTATGTAGCATTTTTTTCAATGAATTCTCTTCTTGGTGGAACTTCGTCACCCATTAACATTGAAAATACCCTGTCAGCTTCAACTGCGTTATCAATTGTTACCTTTCTAAAAGTTCTAAACTCTGGATTCATTGTAGTGTCCCAAAGCTGAATAGCATTCATTTCTCCTAAACCTTTATATCTCTGAATTGAAACTCCTTGTCCAAAATCATCCATAATCTTATCTCTTTCCTCATCATTCCATGCATATAATTTCTTAGCACCTTTCTTAACAAGATATAATGGAGGTGTAGCGATATAAATATTTCCGTTTTCGATAAGTTCTTTCATATATCTAAAAAAGAAAGTTAAAATCAGTGTTGCAATGTGACTACCGTCAACATCAGCATCACACATAATTACAACCTTATGATACCTTAATTTTTCTAAATTAAGAGCTTTACTGTCATCTTCTGTTCCAATTGTAACGCCAAGAGCAGTATATATATTTCTTATTTCCTGGTTTTCAAAAACTTTATGTTGCATGGCTTTTTCAACATTAAGTATCTTACCTCTCAATGGTAAAATAGCTTGAAAATTTCTATCTCTTCCTTGTTTAGCTGTTCCACCTGCAGAGTCTCCCTCAACTAAAAAAACTTCACAAAGTTCTGGATTTTGTTCTGAACAATCTGAAAGTTTCCCAGGCAATCCTCCTCCACTCATTACTGTTTTTCTTTGAACCATTTCACGAGCCTTACTAGCTGCATGTCTAGCTTGAGCGGCAAGAATAACCTTTTGTACAATAATTTTAGCATCCATAGGATTTTCTTCTAAATAGTTCTCAAGCATTTCAGAAACCGCTTGAGACACAGCAGAGTTTACCTCCCTGTTTCCTAATTTAGTTTTAGTTTGACCTTCAAATTGAGGCTCAGCAACCTTAACTGAAACTATGGCTGTAAGACCCTCTCTAAAATCATCACCAGCAACATCAAACTTTAATTTTTCAAGCATTCCAGATGAATCAGCATACTTTTTTAAAGTTGATGTCAAACCTCTTCTAAAACCTGCTAAATGAGTCCCTCCTTCATGAGTATTAATATTATTCACATAAGAATGTAGATTCTCTGAAAATGATGTATTATAAATCATCGCTACTTCAACAGGAATACCATTTTTCTCTCCTTCCATTGAAATAACATCAGATGTTAAAGGCTCTCTGTTTTCATCTAAAAATCTAATAAATTCTTTTAAACCTTCTTCAGATTTAAAAACTTCTTTAACATACTCGCCGTCAACTTTAGTTCGTTTGTCAGTTAAAGAAATAGTAATTCCCTTATTTAAAAAAGATAATTCTCTCATTCTGTTAGCTAAAGTTTCGTAGCTATATTCTTGAGATTCTTTAAAAATTGATTTATCTGGTCTAAATGTAACTTCGGTACCTTTTTTTGATGTTGTACCATCCTGCTTGACTGGAAACAAGGCTTTTCCTTTACTGTATTCCTGAATCCAAATTTTTCCCTCTCTAAATACTCTTGCAGTAAGATGATCTGATAATGCATTCACTACAGAAACACCTACGCCGTGTAATCCGCCAGACACTTTGTAAGAATCCTTATCAAACTTACCTCCTGCTCCAATCTTTGTCATTACTACTTCTAAAGCAGAAACACCTTCTTTTTTATGAATACCTACAGGAATTCCTCTACCATTATCATCAACAGAAATTGAATTATCTTCATTTATTGAAACATTAATTTCGTTACAATGGCCAGCCATTGCCTCATCTATAGAATTATCAACAACTTCATAAACTAAGTGATGTAAACCACGCACACCAACATCGCCAATATACATCGATGGTCTCATTCTAACATGCTCCATTCCCTCAAGAGCCTGTATACTATCAGCAGAATACTGATTCTTATCTATTTCTTCGCTCATTTTATATGATTTTTAATAAATTTTCGGTTAAAACAAATATAACTAATTAACAAAATAAATTAGTTAATTATCAGAGTTGAATAGGGGTAAGTTATCAACAATTTTAACTTAAAATTATTATCAATTAATAAGAGTCATTATGGACGTTAGAAACTGATCTGCCAGACGGATCATTTAGATTTTTAAATGTCTTATCCCATTCTAATGCAATTGGTGTACTACATGCAACTGAGGGAACTGAAGGAACTGTGGTAGCAGAAGTTTCTGATGGGTAATGTTCCTCAAAAATCGATCTGTAGTAATACTCTTCTTTTGACATTGGAGTTTGGAAAGGAAAAGTGAATTTTGCATTTTTAAACATGTCATCAGTTACCTTTTCATTCACTAAATCTTTCAAACTATCTATCCAATCGTATCCTACTCCATCACTAAATTGCTCCTTTTGCCTCCAAGCTACTGATTCAGGAAGGTACTGTTCAAAACTTTTTCTTAAAACCCATTTTTCCATTTTTTCAGAGTTAATCATCTTGTCTTTTGGATTAATTCTCATTGCAACATCAATAAATTCTTTATCTAAAAACGGAACTCTACCTTCAATTCCCCAAGCTGCCAAAGACTTATTAGCTCTTAAGCAATCGTATTGATATAATTTATCTAATTTTCTTACAGTTTCCTCGTGAAATTCTTTAGAATCAGGTGCTTTATGAAAATACAAATAACCACCAAAAATTTCATCAGCCCCCTCTCCAGATAAAACCATTTTAATACCCATAGATTTAATAACTCTAGCCATCAAGTACATTGGCGTAGAAGCTCTAATTGTAGTTACATCATAGGTTTCCAGATGATAAATAACGTCTTTAATAGCATCTAAACCTTCTTGTACAGTAAAAGTTATTTCATGGTGAATAGAATCAATATGGTCAGCTACCTTTTGAGCAGCTATTAAATCGGGAGAACCTTTCAAACCTACAGCAAACGAATGAAGTTGAGGGTACCAAGCAGATTTAACATCGTTTGACTCAACTCTATTTTTTGAATATTTTTTAGCAAGTGCAGAGGTAATTGAGGAATCTAAACCACCTGACAATAATACACCGTAGGGAACATCACTCATAAGTTGCCTGTGAACAGCATTTTCTAAAGCAGTTTGTAAATCCTCTAGGTTTGTTTTATTGTCTTTTACAGAATCAAAATTCATCCAATCTCTATCGTACCATTTTACTAGCTGATTATCCGTGCTAGACATAAAATGTCCAGGGGGAAAAATCTCAATTTTATTACAAATCCCCTCCAAAGCTTTAAGCTCAGAAGAAATATAAAAAGTCCCATGTTTGTCCCAACCCATGTATAAAGGAATAATCCCCATATGATCACGAGCAATTAAATATTCATCATTCTGTTCATCGTACAGAACAAAACCAAAAATACCGTTCAAATCATCAATAAAATTCACTCCTTTTTCCTTGTAAAGAGCTAGGATTATTTCACAATCCGAATTAGTTTGAAAAGCATAATCAGAACTAAGTTGAGCTCTTAATTGCTGATGATTATAAATTTCACCGTTAGCAGCTAAAATTAAATTTTTATCATCACTATAAATTGGTTGATTTCCAGAAGCAGGATCAACAATAGCTAATCTTTCATGAGCTAATAAAACATTTTTTCCACAATGAATTCCGTTCCAGTCAGGACCTCTATGTCTAACTTTTTTTGACATTTCCAAAACTTGAGATCTTAACAAATCGGAAGATTGTTTTAAATCCAAAGCACATACAATTCCACACATAATAAAAATTTTAAGCAAATATGATATAAATAGTTTAATTTATTATCAAATTTAACGATATTAACTACATATTTATGAATAAAATTATAAAACAGTATAAATATGTAATTAAATATTAATAAAAATAAAAATCATATTTAAAAGTGAAACTTTTACTAATTTGGTTTTGTTAAAAATTTTAGATGAATCCAATCGTATTTTTGAAAAATGTTAGTATTAAACAAAACAATACTCCAATTCTAACAAATATTAATTTAAGTGTTGAAAAAGGAGAGTTTATATATTTTATAGGTAAAACTGGAGTAGGTAAAAGCAGCTTGTTAAGAATTCTTTACGGGGATATTATAATTAAGGAAGGAGAGGCTAAAATTTTAGACACAAATTTAATTAAAATAAAAGACAAGGAAATTCCTTTATTGAGAAGAAAACTTGGTATTGTTTTTCAAGATTTCAAACTGCTTCCTAACATAACAATAAAAAAAAATCTTGAATTTGTTCTAAGAGCAACAGAATGGAAAGATTCAAAAAAAATAAATTCTAGAATAATTGAAGTTCTTGATAAAGTTAAGCTTGATCATGTAATTGAAAAATATCCATTTGAACTTTCAGGCGGAGAACAACAAAGAGTTGCAATTTCAAGAGCACTATTAAATAATCCTGAGATAATTTTAGCGGATGAACCGACAGGAAATCTTGATCCTGCTACAAGTTCAGAAATAATGAATTTAATTAAAGAAATTAATAATAGTGGAACAACTATTTTAATCGCAACACACGATTATGATATAATATCAAAATTTCCAGAAAAAACAATAAGAATTGAAAAAGAAAGGTTTTTTGAGCTTTCTAAAAAATCATAAAAATAATTTTATGGTCTAAAAGTGATTTTTCTCATACGCAAACTAGCTGGAGTAACTTCTAAATATTCATCTACTTTAATATACTCCATACATTCCTCTAAAGAAAAATCGACTTTAGGAGCAATTTTCATGGCATCATCAGTTCCAGATTTACGCATATTAGTCAATTGTTTTCCTTTAATTAAATTGACACCCATATCTGTATCTTTACTGTTTTCTCCAACAACTTGACCAATATAAATTTCTTCATTAATATCTATAAAAAAACGTCCTCTGTCTTGAAGTCTATCTATGGCATAAGCTGTCGCTTTTCCAGCTGCAGAAGAAACAATAGCACCTTTAATATCCTCTGAAAATTCACCCTTAAAAGGACCATATTCACTAAACCTATGATTAATAATTGCTGTACCTGCTGTTGCAGTTAAAATTCTGTTACGTAATCCTATTAATCCTCTTGACGGAATTGTAAACTCTAAATGTTGTAAATCTCCTTTAGGTTCCATTACCAATAAATCTCCTTTACGTAAAGAAACTAAATTAATTGCTTTAGAAGCACTTTCTTCAGGAACATCAATAGATAGAGTTTCATATGGCTCAGATTTAACTCCATTAATTTCTTTTATGATTACCTGAGGCCTCCCAACTTGTAATTCATAACCCTCTCTTCGCATTGTCTCAATAAGTACAGACAAGTGTAAAACTCCACGACCAAAAACATTAAACTTATCTTCACTATCAGTTGTATCAACACGAAGAGCTAAGTTTTTTTCCATTTCCTTAAACAATCTATCACGTAAATGACGAGAAGTCACATACTTACCTTCTTTGCCAAAAAACGGAGAATTATTGATTGTAAACAACATACTCATTGTGGGTTGATCTACTTCAATTCTAGGTAACGCTTCAGGATTTTCAATATCTGCAATAGTATCGCCAATTTCAAATCCTTCTAGTCCTGTTATAGAGCAAATATCTCCACTTCTTACTTTAGAGACTTTAGCCTTTCCCATTCCCTCAAAAACATGCAGTTCTTTAATTCTTACTTTTTTAGTAGAACCATCAGCTTTACACAACATGTAATCTTTATTCTCTTCTAAGTCACCTCTAAAAACACGTCCAATAGCAAGTCTTCCAGTAAATGAAGAAAAATCTAAAGATGTGATTTGCATTTGAGGCGAACCTTCTCTGTAAGGAGCTTCTGGGATAGACTCAATTACAGCATCTAATAAATCAATAATATTTTCTTTTGGATCTTGCCAATCAGTTGACATCCATCCGTTTTTAGCAGAACCATAAATAGTTGCAAAATTCAACTGATCTTCTGTTGCGTCTAACGCAAACATCAAATCAAATACTTTTTCATGTACTAGATCTGGTGTACAGTTTTCTTTATCCACTTTATTTACTACTACAATTGGAGTTAATCCTAATTCTAAAGCTTTTCCAAGCACAAAACGAGTTTGCGGCATCGGCCCTTCAAAAGCATCAACCAACAATAAAACACCATCAGCCATTTTTAAAACTCGCTCTACTTCACCACCAAAATCAGCGTGACCAGGTGTATCAATTACATTAATTTTTACATCTTTATAATTTACAGAAACATTCTTTGAAAGAATAGTAATTCCTCTTTCACGTTCCAAGTCATTATTATCTAACAACAATTCTTTACGTTCTTTTCGATCGTCTAAAATTTTCGCTTGATCTATAATTTTATCAACTAAAGTTGTTTTTCCGTGGTCAACGTGCGCTATAATTGCGATGTTTCTTATTGATTGCATCTGTACATTCTATAATTTCGCGCAAATGTAATGTCTTTTTACATACTAATTGCATCAAAACCATAGAACTACAGAATATTATTTAATTTAGCATAAATTTAATTTCTAAAATGATAGATAATATTCCAAACATTAAGAATACTGGTTCTAATAATTTTTTTCTAATTGCAGGACCTTGTGCAATTGAAGGAGAAGAAATGGCTTTAGAAATTGCTGAGAGAATATTTAAAATTACTAACAGATTGGAAATTCCTTTTATTTTTAAAGGTAGTTTTAAAAAAGCTAACAGAAGTAGAATTGATAGTTTTACAGGGATTGGAGATGAAAAAGCATTGGGAATTTTAAAAAAAGTTGGTGAAAAATTTAATGTGCCAACAATAACAGATATTCACGAAATTAAAGATGCAGAATTTGCTGCAAAATACGTAGACATTCTTCAAATACCTGCATTTTTAGTAAGACAAACAGACTTATTAGTAGCTGCAGCTAAAACAGGAAAGCATATAAGTTTAAAAAAAGGGCAATTTATGAGTCCTGAAAGCATGTCTCATGCAGTAAAAAAAATAAAAGATTCTGGAAATAATAATACCTTAATTACCGAAAGAGGAAACATGTTTGGGTATCAGGATTTAATTGTTGATTTTAGAGGAATTCGCACAATGAAAGAATTCGCTCCGGTTATACTTGATGTTACTCATTCTCTTCAACAACCTAATCAATCTTCTGGAGTTACAGGAGGGAGACCTGATATGATTGAAACAATTGCTAAAGCTGGTATAGCAACAGGTGCAGATGGAATCTTTATTGAAACTCATTTTGATCCTCATAATGCAAAAAGTGACGGAGCTAATATGCTAAATATTAATAAGCTTGAGGGTTTACTAGAAAAATTAGTGATCATCAGAAAAGCTATTAACTCCTTCAAGTAAATCAAATTAACATATATTTGTCCTTCAAAAATTAGTTCTTTGAAAATAATGGGGTCGACTGGTTTTGACAGCAGGTCCGGTTGAATTGTAAGCAGATCGAGCGCTGGATTATCGCTCGTTAATAAAATAATACCAAACCTTAAATGGCGAAAATAATTACGCTCTTGCAGCTTAATAACTGAATTATAGTAAGTTAAAGCCTTGTCCCGCCAGGCGGGAAAGTGAGATGTCTCAGAATAGCCCTTGTTGACGGCGATTCATGTTGAGACACCATCAAAGTCAACATAGAAATTCTAGAACTTCGATAGAATTTTAAAATTAAAGAAGATAAGTTTTATTTGGGCAGTTTTCAGTCAGAATATTATCGAAAATCAAGTGAAAACTAAATCTGTAGAAAGCTTTTTTATCGCTTGTTTGGACGAGGGTTCGATTCCCTCCGACTCCACAAATACCCTTGTAAGTCATTGATTTACAAGGGTTTTTAATTTATAATTACCTAAGTTGTTAATTGAAAGTCTTATCAATTTTTCCAAAAAGATTTAAAAAATAAACTCTTTAGACTAAACCAAAAGGCAAATATCCCTGAAAGATCTGTTTTAGGAGATTTACCATTTCCTATACGTTGAATTTGAAGTTCATACCAAGGTAATTCTACCCCACCAAGTTTATCTAAAAACTTAATGCCAATTTTAGGGGTTGGAGTATCAAATTGCTTTACAGAGCCATCAAAAATTTGATTAGCTAAATATGGATACAGACAAAATGGTCTTGCTAAGCCAATAACATCTAAACTACCATCTTCTAAAGCTTTTTCCATTACCTTAACCGTACGGAATCCTCCGGTCAACAACAAAGGTGTCTTTATTAATTTTCGAGCTTTTTCTATGTAATCTAGAAAATAAGCTTCACGCGACACTGTACTTTGCTTTTGAATTCCCTGAACCATAGCTGGTTTTTCATAAGTTCCGCCAGAAATTTCAATCAAATCAATTCCTTCATTCCCTAATAGTCGAATCACTTCCATCGATTCTTTTTCAGTAAATCCACCTCGCTGAAAATCTGCAGAATTAATCTTAATTCCTATTGGGTAATCCGAACCAACTTGTCGTCGAATTTCACGGTAAATTTCTAATACAAAACGTGCCCTATTAGTAAGTGAACCACCCCACTGATCAGTTCTAACATTACTAATAGATGATAAAAACTGACTAACCAAGTATCCATGGGCACCATGAATTTGGCAGCCTGTAAATCCAGCCTCTTTCATTATTCTAGCAGTAGTTCCAAAACGTTTTATAATGTCCCAGATTGCTTCTTCTGTTAATGCTTTTGGTGTTTTAAACATTTTGGAAGCACCACCCATCTTTAAAGGCACAGCAGATGGTCCTACTATTTCTCTGTTAATTGCTGCAAAAGCCTGCCTTCCCGGATGATTTATTTGTGGCCAAAGGTGCACATCTGTTCCTTCGACTGATTTAGCCCATTCTTTCAACAATTCAAAATCCTTATAATCTTCAACTACCACGTTACGCGCTTCACCAAGGGCCATAGAATCTACCATAATATTTCCGGTTATTAATAATCCTGGATTTCCTTTAGCCCATACTTTATAAGTATTTATTAAACCCTTACTTGGGGCATGGTTTCGTGTTCCAAAATTTTCACTCATTGCAGATTTAGCAATTCTATTTTTTAAAACAGATCCATTAGGTAAAGTAAAAGAAGAAATAATATTTTTCATTTATTTTTTTTAATCTCAGTTAGACTTAAGTATCAGTTTTCTCAACCCAACAAACACAAATATAAAAACAGAGTAAATTATAAAAAATGGTATCACAAATTCATGTAATTTAAAAACTAACATAAATGCCATAATTAGTAATTGAAAACCAAGCCCATAAATAGACACTAAAGTCATAAACCATTTTGGAAACGGAGGGGTATATCTAGCATTTCTGTCCATGTAAAACATGACCTTATCAAAAGATATATATAAAGTATCATAAATTTTATAAAAAATATTTACCATATTCTGACTCTCACCCTCAAAAGCTTTAGGAGCACAATCTTCAATTATTCGACTTGTAGAATCTCCATTAACAGAATGTCTTAAAATAACGTAATAGTAATTAAATACTGTCCCTTGCATTTGAATTCCAATAAAAGCTAATAGCATTAGAAATATGGAAGACTGAGATAAATAACAGAAAGTTGACAAAAAACAAAAATTAAGTAAAAAATCAGCAATTGAATCATAATACCGACCGACATAAGAAGGTGTGTTTTTTAACCTTGAAAGTTCACCATCAGCAGCATCCAAAATAGATTTTAAAATAATAAAAAAAGCAGCTGTCACATAATATTCAATTATCATAAATCCAACAGATAATAAACCTGTTATAACAAACATAGTTGTGACATGAATAGGCGTAACAGTTGTGTTTTGAAAACGTTTTGCAATCCAATGACCAGCTGGTCTTCCATAATCTGATAAGTCTAAAAATTGAAATTCTTTAGGAAGTTTTGCCATTACATAAATCTCTTAAAAAGTTGGTCAAAAGTACGTATATAAATTTTAGTATTTACACTCTTCTCCACTTTGAAGATTTGTAGATTTCCAAGATAAATTTCCAGCTTTTTTTGCCTCGCAAGAATTACTATAAACTATATTATTACAAGCGCATACAGGCTCGTATATTTCAATACAAACAGCATCAGGATCAGGCGAAACATAGCAATCCCCTAAAACATCTTCACCATCATCACATGAAACAAAAATTAAAAACATTATAAACATTAAATTAAATTTCATAATGATATGTTTTTAGAGAGAATAATAGCATCATTTGTTACGAATGGCATTGGCATCATTAGCTTAGATCTTGGTTTAAAATTAAAATTAGTATTTGTCATCAGGTCAAATGAGGTTTCAATTAAATTAAATTCTGAATTAAGCTTATTATCAAAAACCATGTCAATAACAACTCTCTTGTCATTAAAAGAGGGGATATAAGTTAATACTCTTCCTGAATTAATTTTAAAATTTTCTTTTTTAAGAAATACATTTTGAACAGCTAAAGAATCAAAAACTAATGAATCTTTGGTCATTATTTGTAAAGAATTTATTTTTCTTTGAGGTATTATACTTAAAGAAACTTTACGCTTATTTCCATAAACACTATCAGTTAAAACTTCAACAGTAGAAGAAGCGATATTCCTGTAATTAGTTTCATTAATATACCTGTAAGAAGTAGAGTATTTACTTCTTGAAATGAATTTTTTAACATCTGTTGATGGATTTTCACCTAAAAATTGCTTGGTAAAATCATCTAAATTTTGATCGTATGACATCCAAAATGATTCTGCTTTATCAATATCAGTATAATACACTATACTATTTGGTTTTTTATTTTCTTCATCAAATCCATTATTTATAAAAGCCATAAAGAACAAAAGCAAAGTTGTTAAACCCGTCAAACTGATCATGTGTTTTTTGTTAGAGTAATTTGAAAAAATTGGTAGTAAAAGTGAAAAAACTAAAATCAATAGAACAGAACTAATAAATAAGTTTTTAAGACCCAGCCCCACAGGGAACATTTTTAACTGAGGAGCAAACATATAAATTAAAGGTATACTTAAACATGTCCAAACAATCATTAATTTATTTGATTTAAGATTAAACACAAAAGCAGCTAAAATCGAAAAAAGAACAAAATAAACCGGAATTATAAAATACGCTGCGCCTTTTAAAAAGAGACTAATTAATAAATTGATTATAATCCAAAACAACAGAGGAAAAATAATTAAATTAACACCAGAATATTTATTAAAGAATGGTCTGTAAATTAATAACAAACAAAATAAATTCAAAAATATAAAACCGAATATATAGAAATACCCATTGTAAGTAAATCCATGTAACATATCAGAATGTTCTGGATTTAAAAAAACTATAAAATCCCATAATATTACAGTTAAACTAATGCAAACAAACAATGAAGTAACGAAAGGAGTAATTCCATTCAAAATTCCTTCTAATTTTAATTTATTTAATACTAATCCTAAGTAAATTAAAATGAAAAAAAATATTATTGACAAAATTAAAAGAGGAAAAATCCATGAATTTGAAAAATAAATTAATTTAAGAAAAGGAAAATTTGAGTACACATAATCCACATCACTATCAAGATTAGATAAATCACTTTTAGAAAAATGATTAACCATTGACATAAAATAATCTGCTTGATGTAAAAGAGTATTTCTGTCTAAACGATCATAATTGTCAAGCGAGGTGTGATAATCAAAATGATCACCAATAAATGCGAAATTAAAACCATTAACGTTTGCTTGTTCTCTAAAAACAGTTAAATCAGTATCATTAGGAAGCATTTTGTAAATACTATACATAAGTGAATTTGCAGCTGGAAAATTAGAGTTAGCATTAGCAAATTCGGAGATGAGTTTGCTATTCATTCCGTTTGTTTCCATTAACATATAGCTAGGTCCACCACTTCCCCTTGCTTCAAAATTTAAAACAAGTCCGACATTATCAATTAGTTTATGATTTTTAACAAAAGCCTCAGCTCCAAGTAAACCCATCTCCTCTGCATCTGTAAATACCAAGTGAATATCATTTACAGGAGTATTATTATTTAATAAAAATGCCCTAAATCCCTCGAGAATTGTTACTACTCCAGAACCTGCATCACTAGCTCCAAAAGAACTATGAGCACTTGAATCATAATGAGTTAATAGAACTAATGATTTTCCTTTCCTAGAGCCTTTAATTGTACCAATAATATTAGCAGCATTAGTCCCAACTCTTCTGGAACTCAATACAACCTGATTTTGAATTTCGGTTTCAAGACCCATTTTTTTAAGTTCATTTACTATATAATTTTGAACATCTTGATGATATTTAGAACCAGTGTAATGGGGCTCCTTTGAAATTACTTTTAAATGATTTAAGGCATTATCAAAGGAAAACCCTGTAGATTCAATTGATTTAACCGAACTGGGCATTAAATCATCAAAACTTAAATAAACAGTTAGAGATATTATTAAAATAGAAAGTAAAGTGTAGATATTTTTCATAAGCCTTTGCAGATACGTTTTAAAACAGCACTTAAAAAGATTGTTTTTGGAAAACTCAGCATGATTTTTAATTCTTCGATAAAACTTGATTTATTATCTAGAAATTTAAAAATAGTTTTAGGATTATTTTTATTAAACATGTCAGTGAACAACTGCTTTCCTAAGTGATTTTTATAATACAATACATCAAGAAAAATTAAATCATAAAACCAAAAACGATTTTTCTTCATAAATGTTTTGAAATTATCATTAGATTTTAAAAAATCTATAATCTTAGAGGTATTTTTATCAATATTTTTAAATGTATACCCAGTACTTGGTTTACTCCAACCACCAGCAGATCCAATATTTAAAATATTTTTTGTGTTAGCTTCAAAAAAAGGAAAACAAGTCATTGGGATTTGTCCGGATTCTTTGGACTTAATTTCAAAATCATCAATGCCAGACTTTAATAAATAGTTTTCGATTGAAGATTTGTATTTATTTTCATCCAATAAGTTTTTAGAAAACAAGGTGTATTCAACCAAGGCTTCAGTTTTTGAAAATGGAAGAATATACATAAATTGCGTTGTCGAATTTTGATCGATAGTAAAATCCATAAACGTAGCCTTTTCAGGATCAAAAAAATTATTCTTAGTTTTAATAACCCAACCTTCAAAATGTTGAATTAACAGAGGAAATTTTTGATCATTTTTAATTGAGTTCCAATCCAAAATACTATTAAAGACTTTTGAAGATTTATAAGTTTTTTTATTTGTTTCAACCAAACAATGGGATTTACAATCCTTAAAGTTTAAAACCTTATCATTTAGGACCTTAATGTTTGTGTTGTTTTTAATTATTGAATTTGTGTAATTATAAAATGAAATACTACTTAGCATTTTGTAATTAAGAGGATTTAAATTTAGTGATTTTTCGTCCAGTCCATTTTTAAAAATAACATTTTCCCAACTTGAGGTTAATAAATAATCCCAAACAGATTTTTTTTTATCCCAAAAACACAAAGTTCTATCGTTTTTGACTTTGGGATAATCAGGATCTAAAATTAGGATAGATTTATTATTATAATATGAATCATTAGAGAACTTCGAAGCAAGTAAAAGACCTGCAATTCCCCCTCCACAAATTATGTAATCGTAATCTAATTCCATCGAATGATTAAATATAAATATATAATTTCAATTGAATACCAATATGAAAAAATTAAGCAAAAAAAAAGCCGCTTTAAAAGCGGCTTTTAATCAATAAATTAAATTTATTATTTAGACACAGCTAGGTTATAAACAACAAGCCCAAAACCAATTTTGTTCACAGCGTCACCAATGTTGTAAACAACATTCATGTCAAGCGAAACAATATCATTTAGACCTGAGTACCATCCTTCTGTTCCAAGCATATATCCAAGTGGATATATTGCCCATCCTACAAGAACGAACCAAGCTAACGTGTTATGTGCTTTTTCAACTGCTCCACCTGCAGATACTGCAAGTTTTTTAGCTTCTCCAAACCAAACCATGTAAGCAATAATGAAGTAAGCAATACCAGATAATAATCCCCAAACTGCAGGACCAAGACCTAATGCATCTCCACCGTTAAACTCACCAAAGAATCCAGTAACTAACATTACTGTAGACCAAAGGATTAGTTTCCACATCATACTCTTTGTTGCACCAGCAACTTTAAGTATTAAGTAGAATTCAACACACATTAATGGAACTGTTAAAATCCAATCTACATATCTGAAAAAAGTAGTATCACCTGGATCTACATCTCTCATGTAATTGTAATGAACAGCAGCAATAAATGTGATAAGTCCTGAGACTAAAATCGAATTTCTCCATTTTGCATCAACTGCATTTAATGAAAGAAAAAAGAAAACTGACGCAGCCATCATAGCCATAGTTCCAATAAAGAACGTAAAGCCGACTAAGTCGTTAGGCACATCACCTAAAAAATAAAAAGTGTTTAAAAATAATTCCATAATTTAATAATTTATTATTTTGTTTAAACTCAAATATATATAAAAAAATTAATATCTAAACTAAAATTCTATCAACAAAAACTAAAAAAAATTGAGAAATTCATACTTCATTAACAATAACACTTTTAAATTATTAATATTTTCTACAATAATTTGCATTATTCTTTCTTTATTTTTGAACGATTTTTACTTAAATATTTTAGCCTTTTCAGGAATTTTAACTTTCGGTATAATACACGGTGCCAATGACTTACTGTTAATAAAAGAAGTTTCAGAAAATTATAATTTCAAACTTCAGTTCCTGTATTATGTAATAATGGTCGTTGGATTTTTTTTATTTTTCTATAATATTCCCATTTTAGCCCTAATAACTTTTGTTTTGTTGAGTTCCTATCATTTCGGGGAGCATCAATGGACACTTTTTGAAAGAATTGAAGATGATTTTATTAAAATTTTTTATTTTTTTTACGGATTAACAATCTTTTCTCTTCTATTTTATTTTAATATTAAAGAAGTTTCAGAAATAATTTTTGATATAACAACTATAGAGTTAAGTGATAATTTCTTTTTTTACTTACTGCTTGTTTCATCATCAATATCATTTATTAGTTCATTATTATTTTATCAACAAATAAAAAATCAGTTGATTACTCAAATTATATTATTGGCACTATTAGTTTTAACATTTAAAACATGTGGTTTAATATGGTCCTTTGCATTATATTTTGTTTTTTGGCATAGTATCCCCTCAATAAAGGAACAAACGATATTTATTTTTGGAAAAGCTGAAAAAGAATCAATTAAAAATTATTTTAAAAAAGCATTTTTATATTGGCTACTTTCAATAGTTGTATTAATAATAACTTATTATTTATTTAAAGCTAATCAGGATAAATTAATTAGTATATTTTTTTCATTTTTAGCCTCCATTACATTCCCTCATACTTTTGTAGTCTCTAAAATAAAAAAGCCCTCATAAAGAGAGCTTTTTTGAGTTGGTAAAAAATATTACTTACTATGCTTTTTTTCTGTTCGCAATAAAACTTTTCACAAAATAAATCATTGATAAAGCGGATGTACCTATCATTAATATAACTCTTATTAACCCTATACCTCCTTGATCAATTGATTTTGGTAGTCTCATACCAACTAAGGCAAGTAGAATAATTAGGGTTAAAAGAACAGCAATATGTGCGACAACCTTATTTTCTTTTTTTAAACCCGGAACACATAGTAATAATGCTACTCCAAAACCTACCGGAATTAGTGCAGTTGGAGAAGTAACTTCAAGATAACCCCAAAGTCCTATAATAATTAAACATACAGAGTTTAAAATATTAGCGTTTGATGAATTCATAATTATTTATTTAATGATTAAACTTTTATAAAAATAAGTGATTTAATTATAATCCGTTAATGTAATCCGAAAACGAATCGCTAAAAGACAATCCTCTTGATGTTCTAGTGATACTTACTTTTTTATATGACGATAATCCCCAAAGCAAAAATTCACACATAAAATTCTCATCCTTAGCATCAATTTTAGGAATATGATTTTTTACAAATTTCTTCAAAACTTTAATAGTTTTAAAAGTATCATTATATGACTTATTGTCTAAATTCTCATCTATAAAAAGTTCTTTATTTTTAAACCAATCCAATACTTCGCTATATGGATCTAATTCTTCAGATTTATTTAGTTTTTTGATTTTAGGAAAATAATTTACAAAAAATGTTCTCACAGATTCTAATATTAAAAGTCTTGAAATTTCTGTTGCTCCCTCTTGCTCTCCTTCGTATACTAATTCGATCTTGCCATTAATAGCAGAAATAACAGCATTAAAATCTGTCATCCTTATAGTTGTATTAGACTCTCCATTGATAAGCATTCTTCTTTTAGCAGAACTAATTAAATTTTCAAAAGCAGAAATTGACAATCTTGCACTAACACCACTTTTTGAATCCACATAAACACTTTCTCTAGCCTCAAAACTAATTTGTTCTATAATATCTTTTGCTATTTCAGGGACGTATACATCTTTTGAGTCCCTGACTGATGATTCCTGATGTGTAATTATTTTTGCAATATCAATTGTTTTAGGATAGTGAGTCATAATCTGAGATCCTATTCTATCTTTCAAAGGAGTAACAATACTTCCTCTGTTTGTATAATCTTCGGGGTTTGCTGTAAAGAGAAATTGAACATTGATTGGTAATCTTAATTTAAATCCGCGAATTTGTATTTCTTTTTCTTGAAGAATTGAAAATAATGAGACCTGTATTCTTGCCTGTAAATCTGGAAGTTCATTTAATACAAAAATACATCTATGGGCTCTAGGTATCATTCCAAAATGAATAACTCTAGGATCAGAATACGACAATTTTAAGCTTGCAGCTTTTATAGGATCAATATCACCAATTAAATCAGCAACAGTTACATCTGGAGTTGCAAGTTTTTCAAAAAAACGATCCTCTTTAGGTATCCATTCAATAGGTGTTTCATCTCCTAGTTCTTTGATTCTTTCCTTTCCGTAATAAGAAATAGGATCTAAAGGGTCATCGTTAATTTCAGAACCAGAAATGATTGGAATCCAATCATCTAATAAATTAGTTAATTGTCTTGCCAGTCTTGTTTTTGCTTGACCTCTTAAACCTAAAAGGTTTATATTATGACCTGATAAAATTGCACGCTCTAAGTCAGGTATAACAGTATCTTCATAACCATGAATTCCTTCAAAAGTAGAAACACCTTTAGATAAATTTAATCTAAGATTTTTCTTCATTTCATCTTTAATCCCAATAGCTTTATATCCCGAGCTTTTAAGTTCTTTTAAAGTTTTAATTTTGTTATTCATTTATTATATTCTTTTTTTTCTATTAGTTTCATAATCTTCAAAAATCATCTCACCCAGTCCTTTTAAACCGGTATAAAATGCTTTTCCTTTATTAGCCTTTGTAAATTCTTGAACAAAGCTTTTTAGATACGGATCTTGAGCTATCATAAAAGTTGTTATAGGAATATTTAATCTTCTAGCTTGTTGAGCCATGTTATAGCATTTATCTACTATATGAGAATCTAATCCATTACTGTTTTTATAATAACTTCCATCCTTCAACTTTAAACAACTAGGTTTGCCATCAGTTATCATAAAAATTTGCTTATTAGAATTTCGATTTCTTCTTAAAATATCCATTGCTAGCTCTAGTCCAGCAACAGTATTTGTATGAAAAGGACCAACATTTAAATACGGTAATTCTTTAATAGAAATTGGTCTAGCATCGTTACCAAAAACTATAATATCCAGTTTATCTTTTGGGTATCTAGTTGTAATAAACTCAGATAAAGCCATTGCAACTTTTTTGGCTGGAGTTATGCGATCCTCGCCATAAAGAATCATACTATGGCTTATATCAATCATTAACACTGTACTCATTTGTGCTTGATGAAATTGATCATTTACAACTAAATCATCTTTAGATAATTTGAAGTCATCTAATCCACCTTGAATTTGAGCATTTTTAATACTTTCAGTAATGGCAATTTTTTCTATAGAATCTCCAAACTCATAGTTTTTGAAATCTCCTGAATCACTTTGACCTGTTCCTGTATGTTTTGTGTTGTGATTTCCATTACCAATTCTCTTCATTTTTCCAAAAATTTGCTTTAAGGCATGTTGTCTTAAAAGCATTTCAGTTTTGGCAGTAAGACCAATACCATCACCATTGCCATCTGGTTTTAAATCTTTTTTTACATACCCTTTAGCTAATAATTCTTCAATGAAATCATCCATAGTATAATCCTCACTAGTCAACACATATTCCTTGTCTAACTCTTTTAGCCAGTTAATTGCTTCATTAAAATCACCAGAAGTGTAAGTAATTAATTCTTTAAATACTTCAAAAAGTTTTTCAAATGGAGTTTGGGATTTAGCCTTAAAATTTGAGAACAGAAAACCTGATTGTCTTAATGGATTCATTTACATTAAAAATATATTACTTTACATGTTTAGACAAGCTAAAAGTGTAATTATTTTACAGCAGAAGTGTGATCACTAACTATCAACCAGTTACTATCAATTTTTTTCCATAATAATGTGAAATGACCCCAGCTATCTTCACCAGATCTTTTTAGATAGTATTCGCCAATTAAATAAGCAGTATTTAAAGAAACTGATCTTATTTTCTTAATTGTAAAATTTAGTTTACCCATTACTTTAGTATTTGGATATGAACTATAATATCTGTTTTTAGTGTTCTCCCATCCATATACTGGACCAGATTTTCCTGAGAAAACTAGCTCATCTGATTTAAGATATCCTTCCATAAAAGAATCTATATCTCCCTGATTCCAAGCATCTTGTTGAAAGCTCATGACTTTCATAATACTTAACGAATCCTTTACCGAAATTTTATTTTGAGAAAAAATATTTAAAGAACTAATAAATAGGATTGCGAAAAAAAAGTTTCTAAAAATCATATTAAATAATAAAAAAACCCAAGATTAACTTGGGTTTTAAGTTCTTAATTAAATATATAAATTATTCTGCGATAGTAAAAGTTTTTGACGGCATGCCTTTACTAGCCCAAGTACATCCTAAAAAAGTAGTGATTTCATCTTTATGATTACCACTTATATCCCACATTCTTTTTTGATCATCGTTCATAGGTCCTGAATTTTCCAAACTTTTTTGATTTACAAGAAATGATTCCCATGAACTATACCAAAAAGCAGCTTGAAAAGTATAGGAACTTCCACTGTAGTGACCAGTGGGAACTATTGCTAAAGCTTCTCCTAAATCAATTGATGATTGTCTTGTTGATTTGTTCCAAAGAGAAATATATTCTCTTCTGTCTTTCCATTTGGGGTTACTTTCATTAAAAACTACAATATGTTTTTTAGAAAAATCAATATCATTTTCAGTTATAAAGATTTGGTTATCAAATGTCACTCTAATTTCATCATCATGACCTTCTAAAAATAATTGAAAATAAGTTGACCATTCATCCTTCAACATTTTTTTCTCATCATAAGAAATATCCATATTATCAATATTCTTATTTACTTCAACTCCATAATTTACCGCACTAGCTTGAGCAATAATATTTGGATATACTTCAATTACTTTAAAAGTAAAGTCACTACCATATGTATGAGAAAACAACCATGTTGACGCCATTTTATTGTCTTCACTTCCCATAAAATATATATCAATAAACTTTTTATGCATTTTTACAAAGTCATTTGCTTTTGATCTGGGAACATCTAATGTGTAAAATGAATGAATTTCTTGTGCAAAACTGTTAAGAGAAATAAATAATGTTAGTAATAATAATTTTTTCATTTTTATGTTTTTAAAGTTAAATCTGATTTATAATATTGTTTTTTTAGTGTATTTGGTAAACCAATTTGGCATACCAATAAATCAAACGTTCATCTAATTTATAAAAATATTACATTCATAATGGTATGTTAAAATAATTTTTTAGTAATTTTACAATAAAGCATTGTTTTATAAGGGTTTATTTAAATATAATTTATATTTTTAGGCTCCAATTTATTAAACTCATAATTAATACTACGTTTTGAAGCAAGAACTGAAATCAAAAGAAACACAAGATCTTATCATAAATACCTCTTTTGAGCTTTTTTACGAAAAAGGATACAATGCTACTAGCATTCCCGATATCATGAAAGAAACTTCATTGTCAAAAGGTGCTTTTTATCACCATTTTAAAAACAAACATGAAATTGGCACTAAAGTAATTGAAGTTATTATTCGAAAAAGAATAAAAGAAGGATTTATTGATCCTCTAACGAACAATGATGGTAATATTACAGAACTTTTAAAATATGTTTTTACTAATAGAATTAAAAATTTCACAGACAGAGAGAAAGCTTTAGGTTGCCCTGCTAACAATTTAATTGGAGAAATTGGATATACTGATCAAGATTTTAGAGTGATACTTAAAGATTTATTTGAAGAGTGGAGATCTGAATTAATAAATTCTATAGATATTGGTAAGAAAAGAGGTGAAATAAAACAAGAAATCAATAGCTCAGCTACAGCAATTTCTTTGATATGTGCTTTTGAAGGAGTTAGAGGTGTTCGAAAAATATATGATGATGATGATATTTTTGATGAATTTCTGGAATCTATGGGTCTTTTTATAAATAGTTTATCTGTTTAAAATCACCAACTATCAGATCTAAATGATGACGCTGGCAATCCCTTGGTATTATATAGATTTCCGTTTAAATAATTTCTCCATCCATATCTCACATGAACAGGTTTTTTTACATTCTCACTTTGAACCTCAAGTTGATTCCGCATTATTTTGGCATTTGCAGGATAAAAAACTCCATCATTAGAAGCTAATTCAAAGTTGTTTATAACATTATCAGGACAATACAAACCATTTTTAGCATAATCGAACTTTAATAATAATTTATTTTCTTTAATTTCTAAAGATTTAAACACTGGGCCTGAAAACTCAATAGTCGATAAACCATAGTCTTTATTTAATGCCCAATAAGCAAGCCTTTTACCTAAAATAAATTTTCTTGGTGGGTGAATAGAATTTTCGTCTCCTACATCTAGTGAAACAGCCATTCCTGTATTAGATGTATTAAACATGGTCTTAAGTTGAGCTTCTCTTAAAAAAGCAGAACTTGATTTATCAATTCCATCGTATTTATAAGGGGAAATCTGAACAAAATAAAATGGAAATGACCCTTGATTCCATTCTCTTCTCCAACCCTCTATCATTGAGTTTTTTAATTTAGCATAATTACTTGCTCTTGAAACATTACTTTCTCCTTGATACCAAATAGCTCCCTTTATTCTAAAATTAATAAGTGGATTAATCATAGCGTTATATAATGACGACGGTTCATCAACAGCTCTTCCTCTATTATTTTTTATTTCACTTTTTATAAAATCATTATTTAAAGATTCAGAATCTGTCCAAGCTTCTGCCGGAGTCCCTCCCCATGAAGAATGAATAATAGCAACCGGCACATCAAGAACAGTATTTAAATATTTTGCAAATGAATAACCCACAGCACTAAAAGAAGGTGAATTTTCTTGATTTGAAATAGACCATTTACCTTCTAAATCTTCAAGTGGAATTTCACTTGTATTTCTTTCAACAGTAAAAAATCTTATTTTAGAATTATTAGATTTAGCTATAGCATCATTAGCACCAAATACAGGCTCATTACTGTATCCATCAAGATTCATTTGCATATTAGACTGTCCTGAAGCCACCCAAACCTCCCCCATCAAAATGTTTGATATTACAACTCTTTTACTATTAGACTGAAATGACACTTGATGGCTTTTGCCTGACTTAGGAGTTTTAACTTTTAACAGCCATTTTCCTTTACTATCACTCTTAACTTTAAAAGTTTTCTTATTCCAACTCACATTTATTAATACTTGTGAGTTTGATTTTGACCATCCCCAAAAAGAAACATCAGAATCTTGTTGTAAAATCATATTATCACTAATAATTGATGGTAATTTTAAATCCTGAGAAGTAATAAAATTGATTGCAAAAAGAGAAATTATTAATAATATATTATTTTTCATTTGGTAAATATTTTTGGTCTAATTCTTTAGAATCCTTATACTTTTTTCTTAGTTCGTACAACTCATTTGTTAATTTTTTAACTGTTTGTTTGTACAAAGGATCATTGTAAACATTTTTCATTTCATTGGGATCGTTTTTTCTATCGTAAAGCTCCCATTCGTCAACATCATAATAAAAATGAACTAACTTAAAGTCTTTATTTACAATTCCATAATGTCTTTTTACCATGTGAACAGAGGGATATTCATAATAATGATAATAAACCGATTCTCTATTCCACTCTTTATCATTTCCTTTTAGAAGCGGGATTAAACTCTCTCCTTGCATATCATTTGGAGCTTCTATCATGGCTGCTTCGAGGAAGGTTTGAGCAAAATCTAAATTTTGAACCATTTCATCGCTGGTTGTTCCTGGTTTAATTTCATTAGGCCATTTAATTAGTAATGGAGTTTTAAACGACTCGTCGTAAATAAATCTCTTATCAAACCAACCGTGCTCACCAAGGTAAAACCCTTGATCTGATGTGTAAACAACAATAGTATTATTAGATAAATTATTATCGTCTAAATAATCTAATACTCTTCCAACATTATCATCGACAGACGATATGGTGGCTAAATAATCTTGCATGTATCTTTGAAATTTCCACTTCATTTTTTCACGATCAGACATTGAAGGCCAATTTTCTTTGAAATCTTTATTTATTTTATCTAACGTTACATTGTATCTGCGTTTTTGATCATCGTTTGCCCTATTGAACGGCCCCATAAAACCGTTAGGACCAGGCCTTACTACGGATTCTCCTCTTTTGTAAACAATTTCTGGTAAAACCTTACCCATGCTTTCCAAAGTTTCAGGTCTAATTTTACTATCGTGCATATATTGCATATGAGTTAATATATTCATTTCAGCTGTTTTTGCAGCAGTTCCCCTACCCTTATAATTATCAAAAAGTGTTTCAGGTTCAGGGAAAGACTTTTCATAAAACTCTGCAAATTTTTCTGGACTTGGCCACCAGGGTCTATGAGGAGCTTTATGTAAATACATCATCATAAAAGGCTTAGTTTTATCTCTTTTTTTATCAAGCCAATTTAAAGTAACATCAGTAATTATATCAGTAACATAACCTTCAATGATTGTATCTTTGTTTTTACTAATAAATTTTGGATTTATATAACTGCCTTGACCAGGAAGAATTAAAAAATCATCAACACCTTTGGGATTATTTCCAAAGTGTAATTTACCAAACATTGCAGTTTGATACCCAGCCTTTTGAAAAAGTTGAGGAAAAGTAACTTGAGTTGTATCAAATGGTTTTCCGTTATCAATTTTACCATTTAAATGACTGTGTTTTCCAGTTAAAATCACAGCTCTAGAGGGAGCACAAATTGAGTTAGTAACCGATGCATTACTAAACAAAATACCTTCGTTTGCAATTCTATCGATATTTGGAGTTTGTATTAATCTTGTGTCGTACGCACTGATTGCCTGATAGGCATGATCATCAGACATGATAAATAAAATATTAGGTTTTACGTTTTCAATATTTTCAGAACAACTGAAAAATGAAAGTAAAAATACAAAGGCACATAAATAATTTTTCATCTTGTAAATTTTAACAATCTTTAATTTAGTAAAAAAAATCTACCTTAGTATTATTCAAGATTAAAATGATCAAACTTAAATTAAAATTTATTTCATTTTTATTAATTCTTTTTTTTTCAGCTTGTAATACTGAAAATAAAACTCCAAACGTAATAATTATTTATGCTGACGACTTAGGCTTTGGAGATGTTAGTGCATATGATCAAGGCACATTAAATACACCAAATATCGATAGAATTGCAAACGAAGGAATTAAATTTACAAATGGGCATTCTTCATCTGCAACATGTAGCCCAAGTAGATATGCATTGTTAACTGGTTCATATCCGTGGAGAAATTCTAAAGCAAAAATCTCAACTGGAGCTTCAATGATAATTGATACAAATCAAAAAACATTGCCAAAAATGTTTAAAGAAAATAATTATTCAACTGCAATTATTGGAAAATGGCATTTAGGTCTGGGTGATGGTCAAATAAATTATAACTCTAAAATATCACCTGGTCCAAATGACGTTGGATTTGACTATTCTTACATAATGCCAGATACTCAGGACAGAGTTCCTACAGTATACATTGAGGATGGATATGTTAAGAATTTAGATAACACTGACCCGTTGTACGTCAACTTTAAAGAAAATTTCGATAATCAACCAACTGGGGATAAAAATCCAGAAATGCTTACAATGAAATGGCATCACGGCCACTACAATTCTATTGTTAATGGTATTTCGAGAATTGGTTTTATGAAAGGTGGTAAAAAAGCATATTGGAGTGATATTGATATGGCAGACCATTTTTTAAATAAAGCAACATCATATATAGCTAAAAATAAAAACAAACCGTTCTTTCTATTTTATTCCATGCAACAACCCCATGTTCCAAGGACACCTCACCCTAGATTCAAAGGAAAATCAGGAATGGGTCCAAGAGGAGATGTAATAATAGAAGCTGATTGGTGTATTGGACAACTTTATAAAACTCTAGAAAAAGAAAATCTTTTAGAAAATACATTGATAATAATATCAAGTGATAATGGACCTGTTTTAAATGATGGGTATTATGATGATGCGGTTGAAAAAATCGGAAATCATACTCCGTCAGGGATTTTAAGAGGTGGGAAATACAGTCTATTTGAAGCAGGAACAAGAGTGCCTTTTATTTCACACTGGAAAGGAGTAACACCATCTAAAGTATCTAATAAATTAATTTCTCAGATTGATCTTTTCAATTCTTTATCCGCTATTATTGAAAGTGAAATCAAAACTAGCGACAGTAATGATTTATCTCAGCTTTTACTAAATGGTGAAGGAAAAGAAAGAGAAAAACTTATTCTTGAGGCTTCAGGAAGAACTGCTCTTAAATATAAGAATTGGATTTATATCCCACCTTACAAAGGCAAAGCTGTTAGCACCTATACTAATGTTGAGTTAGGCAGATCAAACTCGTATCAACTATATGATTTAAAAACTGATCCTAGTCAAAAAGAAAATTTATTTGATCAAGAAAAAGAAAAATTAATTGAACTTCAAAAAATTTATAATAAAATCATTAATAATTAAGAAGCTATGTTTACTGCTCTAGTTTCACGAATTACAGTTACTTTAACTTGTCCAGGATAAGTCATGTCTGTTTGAATTTTTTGCGAAATTTCAAAAGAAAGTTTTGCAGCATGATCATCAGAAATTTTTTCACTCTCAACCATTACTCTTAATTCACGTCCGGCTTGAATAGCATAAGCTTTATTTACTCCTTTGAACGAATATGCTACATCCTCCATTTCTTTTAACCTTTCGATATAACTATCCAATACTTGTCTTCTAGCTCCAGGTCTTGCTCCAGAAATAGCGTCACAAACTTGAACAATAGGTGAGATTAAATTATTCATTTCTATTTCGTCGTGATGAGCTCCAATAGCATTACATACATCTGGCTTTTCTCCAAATTTTTCTGCCCATTGTTTACCTAGCAAAGCATGAGGAGTTTCAGTTTCTTCTTCAGGCACTTTACCAATATCGTGTAAAAGACCTGCTCTCTTCGCAATTTTAGGATTTAAACCAAGTTCTGAGGACATAATACCACAAAGTTTTGCAACTTCTCTTGAATGCTGTAAAAGGTTTTGACCGTATGATGATCTGTATTTCATTCTACCAACAGCTTTAATTAGAGCTGGATTAAGTCCGTGAATTCCTAAATCAATTACTGTTCTTTTACCGACTTCGATAATTTCATTCTCAATTTCTTTTTTAGTTTTCTTAACAACTTCTTCAATTCGAGCTGGATGAATTCTTCCATCAGTCACTAATTTATGAAGAGAAAGTCTAGCAACTTCCCTTCTTACTGAATCAAAGCATGATAATATTATTGCTTCAGGCGTATCGTCAACTATTATTTCTACTCCAGTTGCTGATTCGATAGCTCTTATATTTCTACCTTCTCTACCAATAATTCTTCCTTTTACATCATCAGATTCAATATTGAATACTGAAACACAATTATCTATTGCTTCCTCAGTACCAACTCTTTGAATCGTACTTATAACTATTTTTTTAGCTTCTTGTCTAGCGGAAAGTTTAGCATCTTCAATAATATTTTGTGTAAGCTCTAAAGCTTCGGTTTTAGCTTCTTCTTTAAGAGATTGAACTAATTCTTTTTTTGCTTCAGAAGCAGACATACTTGATAATTTTTCAAGTTTCTCAACTTGTTCTTTATGAAGTTTGTTAACCTGATCACTCTTTTTATCTAAAAGTTCAAGCTTCTTCTCAAAAGAAGAAATTTTATCGTTTAAACTTTGATTATTTTTTTTATTTATAGATAACTCATTTGACACTTGAGATTCTTTATCCTTAATTCTCTTTTGAACATCAGTAAGATTTTTTTCCCTATTTAGTATATGTTTTTCGTGCTCAGATTTTAATTCTAAAAACTTTTCTTTTGCTTGAAAAATTTTATCTTTTTTAATATTTTCACCCTCAATAGAAGCTGATTTTAATATATTTTGAGCTTCTTTTTTTGCGTTTTCAAAAGACTTAGTTATTGATGTTTTTTCTAAAAGTTTAGAAATTATCAACCCAGTAACGAGTCCTGTAACAGTAAGAACAAAATTGATTATTGTAAAAAATTCCATAATAATTATTTTATTTAGATTAAAAAAGCCTACATCATGAAGTTTTGTATAAACTCTTGTAAGACAAGATTAAGGCTAACTAGCTGATCAAGGATCCTGCAAAGGCATGCTTTAGCAGACTAGACTCACCTTTTATAAAAAAATTCGCGTTGAGTTTATCAAAAAAATTGATGTAGGCAATAATGTATTTTATTTAAATGAACGTACTAAAGGTCAATAATTTCTTGAATTGATTTATTTATCTTTTCTAATCTTTTATTTACCTCATCATTAATTTTAGCTTCAGAGAGACTTTCTTGTTCAGTTTGAGTTGCTAGTTGAAGAGCGCACATTGCTAGAACATCTTGCTTATCTTTAACAGCGTAGTTTTCTTCAAAATGTTTAATCATAATGTCAATTTTTTTAGATGCGACTCTAAGACCTTCCTCCTGTTCTAAAGGAACATTTAAAGGGTAAACTCTATTAGCAATTGTTAACTTAATTTTTTGCATTTAATAGATTTATTAACTTAAACTTAATATACATTTATCCAACTCTTTAATAAGATTATTAATCTTCAGCTTTGTTAATGATTTATCATCACTACCTAAGAAAGTATTAGCAATTTTTAGAGAATGATATTTTTCTTTCCATTCTTTTAATTGGTTTTTTTGTTTGAGTAAAGATTCATCTTTTAATTTTAGATCTTCACTAAATTTCAAATTCTCATTCCTTAATTTATTAATCAAAGATTTTAAATTAGACAAATTAGTTTCTAAAAGAACAATATTTTCAATTGACTCGGACATAAAAACAATACTATCTTACTCAAATTTAGTGTTACTAAAACTCTTAAACAAATAAGTGTTAATATTTTAAAATTCTTAAAAAAAATTAGTATTATTAAATATTAAAACAAACATTCAATGTCATTAAGTAAATAATGAAAAAATTATTATTTCTAGTTTTATTAGTTTCAATAAATACAAATTCACAAACTAATTATCCTAAAGGATATTTCTCTAATCCATTAAACATAGAGTTAATTTTAAACGGTAATTTCGGCGAATCAAGGCCTAGTCATTTTCACTCAGGCATTGATTTTAAAACACAATTTAAAGAGGGATTAAATGTGTTTAGTTCTGCAGAAGGATACGTAAGTAGAATTAGTATTAAACATGGTGGGTTTGGAAAAGCATTATATGTAAATCATCCCAACGGGTACACTACTGTATATGGACATTTAAAAAAGTTTAATAAAAAAATTGAAGATTACATAAAAAGAATTCAATATGATAAAAAAACTTATCAAATTGAACATTACTTAAAAAAAGATGTCCTCAAAATTGAAAAAAATGAAAAAATAGCAAACTCTGGTAATACAGGCTCATCCTTTGGCCCGCATTTACATTATGAGATAAGATTAACAAAAAATCAAAAAGCTTTAAATCCTCAATTGTTTGGATTTGAAATTAAAGACACCAGAAAACCGACTATAAACTCTGTTTTTTTATACAATTTGGATAGTCTAAATAACATTAGTGATCCCATAAAATTAAAAATTACAAAAATTAATGATAGTGTATATCAGACGGAGAAAGTATTTGCAAATGGTTCTGTTGGATTTGGTATTAGTGGATTTGATAGACAAGATTTAGCTAATAATAAAAATGGTATATACAAATACTCAACCTACTACAACAATAAGAAAATCATTGATTTCAATTTTGAGTCATTTTATTTTGAAGAATCTATAAAAATAAAAACATTAATTGATTATAAATATTACATAAAAAATAAATCAAGAATTATAAAGTTATTTAAAGACAAAGGGAATGATTTAAGTATTTATTTAAATAATAAATCAGGCTATATTAATATTGAAAACAATCCGTCTGTTTACAAAATTATAGTTTCTGATTTGAATGGAAATAAATCAATTGTAAAAGTTCCTATAAAACATAGTGATTTTAATAAAGATTTAAATTCATATGATGAAAATGGTTTAGCAAACACATTATTAACATCGAATAAATACATAAATAATAAACTTGATTACAATTTTAAATTTGAAAATGCGGAAATAAAAATAGCTAAAAACACTTTTTTAAAGGATATTCAATTAAATATTGAATCACTCAAAGATTCAATTAAAATAATAAATCCTGAAATAGCTGTTTTCAAAAACATTAAAATAAATTTCTATAATAAAGATAATAGGAAAGGTAATTATTTAGCTTTAAAAAATAAGGATGGAAATGAGTCGTTTGCTTCTGCAAACCTAAATAGTAAAAATTATTTTTATCATAAAACTAAATCATTAGGAACTTATTTTTTGAAAAATGACACTATTCCGCCATCAATAAAATTAAAAAATTTCAAAAATAACGATTGGATTTCAAATAAAAATTTTATTAGGTTAAATATCATTGATAATGAAACGGGTATTAAAAATTATAAAGTAAAAATTAATAGTAAATGGACTCTTTTTGAATATGAATACAAAAGAAACGAACTTTTTTATGAATTTGACTCGTATTTTTTAAACCAAACAAAGAACTTAATTGAAGTTTTTATAGAAGATTTGGCAGGAAACAAAACTCAGAAGAATTTTACCTTTTTCAGAAATTAATTTGAGTTTACAAAATCACTTAAAATTTCAACTACATTATCAATTTCAGCTTTATTATTGTATTTAGAAAACGAAAATCTTAATGAAGGTTTTTTTAAATCTAATTCTGATAAAATAGAGTTTAAAACATGAGATCCTGTACTACTACCAGATTGACAAGCACTCCCTCTTGAACATGCGACTCCTTTTAAATCTAAGTTAAATTCCAAAAGAACTGATTGATCTTTTGAAACAGGAAGACAAATATTTAAAATGGAAAAAGTACTTTCATTGTCGTCATCACAACTTCCATTAAATTTTAGCAAAGGAATTGAACTAGATATTTTCTTAATGAAATATGTTTTTAAACCTTGTATATGCTTTTTGTTTTCATCGAAACTCTTATATGATTCAATAAAAGCCAACTCCATTCCACATATGTTGTGGACTGATTCAGTTCCAGCCCTTAAACCCCTTTCCTGATTACCTCCAATTATTTGTGGGTTTAACTTTAATTTTTTATTTATATATACAAATCCAATTCCTTTTGGACCATGAAATTTATGGGCAGAACCTACAATAAAATCAATATTAAGCTTTGATAAATCAAATCTATATTTCCCAATGGACTGAACTGTATCAGAGTGAAATAAAGCATTATGTTTTTTACAAATATCTCCTGTCTTTATTAAATCTAAAACTGAACCAATTTCATTATTAACATGCATTAAGCTAACGATTGTTTTAAGATTGGTCTTAACTAGAACTTTATTTAAGTCCTTATAATCAATTAGTCCTTTTCGATTTACTTTTACAAACTCAACTTTAATGGACTCTGTCAATTTCAAAAATTTGACAACATTCAATACTGCTTTATGTTCGATTTCAGAAGTGACAATTCTTTTAACACCCAAGTCCTTAACAGCAGAAATCAAAATTAGATTATCAGATTCTGTTCCACATGAAGTGAAAAAAATCTCAGAGGGTAAAACATTAAATTCCTTTGCAATTGATTTTCTTGCTTTTTCTACTAATGTTCTAGATGATCTTCCAAAACTGTGAGTTGAATTTGGATTTCCATAATTATTAGTCATAACGTTATTCATCAAATTAATCACTGATTGATCAATTTTTGTTGTAGCCGCGTTATCAAAATATATATTACTCACTAGTTTCAAATTCTTTTAATGACTTCACAATTATATCCACAGCAGAATCTATTTCTATCTTATTTATGGTTAATGGAGGTGCAAATCTAATAATATTTCCATGAGTAGGTTTTGCTAACAATCCATTATCTCTTAGCTTTAAACAAATGTTCCATGCAGTGTCACTTTCTTCGTGATCATCAATAACAATTGCATTAAGCAAACCTTTTCCTCTTACTAATTTAACTGCATTACTATGGGAAATATATTCATTTAATTTTTTTCTAAAATAATTTCCCATTTCTAATGAATTTTGACATAATTTTTCGTCTTTAACTACTTTTAAAGCAGCAATAGCTACTTTACATCCTAAAGGATTTCCGCCATATGTTGAACCATGTTCACCAGGTTTAATGGTTAACATGATTTCATTAGATGATAAAACAGCAGATACTGGAAAAACACCTCCAGAAAGAGCTTTACCTAAAATCAATATATCAGGCTTAAAACCATGATGGTCGCAGCAGATCATTTTACCAGTTCTAGCTATTCCAGTTTGAACCTCATCAGCAATAAATAAAACATTATTTCTTTTACAAAGATTAAATGCATCTAAAAGATAATTCTCGTCTGGAACAACTACCCCTGCTTCTCCTTGAATTGGCTCCACCATAAAAGCAGCAACATCAGGGTCTTTTAAGGAACTTTTTAAAGCATTTAAATCATTATACGGGATTATTTCATATCCGGGCATAAAAGGTCCAAAATTTTTGGTACTTAATGGGTCATTTGAAGATGAAATAGCTGCTAAAGTTCTACCCCAAAAATTACCAGTAACAAAAATTATTTTGGCTTTATTTTTAGCAACACCTTTTTTTTCGTAAGCCCATTTTCTAGCCAATTTTACAGCAGTCTCTCCTCCTTCAACACCTGTATTCATTGGCAGCACTCTATCATAATCAAAATAATCAGTGATAAATTTTTCATATTCACCTAATACATTATTATGAAAAGCTCTAGATGTCAAGGTTAATTTTGAAGATTGATTAATTAAAGCTTCATTAATTTTAGGATGACAATGACCTTGGTTAACAGCTGAGTAAGCAGATAAAAAATCAAAATATTTTTTATTATTTACATCCCAAACATATATTCCTTCCCCTTTTTCCAAAACAACTGGCAAAGGATGATAATTGTGAGCTCCATAATTATTTTCGAGATCAATAAAGTAGCTAGAATTATCTTTTGTCATATAAATTAATTTATGTTAATATTTATTACAATATTGCAAACCTAAACAATAAAAGATATAAATTATTGTATTAATTTTAAATAATAAATTTAAAATATATTTTGATATATATATCGAGTAAGAGTAATCCGGTTTTCAAAAACATTTTTAAACTTTTGTTTAAAAACAATAAAAGAAAAGCCAGCAATTCATTTATAGTCGAAAGCATAAAAGATATTAATCTTTGTAAAGATTTTGATTTTGAATTTATTGAAATAATTATTTGTTCTGAATTAATTTCAGAGCAAAACATGACTTACATCAATAAAAATTTAAAAAATATTATAATTCACGATTTCTCTCTTAATCTTTACCAAGAATTAATTTATAAAAAAAAAGGAGAAGGGTTATTAGCGTTAGTTAAATCTAAAGAGAATTCATTAAAGAATTTTACACTATCAAAAACACCATATATTTTAATAGCAGAATCTCCAGAGAAACCTGGAAATATTGGAGCTCTTTTAAGAACAGCTGATGCAGCTGGATTAGATGGATTAATAATTGCTAATCCAAAAACAGAGCTGTATAATCCGAATACAATTAGGGCAAGTTTGGGAAGCATCTTTACAATGCAAATAGCTACTGCTTCAACAGATGAAATTATAAACTATTTAAAAAATAATAATGTAAAAATATATTCAACTTTTGTTAAAAAAAGTCGCAACTATTTAAACGTTGATTATAAAGAAGCTTGTGCTATTGTAGTTGGAACTGAATCATCATCATTATCAAAGCCTTGGTTATCAAAATCAGATGAATTAATTAGTATTCCAATGAAAGGTAAAATGGACTCATTGAATTTATCCGTAAGTGCTGCAATAGTTATATTTGAAGGATTAAAACAAAGAAATGATAATTAACCCAGAAACATTATTCAACATTCTCATTACAATTATAGTACTTAATTTTTTGAAGGATTCGATTTTAGATTATCTGAATTCCACATTTTTTAATAAAGAAATACCAGTAATATTAAGTGATATTTATGATGAAAAAAAGTACTTAAAATCTCAGGAATATAAAAAAATTCAATATAGGTTCAGTAGAATTTTTAATATATATAGTTTTCTAATTTTAATGTTATTTTTTTACTTAGACGGATTTTTAATTGTAGATAATTACAGCAGATCACTTTTCGAATCTGAACTTGTAATAAGTTTAAGTTTTTTTGCGATTATTTATTTTGGAAACGATATTCTAAGAATTCCCTTTTCACTATATAATACTTTTATTATTGAGGAAAAATTTGGTTTTAACAAAACTTCCATTAAAACATTTATTAATGATAAACTAAAATCTTGGTTATTGACAATTTTATTTGGAGGTGGAATAATAAGTTTTATAATTTTTCAATTTGAATCTATTGGACAAAAATTTTGGATAGTAGCTTGGATATTTATATCCGTTCTAACTGTACTAATAAATGGTCTTTATACGCAGGTGATTGTTCCGCTTTTTAATAAACAAACAAAACTTGAAGATGGAGAATTAAAAAGTGAAATAGAAAAGTATTCAAAAAAGGTTGGATTTAACTTAAGCAATATTTTTGTAATTGATGGCTCAAAAAGATCAACCAAAGCAAATGCTTATTTTTCAGGATTTGGAAAACAAAAAAGAGTTACATTATTTGATACTTTAATAAATAAATTAAACAAAGAACAAATTGTGGCGGTTATAGCTCATGAGATTGGTCATTATAAAAAAAATCATATTATTTTTAATTTATTGTTTTCTATAATTCAAACAGGCATTATGCTTTACATTCTTTCATTATTAATATATATGCCAATTTTTTCAGAAGCACTTAATATTGAAAATCATAGTTTTCACATAGCTTTAGTTACATTTTCAATACTTTACACGCCCGTCTCTGAAATATCATCAATAATATTTAATTTATTTTCTAGAAAATTTGAATATGAAGCAGATGAATATGCTGATAAATCTTTTGATGGAAAGTATTTAATTCAAGCCCTAAAAGTATTAACTAAAGACAGTTTAAGCAATTTAACACCGCATCCAAAATACGTTTGGTGGCATTACTCTCATCCTACTCTGTTAGAAAGAATAAATCAATTACAATAGTTATTTTTTTTTTAGTTAAATTTAATAATGATGGTAGTCGATTCAATTAAAGAGAATAATCAAATAGCTAAAGAATATAAAGAGCTTCTTAAAATTAGTTATCAATCGTTATCAAAAGATGATAGAAAACTTATTAGGTTAGCTTTTGACACATCAGTTGATGCTCATAAAAACCAAAGACGAAAATCTGGTGAACCTTATGTTTTTCACCCTATTTCAGTTGCTAAAATAGTTGCATCAAAAATCGGATTAGATGCAACATGTATAGCCGCAGCCTTATTACACGATGTAATTGAGGATACTGATTATAGCGCAAATAAAATAACTAAGATTTTTGGAAAAAAAATTAGCAAAATTGTTGTTGGTTTAACTAAAATTTCAAAATTATCTAAAGAAGAAAACGTCTCTTTACAAGCTGAAAATTTTAGAAAAATGCTACTTACATTAAATGATGACGTAAGAGTTATATTGATTAAAATAGCTGACAGGTTACATAATATGCAAACCTTAGATTCAATGCCAGCAGAAAAACAAATAAAAATTTCTTCTGAAACTCTTTACATTTATGCACCAATAGCACATAGAATTGGTCTTTACGATGTTAAGTCAGAACTTGAAGATTTAGGCTTAAAATATACAGAACCAGAGATATTCAATGAGATAAAAAATAAAATTGAAGAAACAAAAGTTGACCAAGACAAATACATCAAAAATTTTTCAAGAAGAATTTCGGAAAAATTAAAACCTGAAAACTTAAGATTTAAAATAAATGGAAGGCCTAAATCAATACATTCAATTAGAAATAAAATTATAAATAAAAATATTTCTTTTGAAGAAATTTATGACAAGTTCGCAATTAGAATTATTTATAACTCGGACAGAGAAAACGAAAAGTTTATAGCGTGGAAAATATATTCAATTATAACTGATCATTATACTCCTAACCCTTTAAGATTGAGAGATTGGATTACTTCTCCAAGGTCGAATGGGTATGAGGCACTACATATTACTGTAGTAGGGCCAAGATCAAAATGGGTTGAGGTACAAATAAGATCTGAAAGAATGCACGAAATAGCTGAAAAAGGTTTTGCTGCACATTACATGTACAAAGGAGGAAATAAATCTGAAACTGGTTTAGAAGAATGGCTTAATAGATTACAAGAAGTATTAGAAAACACTGACACTGATGCAATAGATTTTGTTGAAGATTTTAAGCTTAATTTATATTCGACAGAAATATTTGTTTTCACACCAGCGGGAGAACTAAAATCGTTAGCTAAAGGTTCAACAGCTTTAGATTTTGCTTTTAGCGTTCATACAGGGTTAGGATTAAAAACAAGAGGAGTAAAAGTAAATGGTAAAATGGTTCCACTAAGCCATGTATTAATTAGTGGTGATCAAATTGAAATAATTAAATCAGAAAACACCAAACCTTCTTCAAACTGGTTGGATTACGTAAAAACATCCAGAGCAAAAGCTAAAATCAGAACAGCATTAAAAGAAGAAAAAAAGTTATTAGCTGAAGACGGAAAAGAAATATTAAGAAGAAAGCTAAAACAATTAAAAATAAAATTTGATGAAAAAACTGTAAATGATTTAGGAAACTTCTTAAAATTAAAAACCAGTTTAGATTTATTTTATAGAGTAGGAATTGGGAAAGTAGAAAATAATGAGTTAAAAAAATTCGCTAATAACAACAATAGAATAATAAATTTTTTTAGAAAAAAGATAGGAAGAAAACCAAGCAAATTTAATCAAGCTGCAAAAGAAATTACTAATAATTTTGATTTAGTTGTTTTTGGAAATGAAGAAGATAAACTTGAATATAATTTAGCAAAATGTTGTAATGCAATTCCAGGGGATGATATATTTGGGTTTGTAACTATAAACGACGGAATAAAAATACATAAAAAAACATGTTCAAACGCTGTTGGTCTTCAATCAAAATTTGCATATAGAATTTTAAAATCTAAGTGGATTGATTCATCATTATTAGAATACAGTTCAACAATTAGAATTTCTGGAATTGATAATCTAGGAATTGTAAATGAAATAACTAAACTCATATCAAACACATTAAATATTAATATTAAAAAAATGAGTTTTGACACCGTTGATAATATTTTTAGGGGAAAAATTACTTTAAAAGTTAGAACAAAAAATATTTTAAATGATTTAATAAAAAGATTAAAAAAAATAAATGGCATTGAAAAGGTCATTAGAGAATAGTGAATTATCAATTTTTAACCTAATTTTACTTTATGAATAATGAAAAGAATCAGAAAATAGTAAAAGAAGTTTTTACTAAATTTTTAGATTTAAAAAGTCATAGAAAAACACCTGAACGTTTCGCAATTCTTAGTGAAATTTACAATTCCTCAGAACACTTTGACATAGAGTCTCTTTATGTGATGATGAAAAATAAAAATTACAGAGTTAGCAGAGCTACATTATATAATACCATTGAACTTCTTTTAGAATGTAAGCTTGTAAGAAAACATCAATTTAGTTCAAATCAAGCTCAATATGAAAAATCTTATTTTGATCATCAACATGATCATATAATTTTGACGGACACAGGAGAAGTTATTGAGTTTTGTGACCCTAGAATTCAAAGTATTAAAAAAAATATCGAAGAAATATTTGGAGTTGAGATTAATAATCACTCCTTGTATTTTTATGGAAAAAAAATTAAAAATTAAATATGAAAGTTGATTTATTACTAGGCTTACAGTGGGGAGACGAAGGCAAAGGGAAAATAGTTGATGTACTGACAAAGAATTATGATATTATAGCACGATTTCAAGGAGGACCAAATGCAGGACATACACTCGAATTTGATGGAATCAAACATGTTTTACACACTATTCCGTCTGGAATATTCCATGAAGAATCAATGAATTTAATTGGTAATGGTGTGGTTATCGATCCTGTGATTTTTGAAAAAGAAATTGAAAAATTAAAGCCTTTTAATATTAACTTTTCAAAAAATTTATGCATTTCAAGAAAAGCACATTTAATTTTGCCCACGCATAGACTTCTTGATGCAGCATCTGAACTTTCAAAGGGAAAATCCAAAATTGGTTCAACGCTCAAAGGAATTGGACCAACTTATATGGACAAAACTGGAAGAAATGGTATTAGAATTGGAGATATTGAGCTTCCAGAATTTCTTAAAAAATACAGAAAATTAGCTAATAAACATGAGACCATGATTAAAAGCTACAATGTTGATTTACAATATAATCTAGCTGAGCTTGAAGAAGATTTTTTTAGTGCTATTGAAAATATAAAATCAATTCCTTTTATTGATAGTGAAAACTATATTTTTAATGAATTAGATAATAATAAAAATATATTAGCCGAAGGTGCTCAAGGTTCGCTTCTTGATATTGATTTTGGAACTTATCCATTTGTTACATCCTCAAACACAACTGCAGCTGGAGCATGTACAGGATTAGGAGTTCCGCCTAACAAAATAAAAGATGTTTTTGGTATTTTCAAGGCATATACAACAAGAGTTGGAAGTGGTCCTTTTCCAACTGAACTTTTTGACGATAACGCTAAAAGAATGAGTAAAGTTGGTAATGAATTTGGTGCTACAACTGGAAGACCTAGAAGATGTGGATGGTTAGATTTAGTAGCATTGAAATATGCCGTTAAAGTTAATGGAGTAACAAAATTAATGATGATGAAAGGAGACGTATTGTCCGGATTTAAAAACATTAAAATTTGCACTTCCTATGACTATAACGGAGAGAAAATTAATCATTTTCCATTTTCTGTTGATTCAAAAAAAATAAAACCAATCTATACAGAATTCAAAGGATGGGATGAGGATATAAGTAAAATAAAAAAAGAGAGTTCATTTCCTAAAACATTTATGGATTATGTTTCCTACATAGAAAATGAATTACAAGTTCCTATTGCAATTATTTCAGTGGGTCCTGATAGAACTCAAACAATAATTCGTTAAAAAAATTTGAAACTTAAATTATCAATAATTTTAATATTACTATTTAATGTTCTTTTATCTCAAGAAAAAAAGATTATTCAAATAATAGAAGCAGGCTCATTTGATAAAAACGAACTAGATCTTCCTGGAGCAAATATTTTAAAAAAAAACAGTAGTGTAAGAGTTCATCTTTTACATGATGGAATGGATATATGGTCTGATTATGCACTTTTCTATAAAAAAAACAATTCATTTAAGGCAAGAGGTGATGTTGTAGTTAAACAGGGTGATAGTATCGAGCTTTACAGCGAAAATTTAGAATATGATGGAAACAGCAGAAAAATTATTGCTAAAACAAATGTAATTTTTAAAAATAATAATACGACATTAAAGACTCAGATATTATTTCATGACAGAGATTTAAAAGAGATATATTTTGAAAATGGAGGAATAATAAAAGATTCAACTAATACAATAAAAAGCACGGAGGGAAAATATTTTTTAACAAACTCCAAATATGAATTTAATAAAAGAGTTAACGTTTATAATAACGATAGCGATATAAAATCAATTAAACTAGATTATTACAGTGATACTGAAAAAGTATTTTTTTATGGACCAACTGTAATCACAGGGCAAGATTATAGAATTTTTAGCGAAAATGGATTTTACAACACAAACAGTAAAAATGGATACTTTAATACAAAAGCAAAAATAGAGTACGGAAATAGAACAATAAAAGGTGACAGTTTAATATTTGATGATTTAAAAAAATATGCATCTGGAAAAAATAACGTAACAATAATAGACACAATAAATAAGACTATTATTAAAGGAGATTTTGCAGAAATTTTTAAAAAATTAGATTCATCTATGATTACAAAAAATTCATATGCAATAAAACTTTTAGAAAAAGATTCCTTATTTATTAAAGCTGACACACTGTTCGCTGTTGGTCCAGATGAAAATAGAATTATTAAAGGCAGATATGATGTAAAATTTTTTAAAAATAATATGAGTGGCAAATCTGACAAGTTCATAATGAATCAAAAAAATGGATTAATTAAACTGTTGCGAAATAAACTCTCGAAAAGAGAACAACAAATATTAACTAGTAAAGAAATTTCAAAAAAAAATCCTGTGATTTGGAACGGAGAAAGTCAAATGTCTGGGGATGAAATACACATAATTAGAAATACCATAACTAATAAACTTGATTCATTAAAAATTTTAAACAATGCTTTTGTTGTTGAAAAAGACAGTTTTGGGATTGACAATTATAATCAAATGAAAGGAATTGATTTGTTTGGAAATTTTAGAGATAATGAATTAGAAAAAATAAGATTAGACAGAAATACTGAAATGATTTATTTTTTATATGATGAAGAGACTAAAGAATTAATAGGAATTGATAAAGCGATTTGCAGTTCAATTTTAATGACCATTACTAATAATAAAATTGATGAAATAATCTTTTATACTAACCCTGAAGGGAAAGTATACCCTGAAAAAGAACTTGAAATAAATGAAAAAATTTTAAACGGTTTTAATTGGAGAATAGATGAAAAGATTTTGAATAAAAAAAATCTAATTAATAACTAATTTGAAAGATAAATTTTTAAAATACCAAGCACAAACAACTAATAATCCTATTGGCCTGAAAGTTTTAAAAGCAGAGGGATCCTATATTTACGACACGAATAATAAAAAATATTTAGATTTTGTTGCAGGCGTTTCAGCATCTAACTTAGGTCATAAGAATAATAAAATAAAAGAAGCGGTTATAGATCAAATTGAAAAATATTGGCATGTAATGGTTTATGGTGAGTTTATTCAAGAACCGACAGTGAAATTATGTGAATTAATTTCCAATAACCTGCCAAATTCTTTATCAAATACTTACTTAACAAATTCAGGTACTGAAGCAATGGAAGCTGCCATGAAATTAGCTAAGAGAGTAACAGCAAGAAGTGAATTTATTGCTGCAAAAAACAGCTACCACGGAAACACTCAAGGAGCAATGAGTATAATGGGTTTTGAAGAAAGAAAAAGAGCATATAGACCTCTTCTTCCAGATATTAATTTCATTGAGTTTAACAATGAAAATGATATTTTACTCATTAATAATAAAACATCAGCAGTAATTCTTGAAACAATTCAAGGTGGTGCTGGTTTTATAATACCATCAAAAAACTATTTAAAAAAAATAAAAAATCAGTGTGAAAAAGTAGGAGCTCTTTTAATACTTGATGAAATACAACCAGGAATTGGAAGAACAGGAAAGTTATTTGCTTATGAACATTATGGAATAATTCCTGATATTTTAGTTTATGGAAAGGGTTTAGGTGGAGGGTTTCCAATTGGAGCTTTATCATCAAGTTATGAAAATATGAGTCTATTCAAAGAAAATCCAATATTAGGACATATTACTACTTTTGGAGGTCATCCTGTAATAGCTGCTGCTGCTTATGCAAATCTTAAAGAAACTTTAAATTCTGGCATAATAGATTCAGTAAATCAAAAGGAAAAATTATTTAGGAAATATTTAAAACATGAACTTATTGAAGAAGTCAGAGGAAAAGGGTTGATGCTAGCAATAATTTTGAAAGGAAACAATTCATCTTATAAACTAGTTTCCAAAAGCTTAGAAAAGGGGTTAATTCTATTTTATTTACTATTTGAGCCTAAAGCTGTCAGAATTACACCTCCCTTAACAATAAGTAATATTGACATAAAAAAAGGTTGTGAAATTATTTTAGAAGTACTTGACGAATTAAAAAAATCTGTTCATTAATTTGTTAAAAAGAATTTTTTTTTTTTTTTAAACAAAATGAATCTGATAATATCTTTACATTTAGATGAATGACAATTTTCATGATTTTTTTTCTGATTCAATTATAAAATTTGAATCAATGATTAATAGTAATAAATTTTTATTTTTTGATTCTGAAGAATTTGAATCAATTATAATTTATTATCTAGAATCTGGCAATAGCTCAATGGCTAATAAGGCTATAAAAATGGCAATCGAACAATATCCAAAAAATACATCAATTTTACTTTTAAAAGTTGAAGCTTTAATATTTGAAAATAACATTGAAGAAGCAGAAAAAATAATTGATTCTCTATATGAAATAGATAGAAATAATTCTGAAATAATAATTCAAAAATCTAGAATTCTTTCAAAAAGAAAAAAACATTCGAAATCAATAAATCTTCTAAAAAAAATTAGTAAAGATTGTGAGTTTTATAGCGATGCATTGGTAATGATTGGAAAGGAATATCTTTTTATTGATAATTTTGAAAATGCAAAAGAAAAATTTAAAGAATATATTAAAAATCATCAATTAGATTATGCTGTTTTAAATAATTTACTTTATTGTTTTGATGCCCTAGGGAATACTGATAACACCATCAATTATTTAAATGATTTTTTGGAAGAAAATCCATATTGTGAAGTCGCATGGCATCAACTTGGTAAACAATATTTAAAAAAAGAGCTTTTTAAAGAAGCCTTAACTGCGTTTGATTTTGCTATAATTTCAGATGATTCTTTTGTAGGAGCTTATTTAGAGATGGGTAAAGTTCTTGAAAAACTTAATAAAATAAATCAAGCTATAGAGCAATACGAAATTGTTACTAAAATTGATGAACCAAATCCTTTTGCTTTGTATCGAATAGCATGTTGTCATAATAAATTAGGCAATATTGAATTAGCAATTTCATACTATAACAAAACTGTTGAAGAAGACCCTATTCATGATAGTGCTTGGATGTCGTTGGCCACAAGTTATTATAAACAAAAAGATTATTTAGAAGCTAAAAATCACTTGATTAAAGCAATTGAAATTGATTCAGAAAACATAAAGTATTGGGAATTATACTGCAAAATAAATCTAGATTTAAATAACAATGAAGAAGTTGAAATTTCATTTAAAGAGATTTTGTCTTTGGGTAATTTGAGCCTAAGTACTTTAATATTTTTAACTAAAACATTAATTCAAATCCCTTTAAACGAATCTTTGTCTAATCAATTTTTGATAAAAATTGATGCTCTTCCAAATTCATTATTAAGTGAAAAAAAATATATTAGTTATGTAATTCTTAATAATTCTAATCAGATAATTAAAGCTAATTTCAATTTAAAAGAAGCTTATTTTCACAATCCTGCGATTTATGATTACTTCAAAGACATTTTTCCAACTATTCCACAGCTTAATGTCTTTAAAAACATGAATGTAAATTAAATTTTTAGTAAATTATCTTAATTTTTTTCAATGAAAAATACTTTTTTTTCAAATTTTGTTATTCTAATTAAAGGAATGTGTATGGGCATTGCTGATATAGTTCCTGGTGTTTCTGGGGGAACAATTGCTATAATCACTGGAGTTTACGAAGAATTGTTAAAAACTATAAATAAATTTGATTTTAAAATATTAAAAGAATTTAGAAATGGTAAGGCGAAAACAATTTGGGAAACTTATAATTTAAATTTCCTTTCCTTCTTAGGCTTTGGGATTTTGTTAAGTATTGTAATACTAAGTCATTTTATATTGATATTATTAAATGAATATCCAATAGCTCTTTGGTCTTTATTTTTTGGATTAATTTCCTCAAGCATCATTTTTTTATTCAAAACAACATCGAAATTAAATTTTACAAATTCAAAATACTTAATTCCATCTCAATTGTATTTTTTAATTATTGGGGGTTTTATAGCTCTGTACATTCAAACACTAAGTTCTAGTAGTAGTATTGAAGTTAATTCATTATACTTATTTTTTTGTGGAATGATTAGTATAACCGCCATGCTTCTTCCAGGCATTTCAGGAGCTTACATTTTGGTTTTATTGGGTGCTTATGAAACTATGTTAATAACACTAAAGGAGGTTAGTAAATTGAATTCAGAATATTTCATGAATTTCATTTCGTTTGCTCTTGGGGCTTTGTTGAGTATTAAATTATTTTCTAAATTATTAACATGGGCATACAAAAATTATAAAAATAATACACTTTTTTGCCTAATTGGCTTTATGATTGGATCTCTACCGACATTATGGCCTTGGAAAAAAAATAGTGATTCTGGTTTTTTTTTAGATAGATTATATATTCCTGAAAATTACTTTAATAATTCTGAGTTTAATGAAGGGATATTATTTTTTATAATAGGAATCATACTTGTTCTACTTTTAGAATTTATTTCAAATAAAAATGAAAAAAAGAAATAATAAGTTCTATATCATACTCTTAATTAAAAGCATTTTAATGGGTACTGTAAATAAATTACCTGGTGTTTCTGGGGGGTTAGTTGCACTTATAACAGGGTTTTATATAGAAATGATAAACTCTTTAAAAAAAATAAATTTCAAAATAATTCCATTACTTTTTAAACTAAATTTTTCTAAAATAGATAAAAACTATAACGGATTATTTTTATTGATTATTCTATCTGGAATTGTAATTAGTTATTTCACCACTTCAAAAATATTAGATCTTTTATTTAATAGTTATGAAATCTTTGTTTGGTCAGTCTTTTTTGGAATGGTATTAGCGTCTAATTTTATTTTAATTCAAAATTTAAAAACATGGAATTATAATACTTTTATTTCAATTATTTCAGGATTAATTTTAGGGTTAATTATTAGCTTTTCAGATCCAATTGAAGAAAACAAAAATACATTGTTTATTTTCTTTTGTGGTTTTATAAGCATAAGCGGAATGATTATTCCTGGACTATCTGGTTCGTTTTTACTCATACTATTAGGAAACTATAAACTTTTATTAATTGACTCAGTAAATTCACTTTTCAATTCAATACTTATTTCCATAGGACTTGAATCTAATCTTTCACATGATTTAGAACTTTTAAAAATTGTTTTGATATTTACTTTAGGTTCTCTATCAGGATTAATCTTACTCTCTAATTTCCTGAGTTATTTAGTTAGAAAACATGAAGAAACAGTAAATCAATTTATAATTGGTTTTATATTTGGATCTTTAATAATATTGTGGCCATGGAACCATATAAATGAAAAATCATTATTAAATGATAATTTTGGTATTTCAGTTCCAAAATTGACAGAAATAACAAATATAATGTCTGTTGTATGGATTTGCATTGGATTAATCACAGTTTTAAGTATAAATATGTATGTTGGAAAAAAAAATAAAATACGGACTGATAGGAAAGAATATTGATTATTCGTTTTCAGAGAAATTTTTTAATGAAAAATTTATAAATGAAAACATAGGGAACTGCACTTATGAAAATTATGATTTAAGTTCAATAAAAGAGTTTAATTCTATAATAAAAGACAATTCAATTAAAGGATTTAATGTTACTATTCCTTACAAAAAAGAAATAATTGATTTTCTACACGAAATTGATCCAATTGCAAAAAAAATTGGAGCAGTAAATACATTGAAAATTTGTGACAAAAAAAAAATTACAGGATACAATACTGATTATATAGGATTTATAAATTCAATAAAACACGTAATATCTAATCATTCAAAAGCTCTAGTTTTAGGGACGGGAGGAGCTTCAAAAGCAATTATATATGGTCTAAACTCAATGGGGATTAAATCAACTATAGTTTCAAGGAAAAAAAAAGATGGATTAATTACATATGAAGAATTAAATAAGGAAATAGTTAAACAAAATACTATCATAATTAATTGTACACCTTTAGGAACTTTTCCTAAAATCAAAGAATGTCCTAAAATACCATTTGAGTATATAACAATGAACCACTTATGCTACGATTTAATTTATAATCCCATAAAAACAAAATTTTTAAAAGAAAGTGAAAAAAAAGGAGCAACTATTATAAATGGAAAAAAAATGTTAGAAAATCAAGCTAATGAAAGTTGGAAGATTTGGAATAGTTAAATAAAAATAGGTAACTTAATTAAAAATAATTCTTTGAAACTGAGTCAAAAAAATTTAGATGATAATTTAGTAGAAAAAAAACTTTTAATAGAAAATTTAAAAGAACTATTAAATACTGATGGGTCAATAAATGACAAATACAATAAGTTTAAAAAAATACAGAACTCCTGGTTTAAAATTGGAAATGTTCCAAGGTCACAAGATTTAATAATTTGGAATAATTTTCAACATCATATTAAAAATTTCTATGATTATTTACATTTAAACAGAAAATTTAAAGAAATTGATTTAGACCATAATTTAAAAGAAAAAGAAAAAATAATTTTTAGCGCAAAGAAATTAATAAATAGTAATGATCAATATAAAGCTATCAGAGATTTTGAAAGATTTAAAAAAAGATGGAAATTCGAATTAGGTCCAGTAAAGAAAGAAAATAAAGAAAAATTAGAAAAAGAAATAAGAAATATTGAAGAAATATTAAATAACAAAAGAAAAGAATTTGAATTAAATAAAGACGCTATATTAAGTTTAAATTATAATACAAAAAATAAATTAGTTAACGATATTGAAGGCTTATATCAAACAGATTCAAACTCGATTAAAGATTGGCAAGAGAAAATTAAAACTTTTGAGTCTATTAAAAAAAATATAGAAGATACAGGTCCAATTCCTAGAAAATTAAAAAAATCATTTTGGAATAATTATAAGAAAGTAGTTCGAGAATTTTACTCGACTAAAAATATATTTTTTAAAAAAATTAAAAAAGTTTACACTGAAAATCTTAGTAAACAAAATTCACTGATTAATGAAATAATAAATATTTCCTCAAAAGATGATTTAGAAAAAGAAAGACAAAATGTTATTTCAATTCAAAAACAATGGAAATTAATCAAGCCTGTTCCATATAAGGCAAATGAAAAAAATTGGAAAAATTTCAAAAATAGTTGTGATCTGTTTTTTCAAAAAATTTCACAAAACAAAAACTTAAAAACAAAAGAAAATAAACAATTTGAACTAAAACAAAATAAATTAATTGAAGATGTGGAAAAATTTAGTGGAGAATTAGTTGGTTTAGAAAAGATTTTTGAAGAATATTTCTTAAACAATAAATTAAGTTCTGAGAAAGAAAAAATATTTTTTGATAAAATTAAAACACAATTAATTAAACAAGGTCTTAAAGAAGAAGAATCTCAAAATAAATTAAATGAGATGAAATCTAAATTCATGAGCTATGATCAAAAAAAATCTGAAGTTTATAAATTAAATCTAAGATTAGATAAACTAAAAAAAGATTTAACTCAACAAGAAAATAATCTATTATTTTTTAACGATAAATCAAAAGAAAATAAATTATTAAAAACAGTGTATCTAAAAATTAAAAATCAAAAATTAGAAATTGAAAAATTAATTATTGAAAAAAACAAATTGATTAAGTAATTACTTGAGGCTGTTCCAAATGGCTAACAATTCAGAATTCGAAAGATCATGTAGTTCAAGATTTTCATTCTTTATTTTTATTTCCATTTCTTTGAATCTTTTAGTAAATTTTCTATTTGTTTTTTCTAAAGCATTTTCTGAATTTATACCTAGGTATCTGCCATAATTAATTACTGAAAATAAAAAATCTCCAAATTCTTCTTCAATTTTATTTGAATCAGACCTCTCTAATTCTAAACTCAATTCGTCAAATTCCTCAATAACTTTATTTTTTGAATTAACCACAGAGTCCCATTTAAAACCTGCGCTAGAAACCTTGTCCTGAATTCTTAATGCTTTAATTAAAGATGGTAAAGTTTTCGGAACACCTGAGAGAATACTATCACGGCCTTCATTAATTTTCAATTTTTCCCAGTTTTTTTTTACTTCTTCTTTAGATAGTTGTTTTTTAGTTTTATAGACATGAGGATGTCTATGTATTAGCTTTTTAGAAATTGATTCTACAACATCATTAAAATTAAAAATTTGTTTTTCGTCAGCAATTTTTGAATAAAATATAATATGAAGAAGTAAATCGCCTAACTCGTTTTTAATTTCATCATAATCACCGTCATTAATAGCATCAACTAGTTCAAATGTTTCTTCAACTGTTAAAGTTTTTAAAGAATCAATTGTCTGCTCTTTGTCCCATGGACATTTAACTCTTAATTCATCCATTATCTTTAAAAGTTCATCAATAGAATGTGAATTTTTAGATTTTTTCATCTTTTATAAAATGACATTAAATAATCAGGTTTTATATTACCTTTTGAAATATTATTTAATTTACTTTTTATGAGTTTTTTCTTAAAAGTGCTCAGCTTATCAGTAAATAAAACACCTTCAATATGATCAAATTCATGCTGAACTACTCTTGCTCTTAATCCATTCAATTCTAATTCATGTTTATTAAAGTTTTCATCATAATATTTGATTAATATTTCATTTTCTCTAACAACATCTTCCCTAACATCAGGTATACTTAAGCATCCTTCATTAAATGTGTTTAACTTACTTGTTGTTGTAATTAACTCTGGGTTAATAAACACTTTTTTAAAAGTAGAAAGCTTTATTCTTTCATCTTTATCAAGTTTATCATCTTCTGAAAAAGGAGAGGCGTCTACTATGAATATTCTTATCGAAAGACCTATTTGAGGTGCAGCTAATCCTACGCCACTTGATGCGTACATTGTATCCCACATATTAGAAATTAATTCATTTAATTTTATGTAATCGTGTGAAATATTTTTACATTTTTTTCTTAAAACAGGATTTCCGTATGCAATAATTGGTAAAATCATATTAAATTTTTTCTAAATAAGACTGAAGTATAATAGTAGCGCTAATTTTATCAACCAAAGATTTATTTCTTCTTTTAACTTTATTAATACCACTTTCTAAAATTACTTTTTTAGCGATAACAGACGTAAAACGCTCATCATATCTTTCTAATTTAATCAATGGAAAATTATTTTTTAAAACATTAATGAATTTTAATATTTCAAATTCAACATCAGAGGGTTGATTATTTTTTTGTAAAGGTTTTCCTATTACTATAGTATCAATTTTATTTTTTGATGTTAAATTTTTTAAAAAAGATAAAATATTTTCATTTGAAACCGTGTCTAAGCCTGATGCAATTATATTCAAATCGTCGGTGATTGCTACACCTATTCTTTTAGTTCCAAAATCTAAAGCAACTATTTTTGACATTTTTCAAAGTTAAATCATTAATAATTAAGGTTAAAATTCTTTAAACTATTTATTATTATCAACGTATATTTGAAAAAAAAACTGTGAAAAAAATTATTGAATCTGCATGGGAAAATAGATCCCTATTAAAAGAAGAAAAAACTAAAAATGCAATACATTCTGTAATTAAAGATTTAGATAATGGAATAATAAGAGTAGCTGAACCTACAAATAGCGGATGGAAGGTAAATGAATGGGTTAAAAAAGCTGTGGTTTTATATTTTCCAATTCAAGAAATGAAAACAATTGAGGTGGGACCGTTAGAGTTTCATGATAAAATCCCTCTTAAAAAAAATTATAAAGAAAAAGGAATTAGAGTAGTTCCACACGCCGTAGCAAGACATGGAGCTTTCATTAGTAAAGGAGTTATTTTGATGCCAAGCTATGTGAATATAGGTGCTTATGTTGATAGCGGAACTATGGTTGACACTTGGGCAACAGTTGGTAGTTGTGCTCAAATTGGTAAAAATGTTCATTTAAGCGGAGGTGTTGGTATTGGTGGAGTTTTAGAACCATTACAAGCTTCACCTGTGATTATTGAAGATAATGCCTTTATTGGTTCTAGATGTATTGTTGTAGAGGGAGTTAAGATTGGGAAAGAAGCTGTTTTGGGTGCCAATGTTGTATTAACTGGGTCAACTAAAATTATTGATGTCACAGGAGATAATCCAATAGAAACAAAGGGTGTAGTTCCTCCAAGTTCAGTAGTAATTCCAGGATCTTACACTAAAAAGTTTAAAGCTGGAGATTTTCAAGTACCATGTGCATTGATAATTGGTAAACGAAAAGAAAGTACTAATAAAAAAACATCTCTTAATGATGCTTTAAGAGATTACAATGTTTCGGCATAATTAAAATGAATTCTGAAATTTCAAAAGCTATTAAATATTTAGAAAATGGTGGAATAATTATTTATCCATCTGATACAATATGGGCTTTAGGGTGTGACGCAACTAATTCTGGAGCAGTAGAAAGAATTTTTAAAATAAAAAAAAGAAAGCCAACTCTTCCTTTAATTTGTCTTATGAATGACTACCAAATGTTAAACAAATATGTAAATGTTACAGATGAAATAAAAGCTTTTTTAAATATTCAAAAAAAACCTACAACCATAATTTATAAAATGGTTAAAAAATTTAGTTTTTATAATGAATCAGTAGCTATCAGAATTCCTAAAGATAAATTTTGTCAAAATTTAATAAGTGAGTTTAACAAACCAATCACATCAACATCAGTTAATATTTCAGGAGATAAGTTTCCTGAATGTTTTAATGAAATTAAAGATGAAATTTTGAATCAAATTGATTATTCTGTAAATTTAAAAAGGAACTTAAAACTTAAAAAACCTTCTCAAATTATTAAAATTGAAGGAGACTCGTTCATAACATTAAGGTCTTAGAATGTTTAAAAGAAATTTTAAAAAAAATATTGAGAGTGAAATTTTTCATACAATTTCAAATTGTTGTGATGAAACAAATATTGAATGTTATGCAATTGGAGGATTTGTTAGGGATTTAATAATTGGAAAAACATCAGCTACAGACATAGATATTCTTGTGGTGGGAAGTGGAATTGATATAGCTAAGAAAACGGCTAAAAGGTTAAAAATTAAATCAAAAATAACTGTTTTCAAAAATTTCGGAACAGCCATGTTCAAATACGATGGTTATGATATCGAATTTGTAGGAACAAGGCAAGAAAGCTACAGTAAATCAAGTAGAAATCCGATAGTTAAACCTGGTACTTTGGATGATGACTTAAATAGAAGAGATTTCACAATTAATACTTTGGGAATAAGTTTAAATAAAAATAATTGGGGGGATCTTTTAGACAAATTTAATGGAATTAAAGATTTAGAAAATAAAATAATAAAAACTCCTTTGGAGCCAAAACAAACATTCTCCGACGATCCCTTAAGAATGTTAAGAGCTGCACGATTTTCTAGTCAACTAAATTTTCAAATTGATATTAATTCTTTCAATGGCTTAATTTCGGAAAGAGAAAGGATAAAAATTATTTCTCCCGAAAGAATATCAGAAGAAATTAATAAGATTATCATGACTTCAAAACCATCTGTTGGTTTTAAAATATTGGAGTCAACAGGTTTATTAAATATAATCATGCCTGAACTTACTAATCTGAAAGGCATTGAAGAAATTGAGGGGCAAAAGCACAAAGATAATTTCTATCACACATTGGAAGTTTTAGATAATATTTGTCTTAAAACAGAAAACCTTTGGCTAAGATGGGCTGCACTACTTCACGATATTGGAAAAGCTCCTACTAAACTATTTATAAAAAAAACAGGATGGACTTTTCATGGTCATGAACTTAAAGGATCTAAAATGGTTTATAAACTATTTAAAAGATTACATCTTCCTTTAAATAATAAATTAAAATATGTACAAAAAATTATTTATTTAAGCTCAAGACCAATAGTTCTATCAAATAACAATATTACTGATTCTGCTATTAGAAGATTAATTTATGATTGTAAAGAAGACATTGATGATTTATTAACACTTTGTGAAGCAGATATAACAACTAAGAATCCTATGAGATTCAAAAAATATTTAAACAATTTTAAATTGGTTAGAGAAAAAATAAAAATAGTTGAAGAAAGAGATTCTATTAGAAATTTTCAACCACCAGTTAGTGGAGAAGATATTATGAATTATTTTAACATAAAACCCTCAAAAGAAATCGGTATTATAAAAGAATATATAAAAAATTCAATTTTAGATGGAAAAATAGAAAATAATAAAAAATCGGCAAAGTTATTGATGATTGAAAAAGGTAAAACTCTAGGACTTAATAACATTACCATTGAATAATTTTATAAAAATATCTAAAATCAGTCTAGTTTTAGTTTACTTGGTAATTTTAGCTGGATCTTTAGTCAGAATGACTGGAAGCGGAATGGGATGTCCAGACTGGCCAAAATGTTTTGGTTATTACATCCCCCCTTCTGAAGAAAGTGAATTAATCTTTAAATCTAATCATGATTATAAGTCTAATCAAATGATAATATTGAATAATGAAAAACTTTACACTGCAAAATCAGATTTCAGGTCTAGTAATGAAATAAATCTCAATAATTGGATTTTATATGAAAAACACAACTATGTGACTTATAATCCTGTCCATACTTGGATTGAATTTATTAATAGATTAATAGGAGCTGTTGCAGGAATATTTACCATTTTAATGTTATTAATGTCCTTAAAATATTGGAAAGAAAATAAAAATATTACGTTAATTTCATTATTAGTGGTTTTAGGAATGGGTTTTCAAGCATGGCTTGGAAAATTAGTAGTTGATTCTAATTTAGCTCCTTATAAAATAACTGTTCACATGCTAATGGCACTTGTAATTGTAGGATTAATTATTTATTTAATATATACATTAAAAGAAAGAGAAAACATAGTATCTGATAAGAAAATTAAATATTTAATAATAGTTTCAATTACATTAACTTTAATTCAAGTAATTACAGGAACTCAGGTAAGAGAATTTATTGATATTCAATACGAACTCTCAAAAAACAAGGATCTATGGCTAGAGTCTCCAGACTTTTATTTTTATTTTCACCGAACATTTTCATTATTAGTATTTTTTATAAATGCCTTTCTATATTATTATGCATTTAAAAAATCATATAACTTAAAAATTATTTCATTAATTAGTTTAGTAATATTTTTAGAAATATTATTGGGAATTATAATGTATTATGGAGATTTTCCAATATTTAGCCAGCCATTACACTTATTTCTAGCAACAATTTTATTTGGATATCAATTTTACTGGAGTTTATTTTTTATAAAAAATACAAATGATTTACAGATTAAGAATAATTCTTGATACCAAGGAAGATGTTATAAGAGATATAGAAATTAAATCTACAAATACTTTTGAGGATTTACATTTTGCGATTGTTAATGCATTCGGTTTTGCAGGAAATGAAATGGCTTCTTTTTATTTGAGTAACTCAAAGTGGATACAAGGAGAAGAAATAACATTTGAAAGTTTTGGTCATGAAAAGGTAATGAAAGAACATATTTTAAACACAATAATTAATAACGATCAAAAAAACTTTATTTATGTGTATGATTTCTTAAAGTTATGGACTTTTTTTATTGAGGTTATTGAGACAAATAAAGAAAATAGTCATAGTCATTATCCACAAACCATTTTTTCAATTGGAGATACACCAATTAAAGCACCTGAAAAATTATTTATTGAAGACAAGAGTGATAAATATTTAGATGATAATTTTGAAGAAGAGGATCCCTACCAGTTTTACTAATTAACACTAAGCATTTCACGATTTTCATAATTTCTCAGAACATAATTGAAAGAAGCTCTAATAATTTCACCCATATTTTTTGAATTAATAAAATTTTTATCCCTTGTAAGCTTATAAACTTGTTTTGATAATAATAATATGTTTTCATCAGTTGATATTTTATCTTGACTCATACATTCAATTATTTTTTTTGTTCTACTTTCAGAACTTAAAATACGTTTGGCAATAATAGATCTTTCCTCAGTTTTATATTGATCTACAGAATTTGAATCTAGTCTTTCTTTAATAAGATTCATAATAAACTTATTTTCTTTAAAAAATTGAGGCCTATATACTTTTAAATTACCTTCATAACATTGTTGATCAAAATCAATTGCTCGAATTTTATAAATTACTTGATCAAAATCGTGTGTTGGTATTATAACATAATTATATGAACGCATATCACCCAATAATCTAATCATGCATCTTTCATTAAATTTTACAAATTCTTTTGCAATTTGTGACTTTTCAGAATTAGTACATTTATTAAGATGTTCTTCAAAAAATTCATCTCCTGGGATTCCTGCAACATGTTCTTCAATTAAAGTTTTATTATTAATAAGAAAATTTAAATTGTAAGGAGATAGTAAGTTCTCGAGTTCTAAACCATAAACTCGCGATGCATCAGCTTTTTTCACGTAGAAGTACGTGAAATTATCATTTAAAGTATTTCTAATTTTAATTCTAAAAGGTTTAGAATTTCCAAAAGTACAATAATCAATCGCATCAATATTTAAAAAATTAATATTAGATTCATTACCATCTGAATGTAATAAATTATAAACTTTTTTTAAAGATAAATCAATTTCTTTTCTCTCAAATTCTGAATAAAAGACTCTAACCCAAAGAGTGTCTTTATCATTTTTATTATAAACTGAGACTGAACCTGAAAACCTTTTTAAATCTTCATAAAAAACAGGTATTTTTAAATTTCTATTATATTCAGATAAATATTCATTTAAAAAACTGTTAATAGGAAAAAAAGGTTTTTTCTTTGACATTAATTTTTCAGTCATAATTTAAAAATTGTACTTAATAATATAAAAGTAAGAATTATCTATTAGAGACTTATTATTGTAAATTTGAAAAATTATAATAAAATTGTTTAAACTAGAGTCAGAATATAATCCCACTGGAGATCAACCACAAGCTATTGATCAGCTTGTTGATGGTTTAAAAGAAAATACTAAGTTCCAAACTCTAAAAGGAGTTACGGGATCAGGAAAAACCTTTACAGTTGCAAATGTTATAAATAAAATAAATAAGCCAACTCTAGTTCTTGCTCATAATAAAACTTTAGCTGCTCAGCTTTATTCAGAATTTAAAGAATATTTTCCGAATAATTCTGTTGAATACTTCGTTTCTTACTATGATTATTATCAACCAGAAGCGTATTTGCCTGTAAGCGGAACTTACATTGAGAAAGATTTGTCCATAAATGAAAATATTGAAAAACTAAGATTAAGTACAACTTCTTCATTACTTTCTGGAAGAAGAGATGTTATAGTTGTAGCGTCAGTATCTTGTTTGTATGGAATTGGAAATCCAGTAGAGTTTAAAAAAAATATAATTAGAATTGAAAAAAATGAAAAAATATCACGAACTAAATTTTTACATAACTTAGTTCAAAGTCTTTACTCACGAACGACAACAGAATTAATAAGCGGGTCTTTCAAGGTATACGGAGATATTGTTGATATTTTTCCAAGTTATGCAGATCACAGCTTCAAGATTCATTTTTTTGGTGATGAGATTGAATTGATTGAAATTTTTGATCCAATAACAAAAAAAACTTTAGAATCACTAGAGAAGCTAAATATTTATCCAGCTAATATGTTTGCAACCTCACCTGATGTTTTGCAAAATGCTATAAACGAAATAAGATTTGATTTGAAAAATCAAATTGAATATTTTAAAGAAATTGGTAAATTTCTTGAAGCAAAAAGGTTAGAGGAAAGAACAAACTTTGACCTAGAAATGATACAAGAACTTGGATATTGTTCTGGAATAGAAAATTATTCTCGATATATTGATAAAAGATCTCCTGGAACAAGACCTTTTTGTTTACTTGACTATTTTCCAGAAGATTACCTAATGATAGTTGATGAAAGTCACGTAACATTATCCCAAGTTCGCGCAATGTATGGAGGTGATAGAAGTAGAAAAGAAAATTTAGTTGAATATGGATTTAGACTTCCAGCAGCAATGGATAATAGACCTTTGAAATATGAAGAATTTGAATTTGTACAAAATCAGGTAATTTATGTAAGCGCAACCCCGTCTGATTATGAACTCGAAAAAACAGAAGGAATATATACTGAACAAATAATTAGACCTACTGGGCTATTGGATCCTATAATTGAAGTTAGAGAAAGTAAAAATCAGATAGACGATTTAATAAATGAAATACAAATTCGTGTTGAAAAAGACGAAAGAATACTCGTAACAACGTTAACTAAGAGAATGGCAGAAGAATTGACTAAATATTTAAATAATATAGATGTTAGATCTAGATATATTCATAGTGATATAGACACTTTAGAAAGAGTAGAAATCATGCAAGGATTAAGAAAAGGATTATTTGATGTATTGGTTGGAGTTAACCTTCTTAGAGAAGGACTAGATCTTCCTGAAGTGTCTCTAGTAGCAATTATAGATGCAGATAAAGAAGGTTTTCTTAGAAGTCATAGATCTTTAACTCAAACAATTGGTAGGGCAGCTAGAAATATAAATGGTAAAGCGATTTTTTATGCTGATAAATTAACAAATAGTATGAAAAAAACTATTGACGAAACAAATTATAGAAGAAACAAACAAAAAGAATTTAATATTATAAATAACATAAAACCAACTCCCTTAAAAACTAAAATCAAAGATGTATTTGCTAAAGATTCTCAACAAATTGATTTAGATAAAATTAAAAGCAGTAATCAATTAATTAGAAATAAAACAAATATGTCTAAAGCAGAAAAAACAAAAGAAATAAACTTTTTAAGAAAAGAAATGGAAACTGCTGCTAAAGCTTTAAATTTTATTGAAGCTGCAAGAATTAGAGATTTGATTACAGAATTAAAAAAATAATAATGTAGAGGGGGAGGGAAAATCCCCCTCAACACTAAAATTATTTTTTAACTGAAATAATTTTTTTTGCTTGTTTATGATATTCTTTTCTCTTAGGAAGAATTACTTTCAAAATACCATTTCTATAAAATGATTCTATTTTATTTAAATCGATTGAAATAGGAAGTTCATAAGATTTATTAAAAGAAGAAAAATTAAATTGATGCAACATATAATTATCGTGTGAAACTGAATCAGATTTTTTTAAACTTAGCGATAAAATTCGATTATCAAGCTCTACTTCAAAATCTAGATTATCTTTTCCAGGAATTGAAAATTCTAAAATAAATTCTTTATCATTTTCAATAATATTTGTCGCTGGACTAACTGTCTTATTAGTTGGTAGAATGTCCCATGTATTTCTAAAGAAATCATCAAATATAAAAGGTGAAAAATTGGAGTGTTTTTTTATTAAGTTCATAACTTATTATTTTTAAAATTAAACAAATATTTATATTCTTTGAAAGAACAAAATAAATGCCATTTAAAAATATAAGACATTATGTCATTTAAAATATTATAATTAATGACATTATGTCATTTTAAGCCAATACTTCTTGAATTTTGTCAGCTGCCTCTTGAAATTCAGTAGCACTGTAAACTTTAAAGTCACAACTATCTATAATCTCTTTTGCTATTTTAGCATTAGTCCCTTGCAATCTTACAATTATTGGCACATTTATATCTTCTAAATTATTATAAGCATCAACAATACCCTGAGCTACCCTGTCGCATCTTACAATTCCGCCAAAAATATTAACTAGTATAGCTTTAACATTGGGATCTTTTAAAATCAATCTAAAAGCAGATTCAACACGTTTTGCATCTGCGGTCCCTCCAACATCAAGAAAATTAGCAGGGTCTCCGCCTGACTGCTTAATTAAATCCATTGTAGCCATGGCTAATCCAGCACCGTTCACCATACAACCAACATTACCATCTAAATCAACATAATTTAAACCCAATTCTCTGGCCTCTACTTCTACTGGATTCTCTTCTTTCAAATCTCTCCATTCAGAATAATCTTTATGTCTAAATAAAGCATTATCATCCAATGTAACTTTAGCATCAACTGCCATTATTTTATTATCTGATGTTTTTAAAACAGGATTAATTTCAAACAAGGACGAGTCAGAAGAAACGTATGATTTGTATAAAAGAGATATGAATTTAACCATTTCTTTAAAAGATTTTCCAGACAAGCCTAAATTGAAAGCAATTTTCCTTGCTTGAAAAGGAAGTATACCTAATAAAGGGTCAATATCTTCATAAAAAATTAATTCAGGAGTTTTTTCAGCAACAGATTCAATATCCATACCTCCCTCAGTTGAATACATGATCATGTTTTTTCCTGTTTTTCTATTTAACAAAATTGAAACATAAAACTCCTCTGTTTCAGATTCTCCAGGATAATAAACATCTTCTGCAATTAAGACTTTTCTAACTAATTTACCTTCTTTTGAAGTTTGTGGAGTAATTAAATTCATGCCCAAAATACTAGAAACAACATCTTTTAACTCAGATTTACTCTTTGCAAGTTTCACCCCTCCCCCTTTACCTCTTCCTCCAGCATGAATCTGTGCCTTAACTACAAACCAATCGGTACCAGTTTCTTTCGTAAGTTTCATAGAAACATTTTCAATTTCATTTAAATTATCCAGAACAAGACCTCTTTGAATATTAACCCCATGTTGAGCTAAGATTTCTTTTCCTTGATATTCATGTAAATTCATAATAAGTATTTATTTTAAACAAATATAATAGAATATGATCAAGAATAACAGATGTAAATAATTAAATAATGTTACAAATGAAACAAATTGTTTTATTTTTATAATATAAATAATTTTATTATCAAACTATGTAAACTTAATATAGATTTGCACAATGAAAAATTCAACTTTATTAGAAATATCAAAAACATTTGGAACCCCAACATATGTATATGATGCGTCTAAAATCAAGAGTCAGTACGAAAGACTTACTAACTCATTTAATGAAGTAAAAAATCTTAGAATAAACTATGCCGTAAAAGCATTATCCAATATTTCAATTTTAAAATATATAAATCAATTGGGCGCAGGAATTGATACGGTCTCAATTCAAGAAGTAATGATTGGCCTAAAAGCTGGGTTTAGTCCTGAAAAAATAATTTACACACCAAATGGTGTTTCGGTCGAAGAAATTCAAAAAGTTTCAGAAATGGGTGTAAACATTAACATAGACAACCTTAGCGTTTTAGAACAATTTGGAGGACTAAATCCTAATATCCCTATTTGTATTAGAATCAACCCACACGTTATGGCTGGAGGAAATAATAAAATTTCTGTTGGCCACATTGATTCTAAGTTTGGAATAAGTATACACCAAATCCCATTACTTTTAAGAATAATAAAAAACACAAACATTAAAGTTAATGGAATTCATATGCACACCGGAAGTGACATTTTAGACATAGAGGTATTTATTCATGCAGCAGAGATTTTATTTGAAACAGCTTCTAAATTTAAAGACTTGGAATTTATTGATTTTGGCAGTGGCTTCAAAGTACCTTACTCTCTTGGTGATAACCAAACTAATATTGAAGAATTAGGAAAAAAACTATCAAAAAGATTCAATGATTTTTGTAAAGAATATGGAAAAGAATTAACATTAGCCTTTGAACCTGGTAAGTTTTTAGTTAGTGAAGCTGGTAGTTTTTTGTGCTCTGTAAATTCTATAAAACAAACCACATCAACTGTTTTTGCTCAGGTAGATTCTGGCTTTAATCACTTTGTAAGGCCAATGATGTATGGTTCAAATCATGATATAAAAAACATTTCGAATCCAGATGATAATGAAAGATTTTATTCAGTTGTAGGATATATATGTGAAACGGATACTTTTGCAAACAATAAAAGAATTTCAAGAATAAACGAAGGAGATGTTTTATGCTTTAAAAATGCAGGAGCTTATTGCTTTACAATGGCTAGTAATTATAATTCTAGATATAAGCCCTCTGAGATTCTTTTTTTAGACAATAAAGCAATTGAGATAAGGAAAAGAGAAAATATTGAAGATATTTTAAGAAATCAAGTAGAGATAACTCTGTAGTATCAATCTATAACACCAGAACCCAATAACTCTTCATTTTTATACCACACTGCAAACTGACCTTTACTAATAGCAGACTGCATGCTTTCAAAAACCATAAAAACACCATCCTTATCTAAAATAAGTTTGGATTTCTGAAGAGGCTGTCGGTATCTTATTCTAGATTCAAATTTATTGTCTGAATTTTTATAATCAATATCAGCTCTTAACTTATGGAAATTTTTATTTTTAATAAATAAAACTTTTTTAAATAAACCTGGATGATTTTTACCTTCTCCTACATAAACAATATTATTTAGAACATCGGTTTTAATAACAAATAAAGGTTCTTTACTTCCGCCAATAGCCAGCCCTTTTCTTTGACCAACTGTAAAAAAATGTGCGCCATCATGCTCACCAACAACATCACCATCATTTACAGAATAATCAATTGACTTAGCAAGTTTATGCAAATTTTCAATTGAATGATTATCGTAATCTAGTGTTTTAAAACAATTACTATTATTACTAGAAACCTTAATTACTAAACCTTTTTTTATTTTTAGTTTTTGTTGTAAAAATTCAGGAAGTTTAACTTTTCCAACAAAACATAAACCTTGCGAATCCTTTTTGTCAGCAGTTACTAGTCTTTGTTTTGCAGCAATTAATCTTACCTCTTTTTTATTTAAATCGCCAATAGGAAACATAACTTTAGAAAGTTGTTTTTGAGACAATTGACATAAAAAATATGATTGATCTTTATTCAAATCTTTTCCTGACAAAAGACTAAAATGAGTATCTTTTTTAACTACTCTGCAATAATGACCAGTCGCTACATAATCGGCTCCTAGATTTTTAGCTATTTTTAAAAAAACATCAAATTTTATTTCCCTGTTACATAAGACGTCAGGATTAGGAGTGTTTCCAATCTTATATTCACTAAACATGTAATCAATGATTCTTTCTTGATATTCTTTACTTAAATCGATTGTTTGAAAAGGTATTGATAATTTTTCGGCAACAATCATTGCATCATAACTATCTTCAACCCATGGACATTCATTTGATACAGTAACAGTTTCATCATGCCAATTTTTCATAAAAATCCCAACAACATCATAACCTTGTTTTACAAGCAAATGTGCAGCAACGCTTGAATCTACTCCTCCGGAAAGAGCAACCACCACTCTGGTATTTTTATTAGACATTGAAAAAAATTACTATTTCTTGCCCTGAAGCTTTCTTTGTTTATCGGCTTCTTCCATCATTTCTTGCATTTTTCTTTGAAACCTGTTTTGCTTTGTAGGCTTTTTCTTATTCTCCTGAACTTGTAATCTTATTTTTTCCTCGTCAATAATAAAATACTTAATCGAAATCATAATTAAGATTGTTAATATATTTGAAATAAAATAATACAAACTAAATGCACTAGCATAATTGTTGAAGAAAAATAACATCATAACAGGCATTAAATACATTATGAATTTCATATTAGGCATTCCTGGTTGAGATGTTTGCATTTGTGCACCTGAGGACATTTTTGTGTAGAAAAATATAGCGATTGAAGCTAATATAGGTAGAAGACTTATATGGTCTCCATAAAAAGGAATACTAAAAGGAAGTTCAGCAATGGTATCATAAGAAGAAAGGTCTTCAGCCCATAAAAAAGATTTTCCTCTTAATTGGAATGCAATTGGAAAAAAACAGAATAAGGCATAAAATACAGGTAACTGAAGCAACGCAGGGACACACCCCAATAGAGGATTAGCACCCGCTTTATTATACAACTTCATAGTTTCCTGTTGTCTCTTTACTGCATCGTTTTTAAACTTTTCATTTAACTCTGTTATTTCAGGCTTTATAACTTTCATTCTAGCCTGAGAAACGTATGTCTTGTAGGTAACTGGTGACATCACCAAACGAGTGGCAATAGTCATTAAAATCACTGCAAGTCCAGCAGAAAAATATTTACTCAAAAATCCGAAAAAAGGAAAATAAATAAATCTGTTAATCATGCCAAAAATCCCCCATCCAAAATAAATAGAGTCATAAATTTTGTTTTGATATTGTTTTAAAATATCATAATCGTTAGGTCCAAAATACCATTTCATTTGACTGTTAATCTCAGAGCCAGAAAGATTTAAAGGGATTATTGAAGAATATTTTTTAGTGAATTTCGCTTCTTTACTTTCGTCCTCGAACAGTTTTTTTGACTCAAACTGAACATTATTAACCGGAGAATCTAAGATTAAAATCGAATTAAAAAAATGTTGACCATATGAAATCCATGAAACCGAGTCTTCGCTGTCATCAGAATCTGTATAAGAACTCAAATAGTCTGTGTCATCTCCATCGTACTGATACATTAGCTGACTGTACCTGTTTTCATAATCAATACTTTTAGCTTGTCTAAAAGCGTCTAAATTCCAATTTAAATTTACATTTGAATTAGAATTTATTAGAGAAGAGAACCCAGATGACTTAACATTAAAGTCAATCATATATCCTGACTCAGGAATTTTATATTCAAAGGAGATTGATTGACCGTTTGAAACAATTAAAGACATTTTAAGTACATTCATTTTACCTTGTCTTTCCATTTCATAGGTAAAATTATAATCCGAAGTATTTATTATATTTCCATTTTTAAGTTCAAAACTTAAACTAACATCCTGATTGTTATTTTTAATCAAAAACAAGTCATCACCTTTATAGTCGACATAATCTTTTAACTGAATTTCAGCTAAAGAACCTCCTTTAGTATTAAATTTAAAAATAACATCATCATTTTCAATAACTACTTCTTGATTTTCTAAATTAGAATTTATAAATGTGCTATTTAAACTCGAGCTGACATCTTCATTTATATCTTTTATTAAATTGTCATTAATTTCTTCGTTCTGAGTTTGTGAAATTATTTCTTTTTCATCAAGTGCATTTTGCTCAAGATTTGGAATAGTTACGTTAAACCAATAGAAAACGGCAGCAATAAGAAATAAAAACCCTATAATTTGATATATATCTAATTTATTTTCTTCCATTTTAATTTTTAGAATTATTGTAGGTTAAACAAGCTTGAACAAATGACACAAATAATGGGTGTGGTGTCTCAACAGTACTTTTATATTCAGGATGAAACTGAACTCCAATAAACCAATCATTAGTTGGAAGTTCAATTATCTCAACCAATCCGGTTTTTGAGTTAATTCCACTTGTCTTTAGACCTGAATCTTGTAAAGCAATTAGATAATCATTATTAAGTTCCCAGCGATGCCTATGTCTTTCTGTTATTGTTTTCGAATTGTATATCTTAAAAACCTTTGATCCTTTATCTAAATCACATCCCCAAGATCCTAACCTCATCGTCCCTCCTTTATTAATAATATTTTTTTGATCTTGCATAAGACTTATAACTGGATGTGAAGTTTTTTCATCCATTTCAGTAGAATTCGAATCCTTAAGATTTAAAATATTTCTAGAGTATTCAATAACAGCCATCTGCATACCTAAGCATATTCCAAAAAACGGAATGTTATTTTCCCTAACATATTTTATAGACTTGATCTTTCCTTCAATTCCTCTAGATCCAAATCCAGGCGCAACGATAACACCATCAAGCTTTGAGATTTGATTATTAATTTGATCATAATCAATAAACTCCGAGTGTATAGAATGAATAACAACTTTTGTTTCGTTTACTGAACCAGCATGAACTAATGCCTCTAAAATAGATTTATATGAGTCCTGTAGTTCAACATATTTACCAATTAAACCAATATTTACTGTATTTTTTGGATATTTTAATCTGTTTACAAACTCTGTCCAATTAGACATGCTAGTAGAACTAAAATTAGAAATATCAAGCTTTCTTAAAACAACCGTGTCTAACTTTTCTTTTTCCATCATCAAAGGAACATCATATATGGTTGAGGCATCTTTAGATTGAATCACTGAATCAACATCGACATTACAAAAAAGCGCTAATTTGTTTTTTATTTCATCTGAAATATCGTGTTCAGTTCTACAAACTAATATATCAGCGTTAATTCCACTTTCCATTAATGTTTTGACAGAATGTTGAGTAGGTTTTGTTTTAAGTTCTTTAGCAGCAGATAAATATGGAATTAATGTTAAATGAATAACCAGACTATTTGAACTGCCTAATTCCCATCTTAATTGTCTAACTGATTCTATGTAGGGCAAAGACTCGATATCACCAACAGTTCCACCAATTTCAGTTATTATAATATCGTACTCATTAGTGGTTCCAAGCAACTTTATTCTTCTTTTTATTTCGTTTGTAATGTGTGGAATAACTTGAACAGTTTTTCCTAAAAAATCACCTCTTCTTTCTTTTTCAATAACTGTTTGATATATCTTTCCAGTCGTCACGTTATTAGCCTGAGATGTTTCAACGTTTAAAAACCTCTCGTAATGACCTAAATCTAAGTCTGTTTCCGCTCCATCAGACGTTACATAACATTCTCCATGTTCATAAGGATTTAAGGTTCCAGGATCTACATTTATATAAGGATCTAATTTTTGGATAGTAACGCTTAAACCACGTGATTGTAATAACTTAGCTAAGGATGCAGAAATAATTCCCTTTCCAAGCGAAGAAGTGACACCTCCTGTAACAAATATATATTTGGTTTTAGACATTAATATTTTTAAGCGATCAAAAATACAAAAAGAAAGTGACTCTATTTAAAATTTAAAATTCAATAAGTTTTATTTTTTTGAAGGAATTTCTACAACTTCTAAATCATCATGTTTAACAAGTAGTATCGATTCGTTAATATAACCTTGACCCTTATTTTTATACTTAAATCTGTTCTGATGGTATTTAGTTTCTCCCAAACCTATTGATTTGGTCAACTTCCTCATATGTGCAATGCGCAATATTAAATCTAAAGTAATTTCATAACCTCTAAGAGCTATTTTATTTGGAAGTTTTCCGTAATTTTTAATAAATAATTCATTTATTTCATCTAATTCATCTCCATAACTGGGAAAAAAATAAGATGGATAGGTGAAATTTAAATTTCCTAATTTTTGATACGAAATATTTTCGTTTTCATAAGTTTCAGATCTATAGGTTGAAAGAAGTTTTATATTTCTTTCTTTTGAAATTTGAGAATTTAATAAGGACGAAACACTTGTTATAACATTCAAATTTTGAGATTCTAAAAAAACTAAATTATTTTTTTGCTCGACAAGTAAAGAATCAGTGATTTCAGGATCAACTAAACCCTTAGTTAAATCAGTATCAATAAGTTCAGCGTATGGAAAACGCTTCAAAAGCTTTTCCTTAACTTTCTCGGTAGACCTGTTATAAATTATCATAACACAAGGATCTGGATCTTTAATAATTAAACTATCAACATAAGTATACATTAATTCTCTTTGAGAATTAACACTGGGTATAGACTGAAATACATTCTTATTTATTTCAATTTTTTTTGAAGTTAAAGGAGAAACAATTGGTGTTTTTGAGTCCTTGAGATTTAAAGAAAGCCTGTTGATATTTCTAGGAATAAGAGGACCTAAAATAAAATCATAACTGTTAATACTTTTATTGTTAGATATATTATCTATTTCTGAAAGGCTATTTTCATTATCATAAGTGTCAATTTGTGTTTTAATTCCTAATTTTTTTACAGTTTCAAGAGCAGTAAGAACTCCACTGTAAAAATCCAGAGATAATGTCGAAAGGTTTAACTTTTCTAAATATTTTTTTGTGTTTTCAATAGAATCGATTTCAATTTTATTTAAATTAAAAGGAGCTATAAAACCAAACTTAATTGACTTTTTTTTAGGGACACTGTCAAATAAATTTTGGTTTGTTCTTGTTGATACTAAAACTTTCTCTACAATTTCTTTAATAGACTCCTCTAAAATAGCAGTAGTTATAAATGGTATCTTTAATACCATTTTTTTTGATATTTTATCACCTTTTAGGGAGGGGTTATATTTTTTAATTAGATTTATTGGAACATCGTATAAATTGGAAATAGTATATAAAGTTTGTTTTCTTTTAACCTTATGCTCTATAAATTCAATAACTAGACTAGATTCCAAATTTTGATTTTCGTCCTGAGAAAACCCAAGTAAAGAAACCAAGAAAAAAAGAAAAAAAATTTTAGAAACTCTCATTATTCCCATTCAATTGTTGCAGGTGGTTTTGAACTAATATCATAGACTACACGATTTACACCCTTTACATTATTAATAATTTTATTAGAAACCTCTTGTAAAAATTCATAAGGAAGATTTACCCAATCAGCTGTCATACCATCTGTTGACTCAACAGCTCTTAACGCAACACATTGCTCATAAGTCCTCTCATCACCCATAACACCCACACTTTTAACAGGTAATAATATCGCACCTGCTTGCCAAACCTTATCATACAAATCATGATCTAATAACCCTGAAATAAATATATGATCAACTTCTTGAAGAATTCTTACTTTTTCATTTGAAATATCTCCTAATATTCTAATAGCTAATCCGGGCCCGGGAAAAGGATGTCTTTTTAAAAGTTTATTTTCAATTCCTAAACTTTTTCCTACCCTTCGCACTTCATCTTTAAAAAGCATTTTTAAAGGCTCAACAACAGAAAGTTTCATAAAATCTGGAAGCCCTCCAACATTATGATGTGATTTAATAGTAGCAGAAGGTCCCTTTACTGAAATTGATTCAATAACATCAGGGTAAATAGTCCCTTGAGCTAACCATTTAGCTCCATTAATTAGCTTGGACTCTTGGTCAAATACATCTACAAAAGCCTTTCCAATAATTTTTCTTTTTTGTTCAGGGTCACTAACTCCAGACAACTTATCAATAAAATACTTTGAAGCATCAACTCCTTTAACATTTAAGCCCATTCCCTTGTATTGATCTAGCACATCATTAAACTCGTTTTTTCTAAGTAATCCATTATTTACAAAAATGCAATGAAGGTTTTCTTTAATAGCTTTATGAATTAAAACAGCTGCAACAGTTGAATCAACACCTCCCGAAAGACCAAGAATTACTTTATCATCTCCAACTTTTTCTTTAATCTCAGAAATAGTTTTTTCTGAAAAAACATCTGGTGTCCAATCTGGATTTATTTTGGCTATATTAATTAAAAAATTTTCTAAAATACGCTTACCATCTTTTGAATGATAAACTTCAGGATGAAATTGAATAGCATAAACATCTTCGTCTTCAATTGAGTAGGCAGCATTTTTAACATCTTGAGTACTTGCAATACATTTAGAGTTCGTGGGAAGGTTTTCGATCGTATCACTATGACTCATCCAAACTTGAGATCCAACCTCAACTTTATTAAATAATTTATTATTTGAATCTATACTAGTTAGTTTAGCCCTACCATATTCACGTTTATTTGATGGTATAACTTTACCTCCAAAAAAATGAGCAATATATTGAGCACCATAACAAACACCCAAAAGAGGTTTTTTTCCTTTAATATTTGACAGATCAATATGTAAGGCATCATCAGATCTTACAGAAAATGGTGATCCAGAAAGAATTATAGCTTTGAAAGAGTCAAAATCGACATCTAAATTATTGTAAGGATGTATTTCACAGTAAACAAATAACTCTCTAACTCTTCTTGCTATTAATTGAGTGTATTGTGATCCAAAATCAATTATAAGTACTTTATCTTCCATATTCAAAAATACTATTAAAACATAAAAAAATTCAATAGAAATTGATTAAAATTCCAGAATTAAAAATTCTTTTTTAAATGGATCTATGTTTTTTATTAAAACATTTACAAAATCAAATTCATTTGGATTGAAAAAAGTAGAAAAATTAACTTGTCTTTCTTGAAAAGAGTCATTTGGAAATAATTCATTTTTTAAATTAATCAACCTTAACAACTTATCTAAATGAACCCTCTTTTCAGCTCTAATTAGTCGTTTTTCAAGATTTTCAATTCCTTTAATCTGTTTCGTTTCTTGAGCTTTCACTGCTCCTAAAAAGGATTTATCTGTGAGCTTAGTCAGCTCATAGAAATTTGAAAAATTTTCTTTTATTATATTTTTTTGAATGGTTAAATCAATTGTTATTTTAGAGTTCTTTCGTAAATAAAGTTTTTTTAAATTAACTGGGTTTTCAAATAAATCAATAATGGACATTTTAAGTTTTTTACACTTTTCTACTTGTTTTTTTGAAACAAATAAAACAGATGATCTAACTGACAAAATAGGAAATGTTATTTTTTTAAAATTAAAATATTCTTTTAGCTGAAGCCAATAGGCTATTTCACTTCCACCACCAACATATGCTAAATTTGGTAAGATAAATTCTTGATAAACTGGTCTTAATAATGCATTAGGGGAAAATCTTTCAGGATGATTATTAACCTCATTAACAATCTCACTCTGAGTAAATGAAATATTAGTATCTAAAACGCTAAATACATCTCCTATTTTTTCTATCCTAGCTCGTAAATTATCTTTAATATAAAATAAATTAATTTCTCTAGAGTTTACTTGAGGACTGTAAGAGTTTTCAAAAACTGTATTTAATTCATTATTAGTATTTAGAATATTCTTGTTTAAAGTATTATTTAATAATTCATCAATGATAATTTCAGAAAAAAGTTTTTTCAAATGCTTATTATCTGGCTCTAAAATTAATAATCCATGTTTTCCAAACAAGCTATGAACAAGATTTAAAGTAGCTAAAGATAAATTTTTATGTTTCAAATAAGATGTTTCAAAAAGAGTAATTAATTCTTTTTGATCTGTAAAATCTAAATAATTTTTCATTTCACTTAAAACATTTTCTAAGCCTTTAGTCTTCAATCTTCCTACAGGACCACCATGACTAATGTCCCAACTAAATTTTTTCTTATCATAATTAAAATAATTAATTTCATCAAAATCATGATCTTCAGAAGCCATCCAAAAGACTGGTATAAAATTATATTTTGGATATTTCTTTTTTAATTTTTTACAAATAATAATTGTATCAATAATTTTATAAAAAAAATATAATGGCCCTGTAAATAAATTTAATTGATGGCCGGTTGTAACAGTAAAGGAGTTTTTTAATTTTAAGTCAGCTATAAGTTTAATTTGCAAAGATTTATCTGTAACTGACTCGTATTGTTTCTCAAGCTGGTTACTTAATACTGTTCTAAAATTATCGTTGTAATGATTAATCTTTTCATTTAATTGATTTTTATAATTTTCGATTTTATTAAATCTATTATAAAAAGAGTTTAATTTTTTCTCATCATTTATATAGTCAAGAGTGATATTAGGTAAATGATTTGATATGTTAGAATCAATATAAGACAAACCTTTTTTAATAAATATACATTATATGATTAAGAAAAAGGTGATCCATATAAATCAAATTCTGTGGAACTTGTAATTTTTAAATTAGTAAAATCTCCAATTTTTAAATAATTTTCACTTGCGTCGACTAAAACTTCATTATCAACGTCTGGAGAATCGTGTTCAGTTCTTCCTACATAAAAAGCCCCTTCTTTTCTATCAATAACACATTTATATATTTTGCCAATTTTATTTTGATTTATTTCAAATGATATTTGAGATTGAATATCCATGATTTCATTCATCCTATTAATCTTAACATCTTCAGGAACATCATCAACCAGATTGTAAGCATGTGTGTTTTCTTCATGACTATAAGTAAAACAACCTAATCTATCAAATCTAGTTTCAGAAACCCATTGCTTTAACTCATCAAATTCCTGTTCTGTTTCACCAGGGTAGCCAACTATTAAAGTTGTCCTAATCGCAATAAAAGGGTTTGTCAATCTAATTTGGTTAATTAAATCAACTATATTTTCTTTTTTTGATCCTCTTCTCATTGATTTCAAAATCTTTGTAGAAATATGTTGTAAAGGAATATCAATATAATTACAAACTTTTGGTTCGTTTTTAATTACTTCCAACACGTCAACTGGGAAACCATTTGGAAAAGCATAATGAAGTCTAATCCATTCAACACCATTTACCTTAACTAATTCTTTAAGTAAAGAAGATAACTCTCTTTTTTTATAAAGATCTAACCCATAATATGTTAAATCTTGAGCAATTAAAATTAATTCTTTTACACCATTTGTAGCTAATTTAGATGCTTCAGTTACTATATCTTCAATTGATTTTGATTTATGCTTTCCTCTCATAAGTGGAATTGCACAAAATGAACAAGGCCTATCACAACCTTCTGATATTTTTAAATATGCATAATTTTTTGGAGTTGTCGTTAACCTTTCACCAACTAATTCATGCTTATAATCAGCTTTTAGGGCTTTTAATAGTTTTGGTAAATCGGTAGTTCCAAAATATTGATCGACATTAGGAATTTCTTTTTTTAGATCAGGCATATATCTTTCACTCAAACATCCAGTAACAAACAACTTGTCAATTTGACCATTTTGTTTTTTTGATGAATAATCTAAAATTGTATCGATAGATTCTTGTTTTGCATTATCAATAAAACCACATGTATTTATCACAACTATATTACCGTCCTCTTCGTGTACGACATCTTTATTGTTTGCTTTAAGCTGACCCATTAAAACTTCAGAATCATATATGTTTTTTGAGCAACCTAGAGTCACAACATTAATTCTATTTTTTTTTGAATATTTTGTTCTCAATATTTAATATTTATGATTTTTTAAAAAAAGAGTCTACAAATTCTTTTTTATCAAAAATTTGTAAATCCTCAACACCCTCTCCAATACCAATAAATTTAATAGGTATATTGAATTGGTCAGAAATTCCTAAAACTACACCTCCTTTAGCTGTTCCGTCTAATTTAGTTACAGCAAGTGAGGTGATTTCTGTAACATTTGTAAATTGTTTTGCCTGTTCAAAAGCATTTTGACCAGTTGAGCCGTCAATTATCAATAAAACTTCGTGTGGAGCATCTATATTTTTTTTCTGAAGTACTCTCTTTATTTTAGAAAGTTCATTCATCAAATTAGCTTTGTTGTGTAATCTACCAGCTGTATCAATTAAAACAACATCAATATTTTTATTTATGGCTGATTCTAATGTGTCGAATGCAACAGAGGCTGGATCACTTCCCATATCTTGCTTTACTAACTCAACTCCTACTCTATCTGTCCAAACTTGTAACTGATCAATTGCAGCTGCTCGAAAAGTGTCAGCAGCTCCAACCATAACTTTTAATCCAATAGATTTATAATAGTTAGCCATTTTCCCAATTGATGTAGTCTTACCAACACCATTGACTCCGACAACTAAAATAACGTGAGGCTTATTTTTATCTACAGAAAGAAAATTATCATGTTCTGAATCGCAAATAATTTTTATGATTTCCTCCTTAAGTATTAAATCTAATTCAGATGAGTTAAGAAATTTATCTTTAGCTACTCTTTCTTCAATTTGATCAATTATTTTTAATGTAGTTTTTACTCCAACATCAGAACTTATTAAAATTTCCTCCAAATTATCAAGAACCTGATCATCAACTTTACTTTTACCAATAACTACCTTGGAAATTTTATTAAAAAAAGATTCATTACTCTTTTTTAAACCTTTGTCTAAAGATTCTTTTTTTTCTTTTGTAAACAGTTTTTTAAAAAAATTCATAATTCTAAAGTTATGTCAAAGATATTAAAACAAAAAAAGCCACTAAAAAGTGACTTTATGTTCTGAATAAAAAAAATTATTACTTAGATAACCAATTGTTAACTAATTCAGGTGCCATAATTGACTCAACATATGTATAAGCGCCTGTTTTAGGACTCTTAACCATTTTTATAGCTTTCGATAATCTTTTTGAAGAAGTTTGAAGTGATGCAACAGTTTTTTTTGCCATTTTCTAATTATTTAATTTCTTTATGAATTGTATTTTTTTTCAAAATAGGATTGAATTTTTTAATTTCTAACCTATCTGGTGTGTTCTTTTTATTTTTAGTCGTGACGTATCTAGAAGTACCTGGAAGACCAGAGTTCTTGTGCTCTGTACATTCTAATATAACTTGCACTCTATTTCCTTTCTTAGCCATAATGATATAATTAAGCTCTATTAATTTTTGATTCCTTTAACACAGCAGAAATACCCTTTTTATTTATAGTTTTTAAAACAGATGTAGAAACTTTCAGAGTAATCCACTTTCCTTCTTCTGGAATAAAAAATCTCTTTTTTATCAAATTGGGCTCAAATCTTCTTTTGGTTTTGTTCATTGCTTTGGAAACATTATTTCCAACCAAAACTTTTTTACCAGAAATTTCACAAACTTTAGACATAGCTATGTTATTTTTATAAACAGGGTGCAAATTAACAACAATTTTCTTCTTTTGCCAAATTTTTTACAACTCGTTTAACAATTCATTAAACAAAAGTTCTAGAGCTTTATTTACAGATTTTTTGATATTTTTTTCTCTATTATTTCCAAAATTAAATTCATAAGACTTAATTTCATTTGGTGTAGCAATTGAAATATATAATAAACCCACATCTTTTTTTGAATCTCCTTTGGACGGACCTGCGTTTCCAGTTGTTGAAATCGCATAATCAGAATTCAAAAGTTTCTTAACATTATTTGCCATCTCATTTGCTACTTGAGAGCTTACAACAGAGTAATGATTTATTAATGAAGCGTCTAATTTTAACAAGTCTTTTTTAACCAATGTATCATAAGCTACAACCGAACCTTTAAAATATGCAGACGCACCAGGAACTGATGAAATTCTAGAAGATATTAATCCTCCAGTAAAACTTTCTGCAGTAGATAATGTTTTGTTAGATTTTGCTAAAATTTTTCCTATTTCTGATTCTATTGAATTTACAGACTCAAAACCTATTATAATCTTACCTAAAATATTATAAAGTTCAGAAATATAAAGATCTAGTTGATTTTCTAACTGTTGTCTGTCGCTACCCTTACATGATATTCTCAACCTTACTCTTCCTAGATTTGGTAAATAAGCTAATTTAAAATTTGCAGCTAACTTTTCTTCAAAAACTTTAAGTTGTTTAGCTATAGTACTTTCACCAACACCATAAGTCATTAAGGTTTTTTTTAGAATTACAGGACATTTAAATTCTTTACTTAACAAAGGTACTACAGATGAAGTAATCATAGATTTCATTTCATAAGGAACACCTGGCAAAGAAATAAACAAAGTATTTCCTTTCTTCATTGCCATACCTGCAGCTGTTCCAAACTTATTTTCAATGAGCTTTGATTGCGATGGAACTAAAGATTGTGCTCTGTTCAAATCATTGATAGGATTATTAGCAAATTTTTTAAATAAATTTTCGATATGTAATAACAGGTCCTGATTATGAACAAGTTTATCATTAAAAAATTCGCAAAAAACTTCTTTGGTAATATCATCATTAGTAGGCCCTAAACCACCTGTAGTAATCACAATATCAAATTTATTTAATGAATTATTTAATGCATTTAAAATTGATTCTTTTTCATCGCTTATAGAAAGAATTTCACTTACCTCAATTCCAATATTTATTAATTGTTTGGAAATAAAAGTCGAATTAGTATCAACTATTTGACCAATTAATATCTCATCACCAATTGTAATGATTTTTGCACTAATCATTACTTAATATTAATTTTAAATACATTTTTGTTCTCAATAAAACCTTCAAAAACATCGTTTTCAATAACTTTATTAACTCCGGAAGGTGTTCCTGTAAAAATTACGTCTCCTATTTTTAAAGTAAAAAATTTAGATATTTCAGAAATGAGTTCGTCAAAACTCCAAAGCATATTCGAAGTATTTCCAACCTGTACATCATTTCCGTTTTTCTTCAATAAAAAATTCAAATCATTACAGTTTTTAAATTCGTTCTTATCAATCCAATCGCCAATTAAAGCTGAACCGTCAAAGGCTTTAGATTTCTCCCATGGCAAACCCATTGTTTTAAGTTCATTTTGGAGATCTCTAGCTGTAAAATCAATTCCTAAACTTATTTTATTGTAATATCTATTTGCAAACTTTTTATCAATTGATTTACCAAGCTTACAAATTTTCAAAATCACCTCAGCTTCATAATGAATTTCATTTGAATAATCAGGAATAAAAAAGGGTTGATTTTTTAAAATAATTGAGCTATCTGGCTTAATAAATATAACTGGAGAACTTGGCTTTTCATTATTAAGTTCCTCGATGTGTTTACGATAATTTCTTCCAATACAAATTATTTTCATTTTATAATTTATTATTGAGCTTTGCAAGTCTTAGCTTTGTTAATATTTTCTTAGTATACATTGGAAAGTCAGCGTTCATTAACCATCCAAAATAACCAGGTTCATTTTCGATAATAAAATCTACAGACTTTCCTTTATGTTTTCCAAAAGAAAAACAAGGAATGTTATTTTTATCATATATTATGAAACCCGCTAGATCAACCGATTTATTTCTAGTTGAAAAATTTGATAAAAAATCAACATTATTTTCAAGATCACTGTAACGTTTAATTTGAGCTTCTAGGACCTCAAATGTAGCTTGAGTGTCAGCTTTTGATGAGTGAGCATCAATTAATTCTTTTTCGCAATAAAACTTATAAGCTGCACCTAGAGTTCTTTTTTCCATTTTATGAAAAATATTTTGAACATCAATACACCTAATATTTTCTAAACTAAAATCAATATTAAATCTTAAAAACTCTTCAGCTAACAGAGGAATGTCAAACTTATTTGAGTTAAAACCAGCCAAATCACAGTTTTGAATCATTTCCTTGACTAGAGGACCTACTCTTTTAAAAGTTGGTTCATTTACTACCATTTCATTTGTAATACCATGTATATTAGAAACTTCTTTAGATATGGTAATTTCTGGATTAACCAACCATGTTCTGGATTCTTTATTTCCATTCTGGAAAATTTTTAAAACAGAAATCTCTACTATTCGATCTTTTGAAATATTAACACCAGTTGTCTCTAAATCAAAAAAACAAATAGGTTTAGATAGAGTTATATTCATAATTTTAAAAATTAAATTGAAAAAGAATTATCCCATCCTTCAATAAGTTCTTTGATTCTTTTGATAAACATACCACCCTTAGCTCCATTAACAATTCTATGGTCAAAACTATGAGATAAAATAATTTTATGTCTTATTCCTATAAAATCTCCTTTCTCTGTTTCAATTACAGAGGGTTTTTTATTAATCGCTCCAAATGCTAAGATACCTACTTGGGGTTGGTTAATAATTGGTGTCCCCATTAAGGTATCGAAAACTCCAACATTACTTATGGTATAAGTTCCGTCTTTGACCTCGTCTGGTTCAAGATTTCCATTTCGAGCGCGTTTAGCTAAATCATTCACTTTTTTTACTAAGCCTAAAAGACTAAACTGATCAGCATTTTTAATCACCGGAACTATCAAATTTCCATCAGTTAAGGCAGTAGCCATACCAATATTAATAGATTTCTTTTTAATAATGTTATAATTATCAAGACTAATATTTAATAATGGGAACTCTCTTAGAACTTGAGCTACAATTTGAATAAAAATAGGAGTAAAAGTTATTTTTTCATTTTCTCTGTCGAAAAAGATGTTTTTATTTTTTTCTCTCCAATTCCACAAATTAGTTATATCAGCTTCAATAAAAGCTTGAACATGAGCAGATTTATCTTTACTTTTTACCATGTGATCAGAAATAAGTTTCTCCATTCTACTCATTTCAACAATTTCATCTGATAAATTATTGCCAACAAAATTTTCAGTTATCTTTTCTTTCTTGTTAGAGTTTGAAATATAATTTAACAGATCATTTTTAGTAATTCTACCATTTTTACCGGAACCTCTTATACTGTCAAGCTCGTTAATTGAAATACCCTCTTTTTTAGAAATGTTTTTTACAAGGGGTGAATAAATTCTTGAAGATTCATTAGAAATATTTTTTTCGATTATTTTATCCCCCATTTTAACAAAGTCTACTGGATTGGTATCATCTTTTTTAGGAGTTTCAACATTTACGAGAGATTCTTTTTTATTTTGAATCTCCTTCATTTGAATTGAGGGTTCTATGGAATCTGTTTCAATTATGGCAATTGGATCGCCAACTTTTACAACATCATTAACATTACATAGTTTTTTAATCAATATGCCAGAAAATTCACTTGGAACTTCAGAATCAACTTTATCAGTTGCTATTTCAACTATTAAGTCGTCTTCATTAATTCTATCACCTTCATTTTTAAGCCAACCAGTAATAGTTGCTTCATCAACACTTTCTCCCATTCGAGGCAAAACGATTTCTATCTTATTGGACATATATAAAAATTGTAATACTGCAAAAATATCAAATTATAATTTGATAAATTAATTCTTTTCCAAAATGTTTAAACATTAGGTTTTTATTGAATTTTCAAAAGGAATTCTTTTAATTATACTTCTACCTAATGTCACTTCATCTGTATATTCCAGTTCATTACCAACAGAGACACCTCTAGCAATAGTTGTAATTTTTAAATCTAAATTTTGAATTTGTTTAAAAATGTAAAAGTTAGTTGTATCACCCTCCATAGTTGCACTCAAGGCAAAAATAAGTTCAGATACATTTATAGATTTTAATTTTTCTATTAAAGAAGATATATTTAACTGGTTTGGCCCTATTCCTTCAATCGGAGATATTTTTCCACCTAAAACATGATAAACTCCATTAAACTGACCTGTACTTTCTATAGCCATCACGTCTCGAATATCTTCAACTACACAAACGATTGATTTATTTCTTTTGACATTAGAACAAATTTCACATAATTCTAAATCAGAAATATTATGACAGTTTTTACATAAAATAATTCCGTCAACTAAATCAATTAATGATTTGGATAATTGAACAGTTTGTGAGTTTGGTTGGTTTAATAAAAACAAAACAAGTCTCAAGGCAGTTCTTTTACCAATACCTGGTAATTTAGACATTTCGTTTACAGCATTTTCAAGCAATTTTGAAGAAAAATTCATTTTATAAATATACTACTTGATTTTATAAGAACCATAAATTAGTATATTTGAATAATAACATATAAAATGCAATCATCAATTATTATTTTAGTTATAATTCTCTATTTTTTAGGACTTTTTATTGTATCAAACTTAACGATTGGAAATAATGATAATTCAACTTTTTTTTCAGCTAACAAAGAATCTCCATGGTATTTAGTAGCATTCGGAATGGTTGGTGCTTCTTTATCTGGAATTACTTTTATTTCAGTACCTGGTGATGTCGGAACAACACAATTTACATACTTTCAAGTGGTATTGGGCTACCTATTTGGTTACTTTGTAGTAGCCCTCTTACTATTACCTATCTACTATAAATTAAATTTAACTTCAATATATGAATATTTAAAAATAAGATTTGGAAGCGTCAGTCATAAAACTGGTGCTTTTTTCTTTTTTATTTCCAGAATAACCGGTGCTTGTTTCAGACTTTATTTAGTAGCAATAGTATTACAACAATTTGTTTTCAACGAGTTAAATATTCCATTTGAAATTACTGTTCTAATTTCAGTTTTATTAATATGGATTTATACATTCAGAGGAGGTATTAAAACTATTGTTTGGACAGATACTCTTCAAACTACTTTTATGTTAATATCAGTTTTACTATCAATTTATTTAATTAGTAAAAGTTTAGAATGGTCTTTTATGGACTTTATAAATTCAGATGAATTGAAATCATACTCAAACATTTTTGTAACTGAGAGTTTTCTTGATAAAAATCATTTTTTTAAATCATTTATTGGTGGAATGTTTATTACAATATGTATGACAGGATTAGATCAAGATATGATGCAAAAAAACCTGACATGTAAATCTTTAAAAGAAGCACAGAAAAATATGATAATTTTTAGTATTGTTTTAGTTATTGTTACTTTCTTATTTCTTCTACTTGGTGCTCTATTATTTATTTATTCTTCAAAGTTCAATATAGTTACGCCTGAACTTAACGGAGCTGTAAATAGTGATTTATTATTTCCTGAAATTGCTTTAAATAGTGGTTTAGGAAACTTAATTGGAATAACTTTTTTATTGGGTTTAATTGCTGCTGCTTACAGCAGTGCTGATAGTGCTTTAACTTCACTAACAACCTCATATTGTGTAGATTTTGCTGACTTAAAAGACAAGAGTAATGATTACCAAATAAAAATTAGAAAAAGAACACATATAATTATGAGTTTAGTTCTGGTTATAGTCATTATTATTTTCAAAAATTATTTAACTACAAGTGTTATAGACGGTCTATTGATTTTAGCAGGTTACACCTATGGACCTTTACTTGGATTATTTGCATTTGGTATTTTAACGAATTATAAAATTCACGATAAATTCGTATGGATAGTTACATCTTTGTCTGTTATTGTTATGATATTTATTGGGAGTTTAGATCCTCAGTTTTTGGGTGGATATAAAATAGGTTACGAATTACTTCCTTTAAATGGACTATTAACTTTTATTGGCCTAATATTGATTCGTAGAAAGTAAAACTAGAGTGCAAGCTTCTAAGTATTTAATAGATTTGTTTTTTAATAAATTATAGAATTCAATGTTTTCCGTTCCAGGATTAAAAATGACTCTTTGGGGTTTAAGCGAGATGATATAATCATAATAATCTCTTTGTCTTACACTATTTAAATATAAAGTGACAGTGTGAATATTTTTAAATTTAACAAAATCTTTTTCGATAAACACTTTGTCTATTAATCCAGTTCTTAAACCTAAAGCTCGAACATCAACATTATTTAATAATAGTTTTTTAACCGCCATATTGGAGTAACGATCAACATTTAATGAAGCTCCTAATACTAAAGTTTTTTTTACCATCTTATAATAACAGATCCCCATGTAAAACCTGCTCCAAAAGCTGCGAGAACAACTAAATCATTTTCTTTTATCTTACCTTTTTCCCAAGCTTCTGTAAGTGCTATTATTATCGATGCAGCAGTTGTATTTCCATAGTTCATTATATTATTATAAACTTTATCATCACTCAATTTAAATTTTCTTTGTATAAATTGTGCAATACGTAAATTTGCCTGATGAGGTATTAAAACATCAATGTTTTCACTCTTTAAATTATTAGCTTCTAAACCATCCACTATAGCTTCAGAAAAACGAGTCACTGCGTGTTTAAAAACAAATGGTCCGTTCATGTATGGATAATATGATTCATCGTTTGGATCGTTTTCTTTTAATATTTCAGGAATCCATCTTCCAGTATGGGGACCATCCATCATTAGTTCTCTAGCGTGTTTTCCCTCAGAATACAAATGAGAAGATAAGATTCCTTTTCCTTTTTGTTCACATCTGGACAAAACTGCTGCTCCTGCTCCATCACCAAAAATAACAGTAACTCCTCGACCTCTTGTAGATTTATCTAATCCACCTGAGTGATTTTCAGATCCGATTACTAAAATATTTTTATACATGCCAGTTTTAATAAATTGATCTGCCACTGACAGAGCATATACAAAACCTGAACATTGATTTCTGACATCTAGAGCACCAATTGTAGGCATTTCTAACATATCTTGAACACGAACTCCTCCACCAGGAAAATACATGTCTGGACTCAATGTAGCAAATATTATAAAATCAATATCATTTTTTTTTAAACCGGACCTTTCAATTGCGATTTTTGAGGCTTTTACAGCCATTGTTGATGTAGTGTCATCTGTTTTAGGATCAATCCAACGTCGCTCTTTAATACCTGTTCTTTCTTGAATCCACTCATCAGTAGTATCCATTATTTTTGATAAATCGTTATTTGTAACAATATTATCAGGAACATAATAACCAAGTCCACTAATTTTTGAATTATACATAATATTATATTGCTATTATATTTAAATATAAAGAATAGTATTTGTTAATTGTTAAACAATGTCAATTTGTCACTCAAGATTATTTGGTATATGATTTGATCATAATCAATAAATAATAAAATACAATTATGTCCAAAGGTAAAATTAACGTTTCAGTTGAAAACATTTTTCCACTTATTAAAAAGTTCTTATACAGTGATCATGAAATCTTTTTGAGAGAACTAATTTCAAATGCAACAGATGCAACATTAAAATTAAAACATCTAAGTAGTATTGGAGAAAATAAAATTGAAATTGGGAATCCCCAAATTGAAATTAAAGTTGATAAAAAAGCAAAAAAAATACATATTATTGATCAAGGAATTGGAATGACTTCTGATGAAGTAAAAAAATATATAAATCAAGTCGCTTTTTCAGGTGCTGAAGAATTTTTAGAAAAATATAAAGATAGCGCAAAAGACAGTGGAATAATTGGCCATTTTGGATTAGGTTTCTATTCAGCTTTTATGGTTGCAGAAAAAGTTGAAATTATAACAAAATCATATTTAAACAAACCTGCAGCTCATTGGGTTTGTGATGGATCGCCTGAATACTCTCTTAAAAAAAGTGATAAAAAAGAAAGAGGTTCTGAAATAATATTACACATAGCTAAAGACTCTAAAGAATTTTTAGAGGAGAGTAGAATTAAATCTCTCTTAACAAAGTATAATAAATTTATGCCTGTACCAATCAAATTCGGTACTAAAGAAATTACAAATAATATAGGAGAAGGAGATGACAAAAAAGAGGTTAAAGAAACTGTAGATGATATTATTAACAACCCAAGTCCAGCTTGGACTAAAACTCCATCAGATTTGGATGATCAATCTTATAAAGATTTTTATAAAGAATTGTATCCTATGCAATTTGAAGAACCATTGTTTAACATTCATTTAAATGTTGATTACCCTTTCAATCTTACTGGTATTTTATATTTTCCTAAAATATCAAATGACATCAACATGCAAAAAGATAAAATTCAACTTTATCAAAATCAAGTTTTTGTTACAGATAATGTTGAGGGTATTGTTCCAGAATTTTTAACTCTTTTAAGAGGAGTTATAGATTCTCCCGATATTCCATTAAATGTGTCTAGAAGTTACCTTCAAGCTGATGGTGCAGTAAAGAAGATAAGCAATTACATTACCAGAAAAGTTGCTGACAAACTAAATTCTTTATACAAAAAAGACAGAAAAGGATTTGAAGAAAAATGGAATGACATTAAAGTTGTAATTGAATATGGAATGCTTAGTGAAGATAAATTTTTTGAGAAAGCACAAAAATTCGCTCTATACCCGACAGTTAATAACGAATACTTTACGTTTGAAGAATTAAAAGAAAAAATATCTAAAACCCAAACTGATAAAGACGGTAATCTTATAATTCTATATGCATCTAATATTAATGAACAACATTCTTATGTTGAGTCAGCTAAGGCCAAGGGATATGAGGTTCTTTTATTAGATTCTCCAATAATTAGTCATTTAATTCAAAAAATTGAAACTTCCAATGAAAAATTGAACTTTACAAGAGTTGATTCTGACGTAATTGATAAATTAATTAAAAAGGATGAAAAAGAAGTTTCAAAACTAGATGATAAGGAAAAAGAAAAATTAAAAACAATAATTGAAGAAGTAGTTCCAAAAGAAAAATATACTGTTCAGATAGAAGCAATAGAAAGTAGTTCGCCTCCATTTGTTATTACTGTTCCAGAGTTTATGAGAAGAATGAAAGAGATGCAACAGAGCGGAGGAAACGGAATGTTTGGTAATATGCCTGAAATGTATAATTTAATAATAAATGTTAATAATCCAATATGTTCTGACATATTAAATTCTAAAGGAAAAGCAAAAAAAGAAAGATTGATAAATCAATCTTTAGATTTAGCAAAACTATCTCAAAATTTATTAAAAGGTGAGGAACTTACATCATTTATAAAAAGAAGTTTAGATTTGATTAAGTAATTCTAATTTAAAATCATGAAAAGAATAAATTTATTGCTGTTAAGTTTTTTTTACATTATTAATGGTATTTTTCATTTTTATTTTACTGACTCTTATTTACCTATAATGCCGGATTTTCTTCCTTTTCATATGGAGTTGATTATATTTTCTGGTGTTCTTGAAATTATATTTGGTATTGGTGTTTTATTTGAGAAATTTAGAAACATTTCCTTAGCTGGAATTATTTTAATATTAGTATTGTTTATGTCTGTTCACTTAAACATGTTAATTCCTGAAAACAGCCTTGGCTACAATACATCACTTCTTGTTATTAGAGCGTTATTTCAATCTGTTCTGATTTATTGGGCTTGGATGAATAGAATAATAAAACCTTCTATTTAGTTAATTATTTTTTGTATTCTTGAATTTAAAATCAAATTATTTTGAAAAAATTATTTTTAATATCCTTATTACTTATTTCAATTAGCTGTGAAAAGAGTGAAAACAACATGATTATTAATGTAAATGTTGAAAATTTTAAAAAAGGAACTATTTATTTACAAAAAATTTCTGATTCAACTTTAATTAACATAGATTCTGTTTTTGTAAAAAAAAATGAACCTATAATATTTAAAACTAAAATTGATTCCCCTGAACTTTTTTATATAAATCTAGATATTTCTAATTTTGATAATAGAATAGAATTTTTTGGAGAAAAAGGTGAAATAGACATAAATACTTCGCTAAATAAATTTAATTCTAATTTTGAAATAATTGGATCATCATCAGATTCTATATATAGAAATTATTTGAATGTTATTAAAAAATTCAACAATCAAAAACTTGATTTAATTCAGTTGTCATTTAATTTAGCAAAATCTGATCTAAAAGACAGTTTGACTTTAATACAAAACCAAATAAAATCGTTAGATAAAAGACAATATTTATATAACTTAAATTATGCAGTAAGCAATGGTAATAGTCATATAGCGCCACTAATTGCAATAACTCAATTCTCTGAATCTGGCAAAATAGTATTAGATACTATAAAAAGCTCGATGAGTGAACAAGTATTAAATTCCAAGTATGGTAAAATATTTACCAATATTCTTAAAAGCAAATAACTATAATTTATTAAATTTCTTTACTAAATCAGATGCTATATCAGTAAGTTCAAAACTGATATTTTTAAAATGTTTGTTAACGTCAGTTACATCTTTTTGATGAATTTTTTTAATAATATTATCAAAGGCATCAAAACATTCATCTATTAATTTTTCGCTTTTTTTCACATCCTTATCAGGATTTTCCAATTGCCAAAGATTAATATTTTGAATAATTTCACCAATAATATTATTTAAATCTTTTTTTAAATTTTTTACACTTGCCATAATTATTATTTAATTTCCAGAATATTTTACAAAATTTCTAGGAGTTTCGTAAAGGGTAACTGATAATTCATTATCGTTTGATATTTTATCTCTTAAAATATTCCATATAAAAATACAAATATTTTCTGCTGTTGGTATTACTTTTTTAAAATATGGAACATCTAAATTTAAATTTTTATGATCTAATAATTCTTCAACCTCATTTTTAATAATGTCTTTTAATTCTTTTAGATCAATAACAACGCCTGTTACAAGATCAACTTCACCTCTAACATCAACAATTAATTCATAATTATGACCATGGAAATTAGAATTACTACATTTTCCAAATAAGTTTTGATTTTTTTCATCAGACCAATTTTCAACAAATAATCTGTGAGCTGCGTTAAAGTGTGCTTTTCTACTTACTGTTACTTTCATTTATTGTATTTATTATAAAATTTTAAAAATATTATTTTAAACCACTCTGTATAATCATCTGGATAAGTTTTTAAATTTTCTTTGATTAAATCTAAATCTTCCCATTTCCAATCACAAACTTCAAGCTGATTTATTACTGGATTGCCAACAAAACTTCCGACAATAACATGATCGAATTCATGTTCAATTAAACCATTATCAAATTCTGCTTTGTAAATAAAAGAAGTAAAAAGTTTTAATTCACTTTTTATACCCATTTCCTCAAACAGTCTTCTATGAGCGGCATCTATTGTTTTTTCATTTTTTCTTTGATGACTACAACAAGTATTAGTCCATAAACCAGGTGAATGATATTTGTCTAAAGCTCTTTTTTGTAATAATAATTGATTTGAGTCATTTAATAAAAAAACAGAGAATGCTCTATGAAGTAAACCTTTTTGATGAACTTCTAACTTCTCCATTAAACCTAATTCATTATCATCTTTATCAACGAGTATTACCATTTCTTTATTCATTGTTTAAAGTTACAAATTTTAAAAAATTACCAATACTTTATTTAAAAAACTGTAGTATTTTTGGATTAAATTAATTTATGAATTTTATAGAGGAAATAGCAAGAAGAAGAACTTTTGGTATTATATCTCACCCAGATGCTGGAAAGACTACGTTAACAGAAAAGTTATTGTTATTTGGAGGAGCTATCCAAGAAGCAGGAGCAGTTAAATCTCATAAAATTAAAAAATCAGCAACTAGTGATTTTATGGAAATTGAAAAGCAGAGAGGAATCTCTGTCGCAACTTCTGTTTTAGCATTTAATTATAAGGGGATTAAGATTAACATTCTAGATACGCCTGGACACAAAGATTTTGCTGAAGATACTTTTAGAACTTTAACAGCTGTAGATAGTGTAATTGTTGTAATTGATGTAGCAAAAGGAGTTGAGGAGCAGACAGAAAAATTAGTTGAGGTGTGTAGAATGAGAAAAATCCCTATTATAGTCTTTATCAATAAATTAGACAGAGAAGGGAAAGATGGATTTGATTTATTAGATGAATTAGAAAAAAAATTAAATTTCAAAGTTTGCCCGTTAAGTTTCCCTATTGGAATGGGATACGATTTTCAAGGAATATATAACCTCTGGGAAAAAAATCTTATGTTATTTGAAGAAGAAAATAAGACAAAGATTGCAAATTCTATAAAAATAAATGAGATTAATGATCCATTACTGAACGACTTAATTGGAGAAAAAGCGGCTGAAAAACTTAATGAAGAAGTTGATATAATAAACGAAGTATATCCAAAGTTCTCTAAAGAAGAATATTTAAAATGTAATCAACAACCTGTTTTTTTTGGTTCAGCATTAAATAATTTTGGTGTAAAAGAATTATTGAATTGTTTTATCTCAATTGCTCCAGCTCCAATGGATAAAATTAGTGATGAAAGAATAATAAAACCAAGTGAAAACAAATTTTCAGGGTTCATATTTAAGATACATGCTAACATGGATCCAAAACACAGAGATAGATTAGCGTTTATAAAAATTGTTTCAGGAAAGTTCAAAAGAAATACACCTTATCATCACGTAAGGTTGGAAAAAAAATTCAAGTTCAGCAGTCCAAATGCTTTTTTTGCAGAAAAAAAAGAAATCGTTAACGAATCATTTCCAGGCGATATTGTTGGTGTTCATGATTCAGGTAATTTTAAAATTGGTGACACATTTACAGATGGTGAAAAAATTACATTTAAGGGAATTCCTAGTTTTTCTCCAGAACATTTTAGATACATTAATAATTTAGATCCAATGAAATCTAAGCAATTAGCAAAAGGCATCGTTCAATTAATGGATGAAGGAGTTGCTCAATTATTTATACTTGAAATGAACGGAAGAAAAGTAATTGGAACTGTGGGGGCATTACAATTCGAAGTCATTCAATATAGGCTCGAACATGAGTACGGAGCAAAATGCTCTTATGAAAACTTAAATATTTTTAAAGCTTGTTGGGTAGAAACAGTATCTAAAAAAAATAAAGAATTTATTGATTTCAAAAAGTTGAAAAATAAATTTTTAGCTATGGATAAAAACAAACAACTAGTTTTCTTGTCAGATTCGTCATTTTCTTTAGAAATGACCAAGCAAAAATTTCCTACATTAAAATTTCACTATAAATCAGAATTCTGATTAAGCTTCACCTGTAGGGCCAAAATTTAATTGTATTGGCTTTTGATTTTCATATTCTTTTATCTCTCCATTAGAATTCTCAAATTTTGAAATATTATCAACTAAAGCTTTAGAAAATCTTTTAGCGTGCTGAGGAGTTAGAATAATTCTAGATTTAACTTTAGCTTTAGGCACACCTGGCATAACATTTATAAAGTCAACTACAAATTCTGAAACAGAATGGTTAATTAATGCTAAGTTAGAATAGGTACCTTGAGCAAGATTTTCATCGAGCTCAAGATTTAAACCATTTTCTTTAGAATTAGATTTCTTCATTGAAAGTTAAATTCTTTTTTGCAAGTAACTCTTCATATTCGTCTACATAACCAACAATAACATCATTGAATTTCCTGTTTCCAGTTCCTGCAGGAATTTTGTGACCAACTATAACGTTTTCCTTAAGACCTCTTAAAGTATCTACTTTACCATTAACGGCAGCTTCATTTAAAACCTTAGTAGTTTCTTGGAAAGATGCAGCGGAAATAAACGATTTAGTTTGAAGAGAAGCTCTGGTAATACCTTGAAGAATTGGAGTAGCAGTGGCGTTTACAGCATCTCTAGCTACAACTAAATCTTTATCCTCTCTCTTTAATAAAGAATTTTCATCTCTTAATTCTCTTGCGCTAATAACTTGACCTTCTTTAAAACTTTCAGAGGAACCAACAGATTCAATGATTTTCTTGTTAAACAAATTATCATTTTCAGAAATGAATTCATTTTTATGAATAAGTTGCCCCTCAAGAAAAGTAGTGTCTCCAGAATCTTGAATTTTCACTTTTTGCATCATTTGTCTAATTAATACCTCAAAGTGTTTATCATTAATCTTAACACCTTGTAACCTGTAAACTTCTTGAACTTCATTTACTAAATATTGTTGAACAGCAGATGGACCTTTAATATTTAAAATATCATTAGGTGTAATTGCACCATCCGAAAGTGGCATCCCAGCTTTAACAAAATCATTTTCTTGAACTAGTATTTGATTTGAAAGTTTAACTAAATACTTTTTAATCTCACCAGTTTTAGATTCAATAATAATTTCCCTATTCCCTCTTTTAATTTTACCAAAGTTTACAACACCATCAATTTCACTTACAACAGCAGGATTTGATGGGTTTCTTGCTTCAAAAAGCTCTGTAACTCTTGGAAGTCCACCAGTAATATCACCCGATTTAGCAGATTTTCTAGGAATTTTGACTAAAATTTTACCTGCTTCAACTTTTTCACCATCATCAACCATCAAGTGAGCACCTACTGGAAGGTTATAAGTTCTAACATTGTTTCCTTTACTATCATTGATAAGTAATGTAGGAACTACTTTTTTATTTCTAGATTCTGAAATAACTTTTTCTTTAAATCCAGTTTGTTCGTCAATTTCAACTTGGTAAGTAACACCTTGTTCGATATTTTCATATTCAATATTTCCGCCAAATTCAGAGACAATTACTCCGTTGTAAGGATCCCATTGACATACAATATCTCCTTTTTTCAATACTTGACCGTCCTTAATAAGAAGAGAAGAACCGTAAGGAATAATATTAGTACTTAAAAGAATGCCAGATTTTTTATCTAAAACTTTAATTTCACATGTTCTAGAAATTACTGTATTTATATTTTTTCCTTCGGCATCCTTGGACTTAACAACTTTTAAATCTTCAATTTCAGCAACTCCATCAAATCTAACAGATAAATTATTGTCTTCTGAAATATTTCCTGCAATACCTCCAACATGGAAAGTTCTTAGAGTTAACTGAGTCCCTGGTTCACCAATTGATTGAGCTGCAACAACACCTACAGCTTCTCCATTTTGAACCATTTTACCAGTTGCTAAATTTCTTCCATAACACTTTGAACAAACTCCTTTTGGAGATTCACATGTTAATGGAGATCTAACTTCAACTTTTTCAATAGGAGAAGATTCGATTAACTTAACAATATCATCTGAAATTTCCTCACCGGCAGAAACAATAATTTCATTATTTAAAGGGTTGTAAATATCATGTAATGAAACTCTTCCTAATATTCTCTCTCCTAACGTTTCAACAATTTCTTCATTTTTTTTAAGCGGCTCCACAGTTATTCCTCTAAGAGTATTACAGTCTTCATAATGGATTATAACATCTTGAGCTACATCAACAAGCCTTCTAGTTAAATAACCTGCATCAGCAGTTTTCAATGCAGTATCCGCTAAACCTTTTCTAGCTCCGTGAGTAGAAATAAAATATTCTAAAATAGATAATCCTTCTTTAAAGTTAGATAAAATAGGATTTTCAATAATTTCTCCACCACTAGCACTAGCTTTTTTAGGCTTAGCCATTAATCCACGCATACCTGTAAGCTGACGTATTTGTTCTTTAGAACCCCTAGCACCAGAATCTAACATCATGTAAACTGAATTAAATCCTTGTTTATCTTCACTGATTCTTTTCATTGAAAGCTCAGTTAGCGTTGCATTTGCAGAAGTCCAAACATCAATGACCTGATTATAACGTTCATTATTAGTAATTAACCCCATGTTATAATTAGAGATAATACTATCGACTTCTCCATTGGCCTTGGCAATCATTTCGTGTTTTTCAGGGGGTATCATAATATCACCTAAACTAAAGGATAATCCTCCTTCAAATGCAAAAGAGAATCCCATAGACTTAATTTTATCTAAGAAATCTGCAGTTTCAGGAACACTTGTTAACTTTAAAATATTTCCAATAATATCTCTTAACGATTTTTTAGTTAAAACTTCGTTTATAAATCCTGCTTTTTCAGGTACAACCTGGTTAAATAAAACTCTACCTACAGTTGTTTCAATAATTCTAAAAGCTAACTCTCCAGATTCATTAAAATCTTTAGCTCTAATTTTTATCATTGCGTTTAAATCAACTCTTTCTTCATTGTAAGCTATATTTACTTCTTCAGCAGAATAAAATGTTAGACCTTCCCCCTTAACTTTATGATCTTTTGTTGACTTTAATAATTTTGTCATATAATAGAGTCCTAAAACCATATCTTGAGAAGGTACAGTGATTGGGGATCCATTCGCTGGATTCAAAATATTATGTGAAGCAAGCATCAATAGCTGTGACTCTAAAATAGCCTCAGGACCTAATGGAAGATGAACTGCCATTTGATCACCATCAAAATCAGCATTAAAAGCTGTACAAACTAACGGATGAACTTGAATAGCTTTACCCTCAATAAGTATTGGCTGAAAAGCTTGTATTCCTAATCTGTGTAGGGTTGGAGCTCTATTTAAAAGAACAGGATGTCCTTTTAAAACATTTTCTAAAATATCCCAAACTAAGGGCTCTCTTCTATCAATAATTTTTTTCGCAGATTTTACTGTTTTAACAATTCCTCTTTCTATTAATTTTCTAATTATAAAAGGTTTGTATAACTCAGCTGCCATGTTTTTAGGTAAACCACACTCAAATAATTTTAATTCTGGTCCACCAACAATAACAGATCTAGCAGAATAATCTACCCTTTTTCCAAGAAGGTTTTGACGGAATCTACCCTGTTTTCCTTTTAAAGAATCAGAAAGCGATTTTAAAGGTCTGTTAGCATCAGTTTTAACAGCAGAAGATTTTCTTGTGTTGTCAAAAAGTGAATCTACAGATTCTTGTAACATCCTTTTTTCATTTCTTAAAATAACCTCAGGAGCTTTTATTTCAACTAATCTCTTTAATCTATTGTTTCTTATTATTACTCTTCTGTATAAATCATTTAAATCAGATGTTGCAAATCTTCCTCCGTCTAATGGAACTAATGGTCTAAGTTCTGGCGGGATAACAGGAATTGCCTTTAAAATCATCCACTCAGGTTTATTTTCTCTGTTTAAATTAGATTCTTTGAATGATTCTACAACTTGAAGTCTTTTAAGAGCTTCCATTTTTCTTTGTTTAGAAGTCTCTGTATTGGCTTTGTGTCTTAACTCGTAAGACAACTCATTAAGATCTATTCTTGAAAGTAACTCAATTAAACATTCAGCACCCATTTTAGCAATAAACTTATTTGGATCCTCATCATCTAAAAATTGATTTTCAGGTGGTAGGCTATCTGTAATAGTTATATATTCCTCTTCAGTTAAATAATCCATTTTAGTTACGGGCTCTCCTTCTGCATTTACTGCAAGTCCTGGTTGAATAACTACATATCTCTCATAGTAAATAATCATATCCAGTTTCTTTGAAGGAAGACCTAATAAGTAACCTATTTTATTAGGTAAAGACCTAAAATACCATATATGAGCAACTGGAACTACTAAATCAATGTGACCAACTCTGTCTCTTCTTACCTTTTTTTCAGTTACTTCAACTCCACATCTATCACAAATAATTCCTTTATATCTGATTCTTTTATATTTTCCACATGCACACTCAAAATCTTTAACAGGACCGAAAATTCTTTCACAAAACAAACCATCTCTTTCTGGTTTATGAGTTCTATAATTAATAGTTTCTGGTTTTAGAATCTCACCTCTTGAGTTACCTAATATAGTTTCAGGAGATGCTAATCCAATTGATATTTTTGAGAATTTTTGAGATTTATTAATTTCAATTTTTCTAGACATAATGAGTTTTTATTTTATTATTCTTCTAATCTAATATCTAATCCTAGACCTTTAAGTTCATGCATCAATACGTTAAATGATTCTGGAAGTCCAGGATCTGGCATAGTATCACCTTTTACGATTGCTTCATAAGCTTTTGCTCTTCCTTGAACGTCATCTGATTTTATTGTTAAAATTTCTTGTAGAGTACTTGAAGCACCATAAGCTTCTAGTGCCCAAACTTCCATTTCTCCAAATCTTTGACCTCCAAATTGAGCCTTACCACCAAGTGGTTGCTGAGTAATTAAAGAATATGGTCCAATAGATCTTGAATGCATTTTATCATCAACCATATGACCTAACTTAAGCATATATATAACACCAACGGTTGCTGGCTGATCGAATCTTTTACCTGTTCCACCATCATATAAATGAGTGTGCCCAAATTGAGGAACACCGGCTTCTTCTGTTAATTCATTAATTTGATCTAAAGTTGCACCATCAAAAATTGGAGTGGAAAATTTTCTGCCTAATTTTTGACCAGCCCATCCTAAAACAGTTTCATAAATTTGACCAATATTCATTCTAGATGGTACACCAAGTGGATTTAATACTATATCAACTGGTGTTCCGTCTTCTAGGAATGGCATATCTTCTTGCCTAACAATTCTAGCAACAATCCCTTTATTACCGTGTCTACCAGCCATTTTATCACCTACTTTAAGTTTCCTTTTCTTGGCTATATATACTTTAGCTAATTTTAAAATTCCTGGGGGAAGTTCATCTCCAACAGAAATAGTAAACTTCTCTCTTCTAAGCATTCCTTGCAGATCATTTTCTTTTATTTTATAGTTGTGTAAAAGAGTCAAAACTAAAGAATTTACTTTTTTATCTACTGTCCATTGACCTGAAACTAAGTGAGTGTATTCTTCAACCTGATTTAACATTTTTAAGGAATACTTTTTACCCTTAGGCAAAACTTCTTCTTCTAAATCATTAAATACACCTTGACAAGTCTTTCCACTTAAAATATTATATAATTTCTCAATTAATGATTTTTTAAGTTCTTCAAATTTAATATCGTAAGTCTTTCCTAACTCAATTAAAAGATCTTTATCCTCAGATCTTTTTCTTTTATCTTTTATTGGTCTAGTAAATAATTTTTTATTAACAACTATTCCATTTAAAGATGGAGGAGCTTTTAACGATGCATCTTTAACATCACCAGCTTTATCACCAAAGATTGCTCTTAATAATTTTTCTTCAGGTGTTGGATCAGATTCACCTTTAGGAGTAATTTTACCAATTAAAATGTCTCCAGGTTTAACTTCAGCTCCAACTCTAATCATTCCATTTTCATCTAAATCAGAGGTGGCTTCTTCACTTACATTTGGAATATCATTCGTAAGCTCTTCCATTCCCAATTTAGTATCTCTAACATCAATTGAATATTCATCAATATGTAACGAAGTGAAAACATCGTCTCTAACAACTTTTTCTGAAATTACGATAGCATCTTCGAAATTATATCCTTTCCAAGGCATGAATGCAACTTTTAAATTTCTTCCTAAAGCTAATTCACCATTTTGAGTAGCATACCCTTCACATAAAACTTGACCTTTTTTAACATTATCACCTTTTATAACAATTGGTTTTAAGTTAATACAAGTACCTTGATTAGTTTTTCTAAATTTAACTAAGGAATATGTTTTTTCGTCATTGTCAAAACTAGTTAGTTTTTGTTCTTCAGTAAGATTATACTTAATAGTAATTTTCTGAGAATCTACATAAATAACCTTTCCATCAAAATCAGCATTTATTAATACTCTGGAATCCGAAGCTACTTGTCTTTCTAGTCCTGTACCAACAATTGGAGATTCTGGACGTAGTAAAGGAACAGATTGTCTCATCATGTTTGATCCCATTAATGCTCTGTTAGCATCGTCATGTTCTAAAAAAGGAATAAGTGATGCAGAAATTGATGCAATTTGATTAGGTGCTACGTCAGTGTAGTTAACATCAGAAGGATCTATAACAGGATAATCTGCTTCTTGTCTTGCAATAACCTTTTCTGAAAGAATTTTACCATCCTTATCTTTTGGGATATTTGCTTGGGCAATTAACATACCTTCTTCTTCTTCAGCACTTAAATATTTATGATTTTTTAAATCTACAACTCCGTTTTCTACTTTTCTGTATGGAGTTTCTATAAAACCTAGATTATTTACTTTTGCAAAAACACCAAGAGAGGAAATTAAACCAATATTAGGACCTTCAGGGGTCTCAATTGGACATAACCTTCCATAATGTGTGTAATGTACATCTCTTACTTCGAAACCAGCTCTTTCTCTTGAAAGTCCTCCAGGACCTAAAGCAGATAATCTTCTTTTGTGAGTTATCTCTGCTAACGGATTAGTTTGATCCATAAATTGTGATAACTGGTTGGTTCCAAAAAATGAATTAATAACAGATGACAAAGTCTTAGCATTAATCAAATCAATAGGCGTAAAAACTTCGTTATCTCTAACATTCATTCTTTCTCTAATGGTTCTAGCCATTCTTGAAAGACCAACTCCAAATTGAGATGATAATTGTTCTCCTACTGTTCTAACTCTTCTATTAGAAAGGTGGTCAATATCATCAATTTCAGCTTTAGAATTGATTAATTCAATTAAATATTTTATGATAGTTATAATATCTTCTTTAGTTAAAACTAGCATCTCCATATCAATATCAAGACCTAATTTTTTATTCATTCTATATCTACCAACTTCACCCAAATTATATCTTTGATCAGAGAAAAATAATTTATCAATTATTCCTCTAGCTGTTTCCTCATCAGGTGGTTCAGCGTTTCTTAATTGTCTATAAATATGCTCAACTGCTTCCTTTTCAGAGTTAGTAGGATCTTTTTGAAGAGTATTATGAATTATTGCATAGTCAGAAAGTTGTCCATCAACTTTATGTAATAACACAGTTTGAGTATTAGTCGCTAATATCTCTTCTATATTATCTTTATCAATTATTGTCTCTCTGTCTAAAATTATCTCATTTCTTTCAATGGAAACAACTTCACCTGTATCTTCATCAACAAAATCTTCAAACCATGAATTTAAAACTCTGGCTGCTAGCTTTCTTCCTAAGCACTTTTTTAATCCAGATTTTGAAACTTTAATTTCTTCAGCTAAATCAAAAATTTCTAATATATCCTTGTCTCTTTCAAATCCAATAGCTCTTAAAAGAGTAGTTACAGGTAACTTTTTCTTTCTATCAATGTAAGCATACATCACACTATTAATATCTGTAGCAAATTCAATCCATGAACCTTTGAAAGGTATTACTCTTGCAGAATATAACTTTGTGCCATTAGCATGAAATGACTGACCAAAAAAGACACCAGGAGATCTATGTAACTGTGAAACAACTACCCTCTCGGCACCATTTATAATAAAAGTTCCGCTTGGTGTCATATAAGGAATAACACCTAAGTATACATCTTGAACAATAGTTTCAAAATCTTCATGTTCTTCGTCAGTACAATAAAGTTTTAACCTCGCTTTTAAAGGAACACTATGTGTTAATCCTCTTTCAATACACTCTTGTATTGAATATCTCGGAGGATCTACAAAATAATCTAAAAATTCTAAAACGAATTGATTTCGAGAATCTGAAATTGGGAAATTTTCCATGAAGGTATTAAAAAGACCTTCATCGGTTCTTTCATCAGATTTTGTCTCTAGTTGAAAAAAATCGCTAAATGATTTTATTTGAATATCAAGAAAATCAGGATAATCAGGAATATCTGTAGCTGATGCAAAATTTAATCTATTAATAGTACTATACATTTAAAACAATTTAGGTTAAAGAACATAAAAAAATAGTGCAATGGGCAATGCCCAAAGCTCAAAACTTAAACTAAAGTTGAATTAATTATTTTAATTCAACTTCAGCACCAGCTTCTTCAAGTGATTTTTTAAAGCCTTCAGCTTCGTCTTTTGAAACTGCCTCTTTAATATTACTTGGAGCATTGTCAACTAATTCTTTAGCTTCTTTTAAACCTAAACCAGTTAATTCCTTAACAAGCTTAACTACAGCTAGTTTAGAACCACCTGCTGCGTTTAAAACAACATCAAATTCTGTTTTTTCTTCAGCTGCTTCAGCGTCTCCACCTGCTGCTGGACCTGCTACAGCTACTGCTGCTGCTGCTGGTTCAATTCCGTATTCGTCTT
>CAJQMK010000002.1 GCA_905479415.1 uncultured Flavobacteriaceae bacterium | reverse complement strand
CCATTATAAAATGCGCGTAAATATATAAACAAATTATATAGGGGCAAACTAAGAATAAAAAATATTTAAAATTCTTTTTTAGAATTAATTTAATCTATATATTGCCATTTATGGAATTAAAAGAAAAGTTCGAAATAGAGTTTCCTATTCAAGCCTCTCCTCATATGTTATATCAATACATATCTTCTGCATCAGGTTTGTGTGAATGGTTTGCTGATGATGTAAATTCTAGAGGAAAATCCTTTTCTTTTCTTTGGGACGGCTCTGAGGAGATAGCTGATTTAATTTCATCAAAATCTGATTCTTTTGTTAAATACAGATGGATGGATGAATCAGATGATCAAGACAAATGTTTTTTTGAAATTAGAATTGTTGTAGACGAGATAACAAAGGATGTTTCATTGATGGTAACTGATTTTGCATATTCTGATGAAGTTGAAGAATCAAAAATGATTTGGGAAAGTCAGATAGCTGATTTAAAAAAATTAGTAGGTTCATCTTAATTATTCAATGATAAATTATAACGAAAATTTTATTAATGAATCTAAACACGATTTATTAAATAGAGGATTTTTATATGGAGATTCTGTTTTTGAATCTATCAAAATTATAAATAATAAAATTATTTTTTGGGAAGACCATTACATGCGTTTAATGTCTTCAATGAGGGTTGCTAGGATTGAAATTCCTGATAATTATACTCCAGAATTTTTTAAATCACAAATTTTAAATACTATTTCCAAAGTAAATTCTAATTTTTATGGAAGAGTTAGATTATCTGTTTTTAGAGATGGTGGTGGATATTATACACCAGTCTCAATGTCTCCTAATTTTATTATTCATTGTGCCATAAGTGAAGTTAAAAATTATTTGATAAAGAATGGTGATTTTAAAGTTGACTTATTTAAAGACTATTATATTCAAGATAATTTATTATCCAACTTAAAAACTAATAATAAATTAATTAATGTCCTTGCTGGGATTTATTCAAATGAAAATAATTTAGATAATTGTATTTTATTAAACAATAAAAAAAATGTTGCAGAATTTTTAAATGGTAATCTATTTATAGTAAATGAAAATAAAATTAAAACACCAAGTTTAGATTCGGGATGCTTAAAAGGTGTTATGAGAAAAAAAATTATTGAATATTCTAAATTTTTTCCTGAATATAATTTAGAAGAAACCACAATATCTCCTTTTGAATTACTTTCAGCAAAAGAGATATGGTTAACTAATTCTATATTGGGAATTGTCCCTGTAACATCCTACAGAAATAAAATTTTTACCAATGATTTAGCAAAGATTTTCATTAAATTTTTGAATAAAAAAGTAACTGATTTTTAATTATGCTGCGGATTTTCAGGTGAATTAATCCAAAGTAAATACTTTCCCCCAATTTTTTTAAGTTTATCTTTCCAAATACTAATCGTTTCTTGAAAAGCTAATTTTTCTAAATTCTCTTTTTTAGCTAAAATCCAAGATTTATCTTGAATCTCATTATTTAGTTGTTCTTTTACCCAGCCAGAATAACCTAAAAAAAATTTTATTTCATTATTTTTTATTTTGTTTTCATTAATCAATTCTACAACTAAATCAAAGTTTCCTCCCCAATAGAGATTATCTTTAATTTTAATAGAGTTTTTTATTAGTGATGGAATTTTATGTATAAAATAAAGATTTTCTTTCTCTACCGGTCCTCCATTATATATTGGAAAATTGATGTTAAGTTCTGGAATTAAGTCAATTGTAGAGTAGTCAGTTTTTTTATTTATTATGAAACCAACTATTCCATTTTCATTTTGTTCAACTATCAATATAACTGATCGACTAAAAGTTAAATCGTGTTGAACTGTTGGTTCAGCAAAAAGAACAAATCCTTTTTTCAACTTAAATTAGTCTTATTTAGTGATTTGAATCCGTTATTGAATTCAATATTATTCATCATTTTTTTTCCTTCCATTTTTAACTCTAAAACTTCTATTAGTCCAGAGCCCGTTGAGATTAATAATGTATTTTTATTCATTATTATAGTACCAGGTTTGTACTTTGCTTTTAAACTGGATGAATATTTTCTTGATTTATAAATTTTCAATATTTTTTTATTTTCATTAATTGAAGTCCATGCCGATGGGTAAGGATTAAGTCCTCTGATAAAATTATGAACCTCATTTGAGTTCTTGCACCAGTCGATTTTTGTGTTTTCTCGATTTAATTTTGGAGCTTTTAAATTTTCTTTACTTTCTATTTGTTTAATACTTTTAAAACCTTTTGTATCTATTTTTTCTAGAGTTGAAAGAATTGTGAGAGCACCAATTTTTTTTAATCTGTTATATAATTCCCCTGTATTTTCATTTTCTAAAATTGATACCTTTTTTTGCTCTATAACTTGACCACAATCAATGTTTTCATCTATATAAAATGTAGAAACACCAGTTTCTTTTAATCCATTAATAATTGCCCAATGAATTGGAGCAGCTCCTCTTAAGTTAGGTAATAATGAGGCGTGTAAATTAATAGTTCCTTTTTGTGGAATTTTCCATAAAATTTTGGGAAGCATCCTGAATGCTACTACAATAAAAATATCAGGTTTTAATAGTTTTATTTCATTAAGAAAATCGTAATCTTTTAAATTTCTAGGTTGTAGAATTTTTAATTTATTTTTTATTGAATATTTTTTTATTTCAGAAATTTTTATTTTCTGTCCCCTTCCAGCTGGCTTATCTTCTGATGTTATAACTGCTATAATATTATGGTTAGATTTTACCAGAATGTCTAAACATTCAACTGCAAATTCGGGGGTCCCCATAAATATAATATTCATAATTATTCCTTTAATAATTTTAATATAGAGCTGATTCGTTGGTTTACACTATTTTTTTCTAGCATTATTATTTCAATCTCAAATTCCCTGTAAATTTTTACTATCTCAGAATGAATCTGTTTACATTGTTCAAAGCTTTCGTAACGTTGTTTATCATTTACATAAATATCTTTCCATGGTGGAAGTATAAAAATTTTATTATAAACTATTTCTTTTGCTCTTTCAATAAAAAAATTATCATATTTAATTTTTATAAAATTTAAATATGCAATTATCTCATGCACTCCTCTGTCAAAAAATGTAAATTCTGCATTTTGAATTTTCTTATATTGATTTGATCTTAAAATCATTAACCTTTTACTAAACTCTATTGGGTCTTTTAAAAAAAACTGTTCAACTCCTTTTTTCTGTTCATTTTCTGTAATTTCTCTACTAATTTCTTTTTCACAATTAAAACCTAGATTTTCTAGTCCTTTTATGAGTTCAGTTTTTCCTGTTCCAGGTCCACCAGTTATTAATATTTTTTTATTCATAATATGACATGCAAAATAAACAATTAATAGTACTTTCTGCATATATTTGTTCTGTGATTGATGATAATAAAAGTTTTTATGAAAGATTAGAAAAGCAATTGTCTGAATCTTCTAAATGGCCTAGTTTATATAGGTTTAAGTTCATTGTTAAGTCTGAGACTAAAAATTTTGAACTACTTAAATCTGTTTTTGCTGATATTGAAAATGTTAAAATTTCGTCTAGAACTTCCTCAAATAATAAATTTACAAGCTATTCGATTACAGCAAAAATGAAATCACCAAATATTATCATAAAAAAATATAAATTAGCTTCAAAGATTGAAGGAATAATTTCATTATGATTTAATTTTATTAAATTTGTTAAACTTCATTTTTAAATTACCCGAACATTGATAGATAACTTACAATACAACACCGAGCGCACTAAACTTATAATTCCAGAATACGGAAGACATTTGCATAAGATGATTGACCAAGCTTTAGCTTGTGAAAACAGAGTTGAACGAAGTAATTTAGCAAAAGCAATTATTGGTGTCATGGGAAATATGAATCCTCATTTAAGAGATGTCCCTGAATTTCAACATAAACTATGGGATCAATTATTTATTATGTCTGACTTTGCTTTAGACATTGATTGTCCATATCCTCTTCCCTCTAAAGAGGTATTTAATCAAAGACCTGATAAATTAAAATATCCTCAGAATTTTCCTAAATATCGTTTTTATGGAAATAATATTAAGCGTATGATTGATATTGCTGTAAACTGGGAAGAAGGTGATATGAAAAAAGAACTTATTTATGTGATAGCAAATCACATGAAAAAGTGTTTTTTAAATTGGAATAAAGATACTGTAGAAGATGATGTAATATTTAATCATTTAAATGAACTTTCGAACGGAAAAATAACTTACTCATCTGATAATAAACCATTATCAGATTCCCAAAATTTGATTAAGCTTACAAATAAAAAATTTGGTAAAACACCTGTTCATAAGAATAATAAAAAGCATTACAGAAATTTTAAAAAAAGAAATAATAATTAATTGCTTTTAAAATGGGTACTTTTTCAATACAAGGTGGTGTTAAATTAAAAGGAGACGTAACTCCTCAAGGAGCAAAAAACGAAGCATTACAGGTTATTTGTGCCTGTTTACTTACTAATGAGAAAATTGTAATCGAAAATATTCCTGAAATTATTGATGTTTTAAAATTAATAGATTTACTAAGTTCTTTAGGAGTCAAAGTAATTAGAATAAATAAAAATAAATACTCTTTTCAAGCAGATGATGTAAATGTTGATTATTTAAATTCTAAAGAATTTAAAACTAAAGGAAGTAGTTTAAGAGGATCGATCATGATTGTTGGGCCTCTTTTAGCAAGATTTGGAAAGGGTTATATTCCTAAACCTGGTGGTGATAAAATTGGTAGAAGAAGATTAGATACACATTTTCTAGGCTTAATTAAACTTGGAGCTTCGTTTAGGTATAACAAAGAAGAATATTTCTATGGGGTTGAAGCTGAAGAGCTAAAAGGTTCCTTTGTTTTACTTGATCAGGCATCTGTTACTGGAACCGCCAATGTATTGATGGCAGCTGTTTTAGCTACAGGAAAAACTGAAATATATAATGCAGCTTGTGAACCCTACATACAACAGCTTTGTAAAATGTTACAAGCTATGGGTGCTGATATTTCAGGAGTTGGATCAAATTTACTGATTATTAATGGAGTTAAGACTTTAAAAGGCTGTGTTCATAAAGTTTTGCCAGATATGATTGAAATAGGAAGTTGGATTGGTTTAGCAGCTATGACTAAAAGTCAAATTACTATAAAAAATGTTAGTTGGGAAAATCTTGGTCAAATACCAAATGTTTTTAGAAAGCTAGGTATAAATATAGAAAAACGTAATGATGATATTTTTATTGACGAACATAAAGATGGTTATGAAATTCAAAATTATATTGACGGATCTGTACTAACTGTTTCTGATGCTCCATGGCCTGGATTTACACCCGACTTATTAAGCATTGTCTTAGTAGTTGCAACGCAAGCCAGAGGAAGTGTTTTGATTCATCAAAAAATGTTTGAAAGTAGATTGTTTTTTGTTGATAAATTAATCGATATGGGAGCTAAAATAATTTTATGTGATCCCCACAGAGCAAATGTAATAGGACATGATTTTAAATCACGATTAAAGGCTACTACGATGGTTTCTCCTGATATTAGAGCAGGTATTTCATTACTAATAGCAGCACTTTCAGCTACAGGAGAAAGTGTTATTCACAACATTGAACAAATTGATAGAGGATATGAGAATATCGATGAAAGATTAAGAGTTCTCGGAGCAAAAATTGAAAGAATTTAATTTCTTTTTGATATCTTATTTCCTGTTGACCTCTGTCTTGTGCATTTAAACCTATTAACAGTATTGTCTCTCAGTTTAAGATGTTTTGTTTTTCTTCCTTGAACTCTTTTTCTCCACATTGCAAAACTTTTTGATTTCATCTCTCTTCTCATGAGTGTGATGACTTCTTTTTCATTTAGACCAAATTGAAAACTAATAGCTTCAAAAGGAGTTCTATCTTCCCAAGCCATTTCTATTATTCTATCAATTTGAATAAGATCAAGTTTATTCATATTACAAATTTTTTATAAAATTATCAGCATTTAAAAGTAACTTCTCTTTTTTTAGTACGTCCATTTTATCATAACTACTTATAAGCATTCTCATTCTAGGATTTTTTTTAAAAAAATCTCTTTGTTTGTCCATGAATGACCAGAATAATCCATCCCAAATTTCACTCCAATCACCTTTCTTGTAATCACTCATTTTAATTATATAATTGCTGCTACTTATGTAGGGTTTTGTAGACATAAGTCCTCCGTCAGCGAATTGACTCATTCCATATACGTTAGGAACCATGACCCAGTCATAGGAATCTATAAAAAGTTCCATAAACCACTTATACACTTCGTCAGGATCAAATTCACATAAAACCATAAAATTTCCCAAAATCATGAGTCGTTCTATATGATTTGCATATCCAGATTTGTTAACTTTCTTAATAGTATCATCAACAGGGTCTATTCCGGTAGATCCATTATAAAATGATTTTGGAATTTTTCTTTTAAAGTTCCAATAATTCTTAGTTCTTTCTTCAGATCCTTTGCATACATATACTCCTCTTATGAATTCTCTCCATCCAATTATTTGTCTAATAAAGCCCTCTACAGAATTTAATGGGATATTGTTGTTCTTATAGAAATTTACTGATTCTTCTAGTACATATTTTGGGTTTAATAAACCTGAATTTATTAGAGGAGATAAAATACTGTGGTTTATTATAGATTCGTTTATTAAAATAGCATCCTCGTAAGTTCCGAATTCATTGTATCTGGTTTTTAGAAAATTTGAAAACCATTTTTTAGATGTTTTAAAATCTGTAGGATATAATTGAGAACTATTTAATTCACCATAGTTTTTTGAAAAATACTTAGAAACGTATTTTAATGAATCATTGTGACTTTTACTTTTTAAAAAGGAATAGTCTATACTTGGAGTTTGCTTGTTTTTTGGATATTTCTTTCTATTTAAATCATCATATGTCCATTTGCCTCCCTCTGGTTTATTTTGATTATCTAAAAGCACACTAAATTTTATTCTCTGATTTTTATAAAAAGACGTTTGAAAAAGTTTTTTTTTAGTTGGACTAAAAAAAGGAATCAACTCACTTTTTTTAGTAAGAAAAAGGGGGTTTTCATGAATATTTATTTTTATTTTTTCTTTTAAACACGAAGAAATAATTCTTTTTTCTAACCAATTATCGACTGGGTTATAAATATTAATCTCTTTAACATTAGTATTTTTTAGAAAAACTCTTACATCGGATTCGTTGTCGAAAGAATTAATGTATTTTACATTTTTCCCCTTATTTTTTAAAAAACTATAATAATTTATCATAGAATCTCTATGAAACAATATCTTTTGTTTGTGAAATTTGTATTGATTAAAGAACAAATATTCTTCAATTAAAAAAGTTGTATATGAGTTCTCTAAAATTGTACTTTTTTCGAAAAGTTGGTTTGGGAAAATTAAATTTATGTTCAATTGTTTAAAGCTTTTTTATAAGTTGACAAACATCTTTCTCTGGCTTTCTTATGATCTATTATTTGATTTATATATTTATCACTTTCAAATTCAGGAACCCATTTTTTTACATATTCAAAGTATTTATCAAACTTTTTTAGTTGTTCGTGTGGATTAAATATTCTAAAGTATGGTGCTGCATCTACACCACACCCTGCAACCCACTGCCAATTACCAACATTACTAGCTGTCTCATAATCATATAATTTTTCTCTAAAATATGCTTCTCCCCATCTCCAATCAATAAGTAAATGTTTACACAAAAAACTACCAACTACCATTCTTGCTCTATTGTGCATGAATCCTGTTTTATTTAATTCTCTCATTCCTGCATCGACTATCGGGTATCCAGTTTGGCCTTTACACCACTTTCTGAAATCATTTTCATTATTTAACCATTCTATTCTTTCATATTTTGGCTTAAAACTTTCTGTAATTGTTCTTGGAAAATGATAGAGAATTTGTTGAAAAAACTCTCTCCAAACCAATTCTTTTAAAAAAGTATTATTTTTTGATTTACATGCTTTTGTTATTAATTTTCTTGTGCTAATTGTTCCGAACCTTAATTCAACGCCGATTTTTGATGTTCCATTGGAGCTTGGGAAATTTCTTTTTAATTCATAATTTTTTATTATTTCATCAGAAACATTACTCTTTAAAAAATTTATCTCAGATCTTGTGAATCCAATAGATTCTGTTTCAAACACATTATCACTATTTATTAATTTTTCAATTAAATTTTCTGATGAATAATTAGGAACACCTTGTTCATTCATTTTGTTAATCCATTTTTTTGAAAATGGAGTGTAAACTTTATAGGGTGTTCCATCATCTTTTACAATTTCATTTTTTTCAAATAATACATGATCTTTAAAATCGTAAAATTGTATTTTATTATTTTCTAGTAATTTTTGGATGATAAGATCTCTTTTGATTGAGTAGGGCGTGTAATCCCTGTTAACATATACTTTTTTTATATCAAACTCATTTATTAGTTTAGAAAACACTTCATTTGGGTATCCATAAAAACTAGAAATTGACTTATTCTTTTTTGAAAGTAAATTATTCATTTTTAAAATTGAATAATTTATATAATCTATTCTGTGGTCATCTTTTTTTAATTTGTCTAGGATGTTTTTGTCATAAATAAAAATAGGCAATACAGTCTCATTTTCATTTAAAGCATTAAATAAACCTTTATTGTCATCTAACCTAAGATCTCTTCTAAACCAAAAAATTGAAATTTCTTTTTTCAATTAAGATAGATTAATTGCTGACATTCCACCATCTATTCCCAATATTTGTCCTGTTACCCATGAACTATTGTCACTTAATAGATGTACAACAGATTTGGCAATATCATTCGGGTTTCCGTGTCTCTTTAATGGATGTTTATCTCCAACTTTTTCTTTTTTTAGGTCATTGTTTAAAAATCTTTCAGCCATCGGAGTATCTGTAAGAGATGGTGCAATGACATTAACTCTTACACCTGGCGCATACTCAGCCGCTAAGGATCTGGCAAAACCTTCAATTGCACCTTTAGATGCTGAAACGCTAGTATGAAACGGCATACCGACTTTTACAGCAACTGTACTAAACAAAACAACGCTAGAGTTTCCAGATTTTTTTAAATTATTTATAACTTTTTGCAGCGACTTCACCATTGATAAAAAATTTATATTCAAATCTTCCTCGAACGTGCTAAGTTTTAAGCTTCTAAAAGGTCTAAGATTGATACTCCCTGGACAGTAAACAAAGCCATGTAATTCCTCAGGAATTGTTTCAGAGTTTAATTCATCGATTAAAACATCATATTTAATATGATTTACATTAAAATCTTTAAAATTATCGTTAGTTCTACTAGCAACATAAATATTATGTTGACTGTGCATTTGTTTAATAGTTTCATATCCAATTCCGGATGACCCACCAATAAATAAAATATTTTTTTTCATGATTTTATAATTTACCAAAAAGTTTTATTAGTTTTTTTTCTCTGTATTTAAAAATATCTCTGAGTTTGTTTTTTACAAATAAAGGATGGGCAATTTGTCCTAAAAATCCGAAAGGTATTTTATAATCTACAACATCTTCCATTTCAATGCCACCATCAATTTCTTTAATAAAATGTTTGTGGTGCCACAAAGAGTAGGGGCCAAACCTTTGTTCATCTACAAAATATTCATTTTCCTTAACGTGAGTAATTTCAGTAACCCATTTTAGAGTTATTCCAAAAACAGGTGTGACTTTGTATTGAATTATTTGTCCGGCATAAATTGATCTTTCAGCTCCACTTAGAATTTTGAAATTCATGTATTTCGGAGTGATTTCTGCTAGGTTTTTCGGATTGCTTAAAAACTTCCAAGCTTCTGTGGCTGAGATTGGTAGTTTTAGTTTTGTTTTAATTTGAAATATTTTCAAGTTTATTTTTATTAAACCTTAAACAAAGATCATTCCAAATTAGGATTATGTATAAAAAATTACATTTCTGCTTGCTAATTATTTTTTGCTAATTAAGCTTGAAATTGTGATTGTTAAAATTGCCCCAATAAAATTTAACCACAAATAACCCACGTCTGTAAATCCATAAATGAAAAATATGGCTATTTGAGAAATGCATGCTGCATAAAACACTTGATTTCCTTTTACTTTTTTAAAAAAGAAAGCAACCATAAAAATACCTAATATCGTTCCGTAAAAAATTGAACCAATTAAATTTACTAGCTCTATTAAATTTTCAAAAAGTGATCCAAAACTTGCAAAAATAATTGCAATTATTCCCCAAATAACAGTAAACAATTTTGAGACTTTTAGATAGTGATTTTCAGATTTTTTTTCAATGTGATTTCTTTTATACAAATCTATTACAGTTGTTGTAGACAACGCATTAAGTTCTGAGGCTGTGGATGACATAGCTGCACTTAGTATCACGGCAAGTAATAGTCCTATTACACCTTTTGGAAGATAATTAAGTATGAAAAAAATAAAAATATAATCCAAATCATTGGACTCGATTGATGATGGTGCTATTTCAGCTGTAATTTTTTTTACATTCTCTCTAATTTCTTTTTCTTTATTATGTAATTGTATAATTTCTTTTTCTAAATTTTTTTCAGCTTCAAATCCAATATTCTCAATATATTTTTTTTGTAGGTTTCTTTTTTTATTTCTAAGAGAAATGAATTTTTCTTTTTCGATTAAATAATCTTCATTTTGAACCTGTTCTAAATAATTAGTTACTTGCGGATTGAAGTTGACTGGAGTACTATTGAACTCAAAAAATACAAACACCATTATCCCAGTAAGTAATATAAAGAATTGCATAGGAATTTTTAATACGGCATTAAACATTAGACCTAATTGACTCTCTTTTACAGACTTCCCAGAAAGATATCTTTGAACTTGACTTTGGTCGGTTCCAAAATATGATAAAGCTAAAAAGAAGCCACCTGTAATGCCACTCCAAAAAGTATATTTTTTTTCTAAATCAAACGAAAAATTCACAATTTCCATTTTTCCACCAATTCCAGCCATTTTTAAAGCTTCACTAAAGTTAATATTTGCAGGAAGAGAATAAAGAATTATTATAAAGGCTATTATCATTCCACTCATTATTACAAACATTTGTTGTTTTTGTGTAATACTAACTGCTTTAGTACCTCCACTTACTGTGTAAATAATTACTAACAAACCTATTGAAAGATTTAATAGTTTTAAATCCCATCCTAAAATGGTTGATAAAATAATAGCAGGAGCAAAAATTGTTATACCAGCAGCTAATCCTCTTTGAACTAAAAATAAAACCGCAGCAAGTGTTCTAGTTTTTCTATCAAATCGTTGTTCTAAATATTCATATGCTGTATATACTTTAAGTTTATGATATATCGGAATAAATACCATGCAAATTACTATTATGGCTAACGGTAATCCAAAGTAAAACTGTACAAATCCCATACCTTCGTCATAAGCTTGACCTGGAGTCGATAAGAAAGTAATAGCACTAGCTTGAGTAGCCATTACAGATAAACCTACTGTTAACCAATTGGCTGACCCACCCCCTTTGAGGTGGTCTTTTATTGTATTAAATTTTCTTGTTTTATAAATTCCGTAAATAACTATAAAAGAAATTGTACAGATAAGAATAATCCAATCAATTGTAGACATTTATAAAGTATAATTATAGGTTAGAATTATAAAAAATATTATATAAATACAATTTATTAATAAAATTAGATTATAAGATTTACTCCATTTCATAGATTCATAGAATTAATTGTTTTTACAAATAGATTTGTTGGAAAACCTAATACATTACTGTAAGAGCCTTCAATTTTTTTTACACCAACATGACCAATATAATCCTGTATTCCATAGCTACCTGCACGATCTAAAACATCAGATGTCTTAGTATAATATAATAAGTCATTTTCATCAATACTATCAAAAAAAACTAAAGTTTTTTCATTAACAATTGTTTGAAAATTTACAGTTGATATACAAATAGACGTAATTACTTCGTGACAAGAATTCTCTAGTGATTTGATCATTTTAAATGCTTCAGTTCTGTTTTTGGGTTTACCAAGAGGACTATTTTTATGCCAAACTATAGTATCTGATGTTATAAGTATATCATTTTTTTTTAAGTTATTAACTAGTAAGGATGATTTTTTTTTTGCTAAATAATCTGTAATCATACTACCTTTTAACTCATTTGAAAAAGACTCGTCTACGTTTTGGTTAATAATTTTATATTGAACACCAAGTTGATTTAGAAGTTCGTGTCTCCTTTTCGAATTTGAGGCTAACAATACGTTATAGTTTTTTAATTTTTCAAAAAACATCAATTAAATGTTTTGATTTTTTTTGCTTAAATCCCAATTTCCTTGAACTTTAAGTGTTTGTTCAATAATATCTCTTACACATCCTTCTCCACCTTTTTTATTCGAGATATAATCGGATATTTCTCTGACCTCGGGGGCAGCGTCATGTGGACATGTTTTTAAATAAACTAATTCCATTGGAAATGTGTCAGGAAGATCATCTCCCATGTAAACAGTTTTTTTAAGATTAATATTGTTAGTTTTTGAGTAATTTAATAGATCTTTTACTTTGTCATTTGAGTTTAGAAAAACATTTTTTATACCTAGTCTGTTCAATCTAGCTTTTATACCTTGATTATTAGCACCTGTAATTATAGCTATATTATAGCCTAGATCGTTTGCTAACTTTACAGCAATTCCGTCTTTGGTGTTAAATGACCTAGATTCTTTTCCGAAGCTATCTACTATGATTTTTCCATCTGTAAATACACCATCAATATCGAAAATAAACGTTTCAATTGTATTAAGTTTTTCTTTATAGTTCATTGTTTAATTTTGTAATTTCAGATGAAATAGTTTTATAAACTTTTTCATGATCAGTTCCTTTTAATAAATTTAAGTGTTTTTTAATTGTTTTTAAATCATTTCTTAATGCAGGTCCAGTTTGAGCGTCTTTTGATGATAGATATTTTAATTTATCAGATGTTTCAAAAGTTAATGGATTTAAAATTTTAGTATCAATTTCATTTAATTTTAAAATTTCATCCGCAACAATTCTCATGTAATTAGTAAAATTGTTTGTAAATACAGCAGAAACATGAATTGCTATCCTTTGTTTACTGGAAGTTTCTAATACTTTTTTAGAAAGCATTAATGCTAAATCTTTTATTTTATTTAAATTTTTGTTAGAATTCCCCTCAATAATGATAGGAATATTACTAAAATTTATGCTTTTTTTTATACTAAAGGTCTGTAAGGGATAAAAAACACCATATGAATAATGATTTGATAATTCATTTATATGCGTTGATCCAGAACAATGCAAGACTGTACTATTATTATCAATGTTTAAATTTTTAGAAATAGTTTCAATATGTTCATCAGATACGCAAATTATGTAAAAATCTGATTTTTTTAGTTTAAAAATGTTATTATTATAATCTATAAAAACATTAAATTCAGTGGGTAAATTCTTTTTTCTTCCGCATATTTCAACCAAATTAATTTCTTGGTGTTTAAAAAATACTTCGCTTAAATGGAATGCTACATTTCCAGTTCCAATAATAGTTACATTTATCACTCTATAAAAATACAAATTAAGTTCATTACAATTAAATTCATTTTTTTCTTAGGTTTGCAGAAAATTATTAAAATGAGTAATAGAACTTTTACAATGATTAAACCAGATGCTGTTGAAAATGGTCATACTGGGGCAATTTTAGAAAAAATTAATGGTGCTGGCTTTAAAATCATTGCAATGAAATTAACCAGGTTAAGTAAAGAAAACGCTGAAAAATTTTATGAAGTTCATAATGAGCGTCCATTTTTTGGTGAATTAGTTTCATTTATGAGCAGAGGACCAATTGTAGCTGCAATTTTAGAAAAAGATAATGCTGTTAATGAGTTTAGAAAGTTAATTGGGTCAACAAATCCATCTGAAGCTGCTGAAGGAACTATCAGAAATTTATTTGCAACATCCATGGGTGAAAATGCAGTGCACGGATCAGATAGTGACGAAAATGCTGAAATTGAAGGTTTGTTTCATTTTTCAAAAGAAGAGATTCTATCTTAATACAATTTTTTGAATAATTTTCTTACCAAGCTCTTTATTTAGTAAGTCAACTATTTTTTGTTTTCCATAACTAAGTTCTTGTCTTAAAACAGAGGAATTTAGGTTCACATACAGTGTTTTGTTTTTTAATATTACTTCATTTGTGTAAGAATTAACATTGGAACCCATAACTTCTTTCCATAATTTTTGAACTTTTATATTATTAAGTCCAGAATTTAGATTTGAAGAGCTATCTATTAATTTTCCAAGAATATTTTTTATACTTTTTGATTCAAAATTTCTTTTCATAGTTTAAATATTTTAAAGGTTGAATCTATTTCTTGAATAATTTTATTGGTTCTTTCAAAATCTGTATCAGAAATAAAAATTTGACCAAATAAATTGTTATTAACTAATTGAATTAGTTGTTTAACTCTTCCATTATCAAGTTTATCAAAAATATCATCAAGTAATAAAATTGGTGATGAATTACATTCTGATTTTAAATAATCAAATTGTGCTAATTTTAAAGCAATTAAAAAAGATTTTTGTTGACCTTGACTACCGTATTTTTTTATTGGATGACCATTAATCTTCATTACTAAATCATCTTTATGTATACCACAACTGGTGTATTGGAGAATTCTATCTTTTTTAATACTGTTTTCTAATAAGGACTCTAAAGACTCGAATTCTAATTGACTTTGAAAAGATATATTTATTTTTTCTTTGTTTTGACTTATGGAATTATAATGCTTAAAAAACACCGGAGCAAAGTTTTTGAAAAATATTTTTCTTGTTTCGTAAATAGGTTTACTTAGTTCAAATAATTGATCATTATAAATACTAATATTTACCTTGTCAAAAGAGTTAGTCCTGTTAAAATATTTTAATAAAGCATTTCTTTGATTTAATACTTTATGATAATTAATAATGTGATTTAAATACAATTTATTGTTTTGAGAAATGATACTATCAATGAATTTTCTTCTCAATGAACTACCTTCTTGAATTAAGTCTCTGTCAGAGGGAGAAATCATCACCAATGGAATTAAGCCTACATGTTCAGAAAGTTTTTTATAAATTTTTCCATTTCTTTTTAATGTTTTCTTTTTACCTCTTTTTAAACTACAAATTAAATTTTCTTTTTGATCATTTTTTATAAAACTTCCATCAATAAACATAAAATCTTGATCGTGATTAATAGTTTGTGAACTAATAGAATTAAAATAGCTTTTTCCTGCTGAAAGATGATAAATCGAATCCAATATGTTAGTTTTCCCAATTCCATTATCTCCAACAAAACAGTTAATTTTTCTATCAAGATCATATTCACTTGCTATAATATTCTTATAGTTTACAATGCTTATTTTATCCAGATACAGAGAATTCATTAGTTATTTTATAAAAATTAAAGAAAACAATGCAAATTATGTAAAATAATTAGTTTTTATCTCTTATTCATTGGAATAAAATTTTATTTTTACCCATTATTAAAATAGATTATGGCAACGTATAAGAAAAAGGGTTTAAAACGAAAAGCGAGTAATACTGATAATAATCAAAGTACAACAGCTGAAGTGTTTGATACATTAGACCAAAGCGCATCTAGCACAGAAAAGATTGTGGCTAAATATCAAAACTTTATTGTTGGAGGCGTTATAACGATTGTAATTATGGTTTTGGGATTTTTAGGTTATTCTAGTTTAGTTTTAGAACCTAATTCAGAAGAGGCTAATAATGAATTATTTACCGCTCAAACTTATTTTAGCCAAGCTCTTAATGATAATGAAAACAGTGATTCTTTATTTTTATTGTCACTAAATGGGGGAGATGGTAAATATGGTTTTTTAGACATTATTGAAAATTATTCTGGAACTAACGCTTCACAACTTTCTTATTACAGTGCTGGAATGGCTTATTATAATTTGAATGATTTTGAAAACGCCATTAAATATTTAAAATATTTTGATAGTGAAGATGATGTTTTAAAATCATTAGCTCTTGGAGGAATTGGTGATTCTTTTGCCGAACTAGATCAATTAGATGATGCTTTGAGTTATTATGAACTTGCTTTTAAAGTTTCTGATAATAATTTTACTGCTCCAAAATTTTTATTAAAGGCAGCTAATACTGCGTCCGTTTTGAAACAAAATTCGTTAGCTAAAAAATATTATAATTCCATTTTAGAGAATTTTCCTAAATCTCCAGAGTCTTTTTATATTGACATTCAAATTGAAAAAAATTCATCGAATTAGTATATAATGTCTTCATCTAATAATAATCTCACCTCTTTAGATTTAAATGAAGTACCGTCTGCAAAAAATTTAAAGTTTGGTATTGTTGTTTCAAAATGGAATAAGCAAATTACTGATAAATTACTTGAGGGTTGTTTAGATTTGCTTTCTCAAAAAGAAGCGAACATGAATGATATCGAAGTTATATACGTACCAGGCAGTTTTGAACTAGTTTACGGATGTAAAGTAATGCAAAATAAAGATTTTGATGCAATTATTGCTATAGGAAGCGTTGTTAAAGGAGAAACAAAACATTTTGATTTTATTTGTAGCTCCACATCAACAGGAATAATGAATTTAAACTTGTCCGGAAAATCTCCAGTTATCTTTTGCGTTTTGACCGATGATAATATTCAACAATCTATTGACAGAAGTGGAGGTAAGTACGGTAACAAAGGAACTGAAGCTGCTATAGCAGCTATAGAGATGTCACTTATTTAAAATATTTTTTTGGAACAACTAACATTCCAAAGCATTCACCATCTTTCTTTCCCAAATGTTTATGATGAATTTTGTGAGCTCTTCTAAGTCCTCGAGCATATTTATTATCAATGTTTCTTAATATTTTAAATCTTTGATGAATAAAAACGTCATGAACTATAAAATATGCTAATCCATACATAAATATTCCAATTGCTATTGGTAACCCTAACCAAAAATTGTATTCTCCCCAGAGTACTGTAAAAAACATGCTAATAGCAGCATATTGTAAAAAAAACATATCGTTTCTTTCAAACCAAGACTTATGGTCTTTTTTATGGTGATCTTTGTGAAGAAACCACATGAAACCATGCATGATATATTTGTGTGAGAACCACGCTATAAATTCCATAAAACAAAATGTTGCAATCACAGTAAAAATCCAAATAGCTATATTCATTTATAAAATATTTAGTCTGTAACGAATATAAGATCTTGCCAATACATTAATTTTTTGATAGTTAGGCACTCTTATTCTTGTAGATTTAATTTTTAACGGATTGGTATTTCTAAGTTTATTTAGAAGTTTTAGATAATATTTATAAGCGGTGTAGACTCCAAATCTAGCAGAAGATGGTAATAAGAAAATACCTTTTAAAGCATGAGAAAAATCTTTATTAATCTCATTCAAAATTATTTTTTTTGACTCTTCATCAAACTTTTCAATATTTAAGTTCGGGAAATAACTTCTGTTTAATCCGTCATGATCAGCTTTTAAATCTCTTAAAAAATTAACTTTTTGAAAAGCAGAACCCAAAGACATTGCATAAGGTTTTAACTCATTATATTGTTTTTGGTTTCCTTTAACAAAAACTTTGAGACACATTAATCCAACAACATCTGCCGAGCCATAAACATATTCGTTAAATTCCTCTTTATTTAAATATTGTTTTTTATTTAAATCCCACTTCATGCTTTTTAAAAAGCTATTAACTAATTTATAATCAATTTCATATTTATTAAAAGTTTTTTGAAAAGAATTAAGAATTGGATTAAGACTTATTTTATCTTTTATAGATTTTTTAAGATCTAACTCAAATAAATTTAAAAGATCCTGTTTGTCAAAATCATGGAAGCTGTCAACAATCTCGTCAGCAAATCTTACAAAACCATATATATTATAAATGTCTTGTCTGATTGAACTGTCTAGCATTTTAGTTGCTAAAGTAAAAGATGTACTGTAGGATTCAGTAACAACTTTTGAGCAATTTTCAGAAACTTGATCAAATAATTTTTTCATCTTTTAAAATTAAATCACTTACTAATTTTCCTGAAACTATCGCTGGTGGAACACCAGGGCCTGGAACAGTAAGTTGACCACTAAAATACAAATTTTTAAGCTTCTTGCTTTTTATTTTTGGTCTTAAAAAAGCTGTTTGAAATAATGTATTTGCTAAACCATATGCATTCCCTCCGTATGAGTTATAATCTTTAATAAAATCATTAACACAAAAACTTTCTTTAAATATAATATTCTTTTTTAGTTTCTGATTTGTTAATTTTTCAAGTCTATCTATTATTATATTAAAATATTTTTCTCTAAATTCTTCGTTGTCCTCCAAATTTGTTGCAAGTGGAATTAAAAAGAAGCCATTTTCACAACCTTCTGGTGCTGTTTTGGAATTAGTTTTTGATGTGAAGTTTGCGTAAAAAAGAGGATCTTTAGGCCATTTCGGTTGGTCATAAATGTCAATAGCATGATCATCAAAATTTGTATCAAAAAACAAGTTATGATGGGCTACATCAGATATTTTTTTATCAAACCCAACATAGAACAAAAGAGATGATGGTGCCCAGGTTTTTTTTGACCAATATTTATTTGTGTATTGTCTATATTTAGAACTAAGTAATGTTTCGGTATGTGCATAATCAGCTCCTGAAAGTACTATATCACTTTTAAATTCAGAGTTATTAATTGTCAAGGATTCGACTTTTGAATTTTTAATATTTATGGATCTTATTTCATGATTAGTCAAATATTTAACTCCTAAAGATTTTCCAAGATCAACCATAGCTTGAACAACATCATAAAAACCATTTTCTGGTTGCCAAGTTCCTAAACCAAAATCAGCATAATTCATAAAATTGTAAAAAGCAGGAGTATTTGATGCCTTTGCTCCTAAAAATAGAACTGGAAATTCTAAAATAGATCTTAACTTTTTATTTTTAAATCTTTTCCTAACTTCTCTTCTAATGTTGCTTAAGAATGATTGTATTTTTAAAACCGTTTTCTTGGTAATCAGTTCCAATGGACTTAGACCAGGCATTTTGTATAACAAATCTGTTACGGCAATTTCATAATTTTCTTTAGCATTTGATATAAATTCATCTAATATTTTGGCACTTCCTTTTTCCTCAGACTCAAAAACTTTTTTAATTTTTTCTAACGAATCTTCAATAGAAATACTTTCATTTTTTCCAAAGTAAACTTTATAAGCAGGATTTAGTTTTTTAAGACTATAAAAGTCTGATCTTTTTTTATTAAAATCATTAAAAAATTTATCAAAAACATCAGGCATCCAATACCAGCTTGGTCCCATATCAAATGTAAATCCTTTTTTTGAAAACTGTCTAGCTCTTCCACCAAGTGAATTGTTTTTTTCGTACACTGTAACTTCATATCCATTTTTAGCTAAATAACATGCGGAAGCAAGTGAAGAAAATCCTGAACCAATTATAGAAACTTTTTTACCCATTTATAAATTATTAGTGCGCACGAGAGGATTTGAACCTCCACAAGATATTAATCTCACTAGGCCCTCAACCTAGCGCGTCTACCAATTCCGCCACGTGCGCTAAATGGAGTAGTGACCTGGCTGGGGCTCGAACCCAGGACCCTCTCCTTAAAAGGGAGATGCTCTACCAACTGAGCTACCAGGTCTAAAAATGTGACTTGGCTGGGGTTCGAACCCAGGACCCTCTCCTTAAAAGGGAGATGCTCTACCAGCTGAGCTACCAAGTCTAAATATATTTTAGAGGCTGCAAATATAGCTTCAATAAATTTATTAATCAAAGAGATTTTCTTATAAATTCGTCTATCATAATTCTTTTATTAATATATTCACATTGATGATTAATTCACATATAGTTCTTCTTGGTTATATGGGTTGTGGTAAAACAACTATTTCTAGTAAACTAGAAACAATTCTTAATCTTCCATCAATTGATCTTGATCAATTTATTGAGAATGAATTAAAAATGTCAATTTCTCAAATTTTTAATACTAAAGGTCAGATTGAATATAGAAAAATTGAAAATAGATTTCTTAAAATATTATTAAATAAAAAAACAAAAAGTATTATTTCTTTGGGAGGAGGAACTCCTTGTTATCATAATAATATGGATTTTATTTTAGAGTGTTCTAAAAATGTTTTTTTTATTAAAACTAGTGCAGAGGTTCTTTCTTTTAGATTATTCAAAGAAAAATCTAAAAGACCAATTATAAAATCAATATCCTCAATTTCTGAATTAAAAGATTTTATTTCTAAACATTTATTTGAAAGAATGATATTTTATAGTCAAGCCCATCATATAATCGATGATAATGATAAGGGGGCAGATTCTGTATGTAAAAAAATAGTTAGCAAGCTTATTTTATAAAAGCGTAGTTATTATTATCCTCAAAAACAACCTCAACATGATCACTTATAAATGTTGATAATGAAATTCCTTTAAAATCAACTTTAATGGGAAACTTTTTATGATTCCTATCAATAAGAACTACTGTATTGAAATTTTTAGGTGTTATTTCTAGTAAGTGCTTAACACAATATATAAGGGTTTTACCTGTATGAAGAACATCGTCAACAAGAACAATTACCTTATTTTTCAAATATTCTTTTTTACAATCCAATTCAATTTCTTCTAGAGGATTTTTTTTATTTATTTTAATAGAAACTAATTTAATATTTGATTTAGAAATCTGTTTTAGTTCTTTATTAATTTTTTCAGCTAATGTATACCCGTTTTTGTGAACTCCTATTAATATTATTTCTGGATAATCTAAATTGTTTTCATGAATCTGATAGGCTATTCTTTTTACAATTTTTTTAATTTGGTTAGTATTTAATATTTTATTTTTCAAGGTTAAATTTTATTAAATATAATTATTCATTTAGAAATTCATTGATATCTCTTCTTTCTTTTTTACTAGGTTTTCCTTTGAATTTAAAATTATTTTTAGTTTTCAATAGTATTTCTTTTTTTTCATTCTCAGACTGTGTAGTCAAATCTTTTAAATAAAGATCCACAATTTTAGCGCCAACTCTAGATGAGGGTAAATCTTTTATGTAGAAATTATATAATATTTGTTTTTTTTTCACACTAAACAATGACCCGTTAAAAACATCAAATGATGGTTTAACAGATTTTCCATCAATTTTAATATGACCTTTTTTACAAGAATTACTGGCAATAGTTCTTGATTTAAAAATTCTTGTATACCAAAGAAATAGATCAATTCTCATTAACAAATAAAATATATAATTTAATTCAGAAATATAAGAAAATTGTATCTTGCGACATATTTATTTTAAATGAAAAAATTGTTCAGAAATATTATATTTTTTTTATCGGTTGTTATTTTATTTAATTCTTGTGGTGGAACTGATGACGAAGAAACTGATTCTGTTCCTATGGAACCAATTTCGACTCAGTATGTAATTGAAAACGATTCCATAATTGAATTTATGCAAACACATTTTTACAATTATGAAGATTTCACTAATCTTTCTTCAAACAGTACTATTGAACTGATTATTGATACAATTTCAGGCGATAATAGTGATAAAATTTCCTTGTTCGATCAAGTAACTACTCTAAGTATTGATATTCTTGATGAAAATGACGAAGTTGTACCTCATAATTTGTACTACATTATTAATCGTGAAGGAAGTGGCCAAAGCCCTACTGTTGCCGATTCAGTTTTTGTTTCATATAAAGGCCTAACCTTGGGTAATAATGTTTTTGATTCGAGAAAGAATCCAGTATGGTTAGACAATACAACTGTAGTCAGAGGTTTTAAAGAATTTAATGCATTATTAAAAAGAGGTGATATTTCAACAAATCCAAACGGTACTTATGAATTTAATAATTTCGGAGTAGGGTTTGTTATAATGCCATCTTTTTTAGGTTATTATGAAAATAATACCGCTACAATACCAGCTTATTCACCACTAATTTTTCAAGTTAACATGCATACTATGAATACCGCTGATCATGATGCTGACGGAATAAACTCTATTGATGAAGATTTAAATGGTGATCATATTTTTAGTAATGATGATACGGATTCAGATAATATACCAAATTACAGAGATAGAGATGATGATGGAGATGGTATTCTAACTGAAGATGAATATGACGAGGATGGAGATGGTATCCCTGATGATTCTGACGGAGATGGTATTCCTGATTATTTAGATAATGATGAAAATTAGTATTTATAAATAATAAGATACTCCTAAAAGATATAAGCGTCCTTGTGATGTTATATATTGATTTTTAATTTCCGCTTTATTTTCCATAAAATTAATTTCATTTTCAGAAAAACCTCTTTCAGCTCTGAGGTCAATTTCAAATTTTCCAAATTTCAAACCTATTCCATATTGTAATCCTAAAGTGTATTGGTTTTTTAAATCATTTAAACCAATATTATCGTAGCTCACATTTTTAATAAACTCGAATCTTGGTCCAGCAAAAAGATTTACCAATCCAAATACTTTATAACCTAACATTACAGGAACATCAATTTTATGTTGATTAAAATCTGTTACAATATTTTCTGTTCGAACTAAAACATATGGAATATCATAACTGTTTTTTATTTTAGAATAAATTATTTCTGGTCTTATAAAAAAATCATTAATTGATAGTTTGAGAAACACTCCAATATGTTGTCCATTTCTTGACTCAAAAATGTTTATACTATTATCAATTGATTCGATTTTAGAATTTATATTTAAATTGCTATTAAAACTTATACCACCTTTTAAGCCATATTCAAATTGTGAAAATGCACTAAGGGAAATAATTAAGAATAATAAATTAATTTTTTTCACTCTCTTTTTTTCTTTTAATAACTTTTAAACTTAAATCTATTATGGATTTGTAATTAATTCCATATTTATCCATTAGTTGGGCTGGTGTTCCAGATTCACCAAATGTATCGTTTGTTGCTACAAATTCTTGAGGAACTGGTATGTTTTTAACCAATACTCTTGCTACACTTTCTCCTAATCCACCTAAAAAATTATGCTCTTCAGCAGTTACTACACATCCTGTTTTTGAAACAGACTTTATAATAGCTTTTTCGTCTAAAGGTTTTATTGTGTGTATGTTTATTACATCTGCTGAAACACCTTGTTTGTTTAAAATTTTTGAAGCTTCTAAGGCTTCCCAAACTAAATGGCCGGTAGCTATAATAGTAACATCACTACCCTCAAGTAATTTTACAGCTTTTCCTATTTCAAAAACTTGATTTTCAGGTGTAAAGACAGGTACTGCTGGCCTCCCAAATCTTAAATAGACAGGACCGATGTAATCCGCAATAGCAATTGTAGCAGCTTTTGTTTGGTTGTAATCACATGGATTAATAACTACCATACCAGGAAGCATTTTCATTAGGCCGATATCTTCAAGTATTTGATGTGTTGCTCCATCTTCACCAAGTGTTACCCCAGCGTGAGAAGCACAAATCTTAACATTTTTTCCAGAGTAAGCGATTGATTGTCTTATTTGGTCATAAACTCTTCCAGTAGAAAAATTAGCAAAAGTACCAGTAAAAGGAATCTTACCGCCAATTGTTAATCCTGCTGCTATACCCATCATGTTTGCTTCAGCAATTCCGATCTGAAAAAATCTATTAGGATTTTCTTCAATAAATTTATTCATTTTTAATGATCCGATAAGATCTGCACAAAGCGCAACAACATTTGGATTTTTTCTTCCAAGTTCCGCTAATCCGGCTCCAAAACCACTTCTTGTATCTTTTTTTTCTGTGTAAGTATATTCTTTCATTGTTAAGTGGTTTTTAATTAATAATCTCCAAAAGTTTCTTTGTTTTGAGAAAGGGCAGAAGCCAGTTGTTCATCATTTGGTGCTTTTCCATGCCATGCGTGAGTATGCATCATAAAATCCACACCATTACCCATCATTGTATTAAGTAATATACAAATAGGTTTTTCATTACCGCAAAGTGATTTCGCAGTTAACAATCCTTTTGAAATATCTTCAATATTATTCCCTTTTTTAATTTCTAACACATCCCATCCAAAAGCTTCAAATTTTTCTTTGATACTTCCCATTGGAAGTACATCATCAGTTGCTCCGTCAATTTGTTTTCCGTTCAAATCAACAGTAGCAATCAGATTATCAATTTTCTTAGCTGAAGCATACATAATTGCTTCCCAATTTTGGCCTTCTTGTAATTCCCCATCACCCATAAGTACATAAACTAAATTTGAATCGTTGTTTAGTTTTTTGGCTTCAGCAGCTCCAATAGCAACTGATAATCCTTGACCAAGAGATCCGGAAGCAATTCTAATGCCTGGTAGACCTTCATGAGTTGTAGGATGGCCTTGTAATCTAGAATCCAGTAATCTAAATGTATTTAATTCTTCAACGGGAAAATATCCAGTTCTAGCTAAAACACTGTAAAAAACAGGCGAAATATGACCATTAGACAAGAAAAATATATCTTCATTAATTCCATCCATATCAAAATCTTCTTTTCTAATCATGATTTCATTGTAAAGCACAACTAAAAATTCAGCACATCCTAAAGATCCTCCAGGATGTCCAGAATTAACTTTATGAACCATTCTAAGAATGTCTCTTCTTACTTGAGTAGTTAACTCATTTAAATTGTTTTGCATAGATTATTTATATAATTATAAATTTAATTATATAGACATCCATAGCAAACTTATTTTGATAATTAAATACATAATTAATTAACAATTGTAAATAGATAATTTTAATAACTATAGATGATTATATTTGGTCTTTTGTTATATGAAATTTAAATTAGAACATAAGGATTCTGAAACTAAAGCTCGAGCTTGTAAAATTGAAACTGATCATGGAGTTATACAAACTCCAATTTTTATGCCCGTTGGTACAGCTGCTTCTGTTAAAGGAGTAGATCAAATGGTTTTAAAAAATGAAATTAATCCTGATGTAATTTTAGCAAATAATTATCATTTATATTTAAGACCAGGACCTGAAATTATTTCAGAAGCAGGAGGAATCCATAAGTTTATGAATTGGAAATCTCCAATTCTTACAGACAGTGGAGGATATCAAGTTTATTCTTTATCTGCAAATAGAAAAATTAATGAAGAAGGGGTTAAGTTTAAATCTCATATTGATGGCTCTTTTCATTTTTTCACACCTGAAAGAGCAATAAACATTCAGAAATCAATTGGAGCCGATATAATAATGGCCTTTGATGAATGCACTCCTTATCCATGTGAATATAATTATGCTAAAAAATCTATGCATATGACACATAGATGGTTGATTAGATGCATCAATGAGTTTAAGAAAACCGATCCAAAACATGGCTATTCTCAAACTTTGTTTCCTATTGTGCAGGGTAGTGTATATAAAGATTTAAGATTACAATCTGCAGAATTTATATCTGAAACCAATTCTTTTGGAAATGCTATTGGAGGTTTATCTGTTGGTGAACCTGCTGAAGAAATGTATGCTATGACTGAAGTTGTATGTAATGTACTTCCTGAAGAAAAACCTAGATATTTAATGGGAGTGGGTACTCCTATTAATTTATTAGAAAATATTGCACTTGGTGTAGATATGTTTGATTGTGTAATGCCAACAAGAAATGCAAGAAATGGTATGCTATTTACAGCTCAGGGAAGAATTAATATTAAAAATAAAAAATGGGAAAATGATTTCAGTCCTTTGGATAATGATAATTATTCATATGTTGACACGTACTATTCAAAAGCATATTTAAGACACTTATTTACTGTAAAAGAGGCTGTAGGAAGACAAATTGCAACAATTCATAACTTAGCCTTCTATTTATGGCTGGTCAGAGAAGCTAGAAATCAAATTTTAAATGGTACTTTTTTAACTTGGAAAAAACTAATGGTTAGACAAATGGATAATAAATTATAATTTTTTGAAAATTTTAGATAACTATATAATTAAAAAATATTTGATAACATTTACTGCAATGTTATTATTATTTATTCCAATTGGAATATTAGTTGATTTATCTGAAAAAATAGATAAATTAAAAGAATTCGACGTGCCGTTTAATGAAATTGTAGATTATTATTTAAATTTTGTTTGGTATTTCGGAAATACTCTTTATCCAATTTTTGTTTTTTTAGCTGTAATATGGTTTACATCAAAAATAGCCAATAATTCAGAAGTTATTGCCATTCTAAGTTCAGGTATTTCTTTTAATAGATATTTAAAGCCATTTATGATTGCAGCTTCAATTATAGCTGTTTTTGCCCTTTTTTCAGGCATGTTTATAGTTCCAGAAAAGAATAAAAAATATAATGAATTTCAATATAAATATTTGAAAAAAAATAAAAAATCAAGAGAAACTTCTAAGATTTACAAACAGGTTAATGAAAACGATTTTATTTATGTGAGTAGTTATAATCCTACAAGAGAAATGGCTTATGATTTTTCTTATGAAAAATTTATCGATAATTCTTTAAGTTATAAAATAACTGCCCGAAACATCAGATGGGTTTCAGAAGATAGTATATATCGTTTGAACGATTATTTTAAAAGAACTTTCAAGAACGACAGTCAGTTAATTGAATCTAAAAGAATTAAAGACACAATATTTTCTTTTAAAATCGATGAACTTTCTAGTCTAAATTATATGGCAGAAACACAAAATTTTTTTCAGCTTAATGATTTTATTGATAAAGAAATTGAAAGTGGATCTCCATTAATAAATAATCATTTATTAGTTAGACATAAAAGATGGAGTATACCTTTTTCTACATTTGTATTAACATTGCTTGCTGTCTCTGTTTCATCATTCAAAAGAAGGGAAGGAATGGGAATTAATTTAGCATTTGGTATCATTACTGCTTTTACATTTGTTTTTTTTGATAAGTTTTTTGCAGTGATGGTAAGTAAATCAAATTTATCTCCTTTTTTAGGTGCATGGATACCAAATTTTGCTTTTTTATTATTAGCTATTTATTTTTTGAAAAATGCAAAAAAATAAACTTAATAGTTTTTTACATTTCCATTTTATAGTTTTCATTTTTGGATTTACTGCAATACTAGGTTCATTAATATCTGTAAGCTCTTTAAGTTTAGTTTGGTATAGAATGTTAATTGCTTTTGTTATTTTAATACTTTTTGCAATAATTTTTAAAATAAACATAAAAGTTTCTAATAAGATTCTAATTAAATTGCTTTTTTGCGGAGTATTAATTTCTTTACATTGGATTACTTTTTTTCAAGCGATTAAAGTTTCTAATGTCTCAATTACCCTTAGTGTGCTTTCATTAGGGGCATTTTTAACTTCATTTTTGGAACCTTTATTTTATAAACGAAAAATAATCCCATATGAAATTTTTTTAGGAATTTTTGTTGTTATTGGTACTTCTTTAATCTTTAAATCTCAATATTATTATATTGAAGGTATCTTTTATGCCTTAATTTCAGTTTTTCTTAGTGTGGTTTTTGGATTACTTAATGGAAAGCTTATTAAAGAGTCTAGTTCTTTGGTAATAACAATCTATGAACTTTTAGGTGGAGTCATATTAATAACTTTGATCTTAATTTTTCTTGGTGATTTTAATACTGAGTTTTTTAAACTTTCTAGTTCTGACTGGTTCTGGCTATTGTTATTAGGATCAGTATGTACAGCTTATGCTTTTGTCATCTCTGTTGAAGTTTTAAAACATTTATCTCCTTATTCATTAATGATATCCATCAACATGGAGCCAGTTTATGGTATTATTTTAGCAATAATTATTCTAAATGAAAACAGTCAGCTTTCTATAGAATTTTATATTGGCTTTATTATAATTTTTATATCTGTTATTTTAAATGGAATTATAAAGCTTCGTAAAAATAAAATTATTTAATTTTTTTTTATTTATATATTTGAAAAATATTTTAATTGTATGGAATATTTAGACTTTGAATCTCCTTTAAAAGAATTAGAGGACCAGCTAGCTGAATGCAAATTAATTGGTGATAAATCTGAGATAGATGTTTCTGAGACTTGCGAAAAATTGTTAACAAAAATTGATATTACCAAACGTGATATTTATAATAACATTAGCCCATGGCAAAGAGTACAACTTTCTAGACATCCCTCTAGACCATATACATTAGATTATATTCAAGCTTTAACAAACGGATCATTTTTAGAATTGCATGGCGACAGGAATATAGGTGATGATAAAGCCATGATTGGTGGATTCGGAAAAATTAATGATCAATCATTTCTGTTTATCGGTCAGCAAAAGGGATATAATACAAAAACACGTCAATATCGTAATTTTGGTATGGCTAACCCTGAAGGGTACAGAAAAGCATTAAGACTTATGAAGTCTGCAGAGAAATTTAATATCCCTATTGTTACTTTAATTGACACACCTGGTGCTTTTCCTGGATTAGAAGCTGAAGAAAGGGGGCAAGGAGAAGCCATAGCACGAAATATTTTTGAAATGTTTAATATTAGAACTCAAATTATTTCAATTGTAATAGGTGAGGGTGCTTCTGGTGGAGCTTTGGGTATTGCAATAGGAGATCATGTAATGATGCTAGAAAACACCTGGTACTCTGTTATATCTCCTGAATCTTGTTCATCAATTCTTTGGAGAAGTTGGGATTATAAAGAGAAAGCTGCTGAAGCTTTAAAATTAACACCTAACGATATGAAAAAGTATAAGTTAATTGATAAAATTATTTCTGAACCTCTAGGAGGAGCTCATAATGATAGAGAAAAGATTTTTAAATCTGTTAAAAAGGCTATTATCAATTCATTTAATTTATTGTCTCAAAAAAATATGGAAGACCTTATTAATGATAGAATGGATAAGTTTACTTCGATGGGTGTGTTTGACGAATAAAAACTTCTTGATATTAACAAATAATTTGATTTATTAACAAACTCTTGTTTGTTTTATAATTCTCTTTTATAGTTAAATCTATTTAACTTTTTCTAAGTTAGATGTATGGAAAAAGTCAAACCAAATTTTGATAGATCTTTTAAAACTCCTCAGGTAGTTCCCTTTGAAAAAGGAAAACTACCTCCTCAAGCCTTAGATTTAGAAGAAGTTGTTTTGGGTGCTATGATGATAGATAAGAAGGGTGTAGATGCAGTTATAGACATTTTACATTCTGAAGCTTTTTATAAAGAATCTCATCAATATATATTTCAAAGTATAGTAAAGCTGTTTGAAAACACTGAACCAATAGATTTATTAACCGTTTCAACAAAACTTAAGTCTGATGGAAAATTAGAAAAAGCTGGAGGGGATTACTATTTAGTTCAACTTACGCAAAAAGTTTCATCATCTGCCCATATTGAATATCATGCCAGAATTATTTTACAAAAATATATACAAAGAAGTTTAATTAGAATTTCAACTGAAATTATAGAAGAATCTTATGACGAAACTAAAGATGTCTTTAATTTATTAGATAAAGCAGAATCTAAATTGTATGATGTTACTCAAGGAAACATTAAAAAATCTACCGAAACTGCTCAAAGCTTAGTGATACAAGCAAAGAAAAAAATCGAAGAAATATCAAATAAAGATGGTCTTAGCGGAATTCCTTCAGGTTTTTCTGATCTTGATAAATTAACCTCTGGATGGCAACCAAGTGATTTAGTAATTATTGCAGCTCGACCTGGTATGGGTAAAACTGCTTTAACACTATCTATGGCTAGAAATATTGCTGTAGCTCAAAATATTCCAATAGCTTTTTTCTCTCTTGAAATGTCTTCGATACAGTTAATTACAAGACTTATTTCCTCAGAAACAGGATTGTCTTCTGAAAAATTAAGAACTGGTAATTTAGAAAAATTTGAATGGGAGCAATTAAACGTAAAAGTATCTGCTCTTGAGAATGCTCCACTATTTATTGATGATACACCCTCATTGTCTATTTTTGATCTAAGAGCTAAAGCTAGAAGGTTGTCTTCCCAACACGGAATTAAACTTATCGTAATTGATTATCTTCAATTAATGACTGCTGGAGGTTCAAACAAAAATGGTAACCGTGAACAAGAAATATCAACTATTTCTAGAAACTTAAAAGCTTTAGCTAAGGAACTTGATGTTCCGGTTATTGCTTTATCTCAGTTATCAAGGGCAGTTGAAACAAGAGGGGGTAGTAAAAGACCTATACTTTCAGATTTAAGAGAATCTGGTGCTATTGAACAAGATGCTGATATTGTATCTTTTATATATAGACCTGAATATTATAAAATTGACGAATGGGACGATGAAGAACGAACTCCCTCTGCAGGACAAGCTGAATTTATAGTTGCAAAACACAGGAATGGAGGGTTGAATAATATTAAACTAAAGTTTGTTTCTAATTTAGGAAAATTTGAAAACTTAGATAATTTTGAAACTCCATTTGAATACCAATCAAAAATAAACAAGGATAGTTTGAAAGTTAATCCAGATCAAGCTTTTGAAAGTGGTGGATACAGAGACGATAATGAGGACATGCCTTTTTAAATACCCTTATTTTACTTTATTAACAATTTCAGTAAAAGCTTGAGGATTATTCATTGCTAAATCAGCTAAAACTTTTCTATTAATATCAATATTATTAGCTTTTAATTTACCCATTAATTCAGAATAAGATAATCCGTGTAATCTTGCTCCAGCATTTATTCTAGTGATCCAGAGGGCTCTGAATGTTCTTTTCTTGTTTTTTCTATCTCTGTAAGCATAGGTAAGACCTTTTTCAACAGCATTTTTAGCTACGGTCCAAACGTTTTTTCTTCTTCCGAAATATCCTTTAGCTTGTTTAAGAATTTTTTTTCTTCTTTGTCTTGAGGCAACTGAATTTACTGATCTTGGCATTTTATTTATTTTTTTGGATTAGGTGTCATAATTATGATCTTTATACCTTTTTCCTGGTTATACTTATTTTATAAACCGTTTTATTTCAAACGTAATTGTTGTTTAATGTTATCACTATCGCTGTCACTTACGAGCCCAGAATGTGTTAACTTAAGCTTTCTTTTCTTAGACTTCTTTGTTAAAATGTGACTTTTGAAAGCGTGCTTTCTTTTAATTTTACCTGTTCCAGTAACTTTGAATCTTTTCTTAGCACTAGATTTTGTTTTCATTTTAGGCATAACTTCTATATTATTTATTTCTTTGGGGCAACAAACATAATCATTTTTTTTCCTTCCATTGTTGGTAAAGACTCAACTTTTCCATATTCTTCTAATTCTTGAGCAAGTTTTAATAATAATATTTGTCCTTGTTCTTTAAAAATTATCGATCTTCCTTTAAAAAAAACATAAGCTTTTAATTTGGCACCTTCTTTAAGAAACTTAATTCCATGTTTCTTTTTAAACTGATAATCATGTTCATCTGTTTGTGGGCCAAATCTAATTTCTTTTACAATTACTTTAGTTGACTTTGCTTTTAAAACTTTATCTCTTTTCTTTTGTTCGTATAAAAACTTTTTATAATCTAATATTTTACAAACTGGTGGTGAAGCTTTTGGAGAGATCTCAACTAAATCTAATTCTAATTCATTAGCTAGCTCAATACCCTTTTGAAGTGGATATACACCAACTTCAACATTATTGCCTACGAGTCTAATTTCATTAGCTCTTATGAATCCATTTATTTTATGAGGATTCTCTTTAATTATTCTAGCAGGTCTTCTGCTTCTTTTTCTTCTAATTGCTATAGCTGTAAGTTTAAATTATTTAAAAATCTTTTATATTTTCAGTTGTCTTCTTCTTTATAAATTGAATAAATTCATCAATATTCATTTTCCCTATGTCTTTTCCGCCATGAGCTCTAACAGGAAATATTTTTTGTTTAACTTCTTCATCACCAACAATTAACATAAAAGGAACCTTTTTAAGTTCTGATTCACGTATTTTTTTCCCAACCGTCTCGTTTCTGTCATCTACAGTCGCGCGAATTTCGTAATTTTCTAGTAATTTTAAAACTTTTTTGCTATATATTTTGTGTTTTTCTCCAACAGGTATAATAGATACTTGATTCGCAGTTAGCCATAATGGAAAATTACCACCCGTATGTTCAATTAAAATAGCTATGAATCTTTCCAAACTTCCGAAAGGAGCTCGGTGAATCATCACAGGTCTTTGTGATTCATTATTTTTGTCAATATATTTTAAATCAAATCTTTCAGGAAGATTATAATCAACTTGTATTGTACCTAGTTGCCACTCTCTTCCCAAAGCATCTTTAACCATAAAATCTAATTTTGGTCCATAAAATGCAGCTTCTCCATATTCAATTTTATAATCTAACCCTTTTTCTTTAGTTGCGTTTACAATAGCATTTTCTGCTTCTTTCCAATTATTATCAGAACCAATATATTTATCCTTACTTTCATTATCTCTCAAAGAAACCTGAGCTGTAAAGTTTTCAAATCCAAGTGATTTAAAAACATATAATACCAAGTTTATTACATTTTTAAATTCAGAATTTAATTGATCTTGAGTACAAAAAATATGGGCGTCATCTTGAGTAAAACCTCTAACTCTTGTTAACCCATGTAATTCACCACTTTGTTCGTATCTATAAACTGTTCCAAACTCAGCATATCTAACGGGAAGTTCTCTATAACTCCATTGTTTTGCATTATACATTTCACAGTGGTGTGGACAATTCATAGGTTTTAATAAAAACTCTTCTCCATCTGCAGGTGTTGTAATTGGTTGAAAACTACTTTCTCCATATTTCTGATAATGACCAGAGGTCATGTAAAGTTCTTTATTTCCTATGTGTGGTGATATAACTTGTTTATATCCAGCCTTTTTTTGAGCTTTTTTCAAGAAGTTTTCTAACCTTTCTCTTAGTTCAGCACCTTTAGGAAGCCATAAAGGTAGACCTTGTCCAACTTTATTTGAAAATGTAAATAATTCTAATTCTTTTCCAAGTTTTCTATGATCTCTTTTTTTAGCTTCTTCAATAAGTTCTAAATACTCTGTTAATTCTTTTTGTTTAGGAAAAGAAATTCCATAAACTCTGGTAAGTTGTTTATTGTTTTGATCAGCTCTCCAATAAGCACCTGCAACACTCATTAGTTTTACTGCTTTTATATATCCAGTGTGAGGAATATGACCCCCCTTGCACAAATCAGTAAAATTATCGTGATCACAAAATGTTATTTCTCCGTCTTCTAAGTTTTTTATTAGTTCTACTTTGTATTGATTGTTAATATCTGTGTAATATTCTAGAGCAGATTTTTTTGAAATTGATCTAAGTTTAAATTCGTGTTTTTCTCTAGCAATTTCAATCATTCTTTTTTCTATTTTAGAAAAATCTTTTTCTGACATTACATGCTCTCCAAAATCTACATCATAATAGAATCCATTATTGATTGCAGGACCAATAGTAAGTTTAATATTGTTATAAAATTCCTTTAAAGTTTGTGCTAATAAATGAGCTGATGAGTGCCAGAAGGCTTTTTTGCCTTCAGAATCATTCCATGTGTAAAAAGTTAAATCTCCATTGTCAATTAACTGACTAACTGTTTCAATTATTTTTCCATTAAATTTTGCGGAAATTATATTTCTAGCAAGTCCTTCGCTAATTGAAGATGCAATTTGAAAAGGGGTTACACCAGATTCATAAGATCTAATAGCTCCATCGGGAAATTTTATTTGAATCATTTTAAAAAAAAATATTAATGCAAAGATAATATCATTGAAATACTTAACAACTTAACTGTCTTTTTTTTTAAAAATAGCTTTCATTATACTTTTCAATCCTTTAAAACCATAATAAATTGCAGTGAAGCAAATAATTAAACTAATGGTAAAAACAATTGAAAACCAAGGATGTTCTTGGTTTTTAAGGGACTGAAACATGAGGGTAGGGCCTAAGAACATAAAAAAGAAGGAAAGTATTATTTGTTTAAAACCTTTGCCGAATAGATTTTCTTTCATTTTGAATGACTATTAATTGCTTTTCTAACACTTTTATGAACATTTAAAAGCTCATTTGCCTTTTTCTCATTTACGCCTAGCGTATTCATAATAATATTTTTTCCTCTGTTTACTAATTTTTCATTTGAAAGCTGCATGTCTACCATTTTATTTCCCTTTATTTTACCAATCTTAATCATTGATATTGTTGAAATCATATTTAATACCATTTTTTGAGCTGTCCCAGCTTTCATTCTTGAACTTCCAGTAACTACTTCGGGCCCAACATTTATTCCAATTGGGTATTCACAAGCTAAAGATAATGGACTGCCTGGATTGCATGTAATACAGCCTGAAGGTATGTTATTTTTAAAGCAATTACTTATAGCACCGATTACATAAGGTGTAGTTCCTGATGCAGCAATTCCAATTACAAAATCATTTTTGTTTATGTTGTGTTCTAATAAGTCTTCCCAGCCTTTCATTGGCTCATCTTCAGCATTTTCAATACTTTTTCTTATAGCTTTATCACCACCTGCTATGATTCCATTAACAAGAGTGTTATCAACCCCAAAGGTTGGAGGACACTCAGACGCATCAACTACACCTAATCTTCCGCTTGTTCCCGATCCTATGTAAAAAAGCCTTCCTCCTTTATTTATTTGCTTAATTACTTTTAAAATTAATTTATTTATCGTGTGTAATTCTTTTTTAATACTAAAAGCTACGGATTGGTCTTCATTATTAATTATTTTCAACAGTTCTAAAGAAGATTTTAACTCTAAATCATCATAATTTGAATTTGATTCTGTTATTCTTTCAAAACTCATAAATTATTTTTTAATCAAAAAAATCAGCAGGAGCATCTTCTTTTGATAATCTAAAGTAATCAAATTCAGAAACTATATAATATCCCAGTGGAAAATTTTCAGGATTTGATTGATTTATAATATTACCCTTGATAACTGCGTTTGCCGTAGAAAATGGCCTTCCGCTTTGTGCTCCAGCTTGAGAGGTAAGTATGTTAAGATAATTATAATAGTCTTCACTTATTCCATTTATTTCAATGTTGATATAATCCACATCTTTTAAATATTCAGTTTTATCAATAAAAAATGAAAAAGTAAATTCATTTCCGTTTATGTACTTATCAAGAGCAGGTAAATAATCAAATTTTCCATTTTTTTTAGGACCAAATTTCCATAAATAATAATTGCCTAATTCAGGTGGATCATTAAAAGTTACAAGTAATTCAACTTCATCTTCATTTAATGACTTTCTTTCTCCAAATTTAACAGAGTTAATTTTTGGTGTTTGAATTAATTTTTCAGTTGAAATATAAATATTGTCGTCACGCTTTATGGATAAAAGATAATCTTCATTTTCAATATTATTTAATTTGGACCAATAATATGATTTTACATTGTCAAAATTTAAATTAAAATTTTCTTCATTTACCTTAATAGAAACTAGTGCATTTTCTACAGTATTAGATTTGTCAGAAAAATAAGGTATTGTTTCACTTAGCTTGACAACAGCTATTCCGTTGATACTATCTTTATGTTTTGATATACTAGCGTCTATTACAAGTCTTTTATCCTCAAAATCTGTTTCTATTTCTATTACTTTTTCACAACTTGATGTGAATGCTATTAAAGTTATTAATATGAGTTTTTTCATCAAAATTTAAAGTTGTAGGTTATGCTTGGTACAATACCAAAAATAGATAGTTGAACCGCCTCATTTTTTAAAGTTTCACTATTCTCTCTAAAAAAAATCGAATTTGCATTATCTCTGTTGTAAATGTTATAAAAACCAAACACCCATTCACTTTTGTATTTTTTTATTTTTTGAGAATTTAATGTTACTGAAACATCTAATCTATGATAATTTGGTAATCTTTTAGAATTTCTAGGTCCATAATTTGGGATGTTTAAATCCATATAAGTGTACTGACCAACTGGGTAATTAGTGGGTTGACCAGTTTGAAAAATGAAATTAGTATTTAGTGTAAATTTATTTGAAATTTTATAATTTGAAACAAAACTAATGTCGTGAGTTTTATCATACGGAGTGTAATACCATTCACCATCATTTATTCCTTTTTCAAAACTTGTTCTTCCTTCAGTTTTTTGTTCAGATTTTGAAAGAGTATAAGCAAACCAATAAGTGTGTTTACCTTGGCTTTTTTTAAATAAAAATTCCCATCCATATGCTCTTGATTTTCCTGATAATAAAACACGTTCTACTGCTTCATTTGCTACTAAATCTGCGCCATCAATATAATCAAGTCTGTTTTTAATTTTTTTATAAAATAATTCAGTTTCTAAGTTAAATTTATTTTTAATTTTTGATTGAAATCCTAATGCCCATTGATCTAGTTTTTGGGGTTTTAAATAAGGACCGCTAGGTGTCCATACATCCAATGGAGCTGGTGCACTTGTATTTGAAATTAAATGGATGTACTGATTTAATCTATTATAGCTAGCTTTTATTGATTTATTATCGAAGTTGTAGGCTACATTTAATCTAGGTTCTATATTTCCATATGCTTTTAAAGTATTTTTATTTATGTTAAATTCTCCTATAGCTTCAGCGCCTTTATATATACCTAGATTAGAATCATATTCAACAGGATTATCATTTAAATAACTATTAAGACCATTTTGTTTGAATCTTAGAAACTGATTAAATCTTAAGCCATATCTTAACGCAAATCTTTTAGATATATTATGAATAACATCAAAGTATGCAGAATTTTCCAATGCATACTTTTTATTTAAATTTTTATAATTAATTCCTGAACCGTTAATCGGTTTTATCTCGCCTGGATTAAATTCATAATATATAGAATTAAGTCCATAATTAAATTGAATTTTTTCAGAATAATAATTTTTTAAATCGAACTTTATATTTAAATTTTTAATTCCTGAATTCCAATTAAATCCTATGAAATCAAGAGTTAGGCCATAATAATAATCACTATATATAACTGAAGTATTTGTGAATGTTTTGTCACTCAACAAATGATTCCATCTTAAGTTAATTGTGGAATTCCCATAAGTATTCGAAAAAGTATTATTTAATCTAAATAAATCTCTTCCAAAATATCCTGAAAAGTAAAGCGTGTTCTTATCGTCTATTTTGAAGTTAGATTTTGTATTTAAATCATAAAAATATGCTACATTTTCAATATCAGTTAATTTTAGAAATAAATGTGCATAAGATCCTCTACCTGCAATTAAAAATGAACTTTTGTTTTTTTGTATTGGACCTTCAAAAAGTAATCTACTTGAAATTAGTCCGATTCCACCACTAAATTTGTTTGACTTACTGTTTCCATCTTTCTGATATACATCTAACACTGAGGATAATCTTCCGCCATATGATGCAGGAATCCCACCCTTATAAAGTTTTAATTCTTTAATTGCATCTGAATTAAATACCGAAAACAGCCCAAATAGGTGTGAGGAGTTATAAATAATAGCTTCATCAAATAATATTAAATTTTGATCGCCAGCACCACCACGAACATTAAACCCCCCAGTTCCCTCACCAGAATTTGAAACTCCAGGCAAAAGTTGAATTGTTTTTAACAAATCTGATTCTCCAAATAATACAGGAGTTTGTTTTATTGTTTTATTAGATAAGATATTTAAACTCATTATAGGTTTTTTTATATCTATTTCTTCAACATTTTTAGTGACAACTACTTCATTTAAATTTTCAATATTTTCTTCTAAATAATAATTTACTTTTAAATCTTTTTGAAGGAAAATCTTTTTTGAAATATTCTTAAATCCAATCGAACTAATTTCTACTTTGTAGACACCCTCTGGAATCGTAATTGAAAAAAAACCGTAACTGTTTGTGATAGCCCCAGAATTAATTTCTGGAAAAACGATATTTGCTCCAATTATAAGTTCATTACTTTCAGAGGACATAACATATCCACTAAAAGTAAAATTATTTTGAGAATAAATAAAATTGGTGAAGAGGATAAGAAATAAATATAAAAACTTTTTGAACATTAATAAATTTTAAAATTATTTGAATAATTTTTAATTAATTAATAACAAATAATATGCCAGTATATTTACTAATTAAAGCTTGAGTCTAAACCTTTTTTAATGGCATCTAAAAACTCTTGTGTGTTTAAATAATGAGATCTGTTTAAACTTTTTCCATGAATTAGCAGCGCTAAATCTTTTGTCATTTGACCGTTTTCAACTGTTTCTATACAAACAGTTTCTAATGTTTTACAAAAGTCTATTAGTTCATTATTGTTGTCAAGTTTCCCCCTGTGAGCTAGACCTCTAGTCCAAGCAAATATAGAAGCTATCGGATTGGTAGAAGTTTCATTACCTTTTTGATGTTCTCTATAATGTCTAGTTACAGTTCCATGTGCAGCTTCTGCTTCCATTGTTTTTCCATCAGGTGTGACTAAAGTCGAAGTCATTAAACCTAATGAGCCAAAACCTTGAGCAACTGTGTCAGATTGAACATCACCGTCATAGTTTTTACAAGCCCATACAAATCCGCCATTCCATTTCATTGCGGCTGCAACCATATCATCGATTAATCTATGTTCGTATGTTATGCCTGCTGCTTCAAATTTTTCTTTAAACTCATTTGTAAAAACTTCGTGAAAGACGTCCTTAAAACGTCCGTCATAAGCTTTTAAAATAGTGTTTTTTGTAGATAAATATAAAGGCCATTTTTTGGTTAAAGCTTGATTCATGCAAGATCTCGCAAATCCATAAATCGAAGAATCAATATTATACATGCTCATGGCAACTCCATTTTCTTGAAAATTATACACTTCCCAAGTTTTAGGTTTATCTCCGTTTTCAGGTGTGAAAGTCATAGTTAATTTTCCTTTTCCATGAGTAACTATGTCAGTGGCTTTATATTGATCACCAAATGCATGTCTGCCGATACAAATCGGTTTCGTCCATCCTTGAACATACCTTGGAACATTTTTCATAATTATAGGTTCTCTAAAAACCGTTCCTCCAACGATATTTCTTATTGTTCCATTTGGAGATCTCCACATTTTTTTTAATGTGTATTCAACAACTCTATCTTCATCTGGAGTAATAGTTGCACACTTAATACCAACATTATATTTTTTTATAGCTTCAGCTGAATCAATTGTAACTTGATCATCAGTAAAATCTCTGTGTTTAACACTTAAATCATAATATTTAATATCTAGGTCTAAGTAGGGTAGTATTAATTTGGTTTTAATAAAATCCCAAATAATTCTAGTCATTTCATCTCCATCTAATTCAACAACTGGATTATTAACTATAATTTTTTTCATCAAGTTTGTATGAGTATTAAATTACCTCTTAATTTCTTTTATTCTAGCTTTTTTACCTCTTAATTCTCGAAAATAATAAATTCTAGATCTTCTTACTCTTCCTTTTTTATTAATTTCTATTTTTTGAATAGCTGGAAGATTAAAAGGAAAAATTCTTTCGATACCAATAGTACCAGACATTTTTCTGATAGTAAAAGTTTTGGTAAGTCCAGTTCCTTTGATTTGAATTACAACACCTTTAAAAAACTGAGTACGGACTTTTTCACCTTCTCTAATTTCATAATAAACGGTTATTGTGTCTCCAGATTTGAATGTTGGGATTTCTTTTTTCGTTACAAATTCATCTTGTACGAATTTTATTAAAGATTCCATTGTGTAAGATTTTAAATTAATTTATTACAACATCCACGATTATCGTCAGTGGTTATAATAAAATCGAATGCGAAATTACATTTTTTTTTTAATTTATAGAAAGATTTCAGTCAAAAATGTCTGGTCTTAAATTTTTAGTCCTTTCTAAAGCTTTTTCCTCTCTCCAAAGTTCAATTTTTAATTTATCTCCAGAAAGAAGAATTTCAGGAACATCTAAGTTCTCAAATGAGGAAGGTCTTGTATAGACTGGTGGAGCCAATAAATCATCTTGAAAAGAATCGGTTAGTGCAGATGTTTCGTTTCCTAATACGCCTGGAATTAATCTAATTATTGAATCGCAAAGTACTGCAGCAGGCAGCTCTCCACCAGAAAGCACGTAGTCTCCAATTGATATTTCCATGGTTATTAAACTATCTCTAACTCTTTGATCTACGCCTTTATAATGTCCACATAAAATAATTATATTTCCTTTTAATGAAAGTTTATTAGAAATTTTTTGATTTAACATTTCACCATCTGGTGTCATGTAAATAACTTCTTCATATTTTCTTTCTTTTTTTAGTGAATCTATACATTTTTTTATGGGTTCAATCATCATTACCATACCTGATCCTCCTCCAAACTGATAATCATCTACTTGTCTTCTTTTGCTAGAAGCATAATCTTTTAAATCATGAAAATTAACTTCAATTAGTTTTTTGTCAATTGCTCGTTTGAGTATTGAAGCGTTGAAAGGACTTTCAATTAATTTAGGTAAAACACTTATTATATCAATTCTCATTACTCAAAAATAAGTCTTTCTTTTTCCCCATTTGGACTCACAAATATCATTTGGTTAATTTTTGTATTTGAATTATAATTAGATAGATCTTCAGTTTTTTTTATTTCATTGTTATTAATTTCTGTTAAAGCATATCCTGGTTTTACTCCCATTCTAAAAAGAGAACTATTTCTTAAATTTGATATCTTTAATCCGTGCGTTATTTTATAAGACTCTAATTCAGTTTTAGTCATATTTTTTAATTGCATTCCTAAAAAACTTACATTATTATTTTTTTCTAAAGTCACTCTTAATTTAATATTCTTATTATCTCTGATTATACCAACTGAAATTTTATCACCAGGTCTTTTTGTACTTAAGTATCCTGATAAATCAGAAAATTTTTCGATTTTAATATTATCAAGGCTGATTATTACATCCCCTTTTATAATTCCAGCTCTTTCTGCTCCCATTTCTGCTTCAGTATCATTTACAAAAAACCCCTCAGTTAGATCTATGTTAAGTTCATTTGCAGATTTAGAGTTTAGCCCAAATCCTGTTACTCCAAGTAATCCTTTTTGCACGTTTCCAAATTCAATTATATCCTCAAAAATTTTTCTAGCTACATTACTTGGAACAGCGAACGAGTAACCAACAAATCCACCAGTTCCACTTGTGATGGCAGTATTAATTCCAATTAAATCTCCGTTAGTATTAACTAAAGCGCCTCCACTATTTCCTGAATTAACTGCAGCATCAGTTTGAATAAATGATTGATTTTTTGAATCAAAATCGTTTAAATCTCTTGATTTTGCACTAATTATTCCTGCTGTTACTGTAGAAGTTAAATTGAATGGATTTCCTACAGCTAACACCCATTCTCCAATTTTAGTTTGGTCAGAATCTGCAAATCTGATATAAGGAAATGATTCGTCTCCGACAATTTTTAGAACAGCAATATCTGAAACTTCATCACTTCCTAAAAGTTCAGCATTATATGTCTTGTTATTATTTGTGGTAATCTCAATTGTACTAGCATTTTCAATCACGTGATTATTTGTGATTATATATCCATCTTCTGAAATTATAACTCCAGATCCCATTCCAACTCTTGTTTTTCCTCCAGAATTATTGAAATAATCCCAAAGTGAAGAATTCCCCCCACTAATACTAGTGTTTTTTACGTGAACAACAGAGTGAATAGTTTTTTCTGCAGCAGAAACAAAATCATTTTCAACACTTAAATTACTGTTAGATAACGGATTAAATGAAATATTAACCATATTATCTTTTTCCTCTGTGATAATATTATTTGAATGGTCATAATAAAAATTATGCATGAATAATGCTAAAAATCCTCCAAATAATGAAACTAAAAAAGTATAAAGTAATTTTTTCATAATAAAATTTTAATTCAAAATTATATTTTTAAATTTTAGAAAAATATATTTTAACTACTTTTTAACAACTTTTTCTTTTTATATATTCGTTATATTATAAAAAATGAAGATTAAATTTCAAAAATATCAAGGAACAGGAAATGATTTTATAATTATTGACAACACTGATTTATCTTTTCCATCTGAAAACTATTCTTTGATTAAAAGACTTTGTGATCGAAAATATGGAATCGGATGCGATGGATTAATTTTAATAGAACCTTCAAAATCTTCTGACTTTACAATGAATTATTATAATTCTGATGGAAATTTAGGATCGATGTGTGGAAATGGTGCTCGTTGTTCTGTAAAATTTGTTCAAAATCTTAAAATTATTAATGATAATACAGTTTTTACTGCCTATGATGGATTACACGATGCTTCAATTTTAGATAATATAATTACTTTGTCTATGAAGCCAGTTAGAAATATTAAAAGTATAGGAGATGATCTTTTGTTAGATACTGGATCTCCTCATTATGTAAAAATTGTTCAATGTCTCAATGATTATAAAGTATTTGAAAATGGCAAGAAAATAAGAAACAATTCTTTATTTAAAAAAAATGGAGTTAATGTGAATTTTGTAGAACAAATCTCAGAAAATGAATTTTCAGTAAGAACATATGAAAGAGGAGTAGAGGATGAGACGCTTTCCTGTGGAACAGGTGTTACAGCGGTAGCTTTAGCTATGTTTAAATTAGGAAAAACAAATTCTAAAGAAGTTGTAATAAAAACAAAAGGAGGAGAATTATCCGTTAAATTTGATACTATCGAAGAACGATATTTTGATATTAAATTATCTGGAGGAGTTGAAATGGTATTTTCAGGTGAAATTGATATATAAATGGAAAATAAATCATTATATAAATTTATAATTGGGTTAGGAGTTACATGTTTTTTGTTTTTGGCTTTAATGTTTACTATTAACTACTACAATACTTATTATGCTGAAAACACAAGTTTTAATGAAGAGAAAATTTATCTATATATTCCAACAGGATCAGGCTTAGATAATTTAAAAAAACAAATCTTTCCTTTGCTAAAAGATTCCTCAACTTTCTTTGACGCAGCATATAAAAAAAAATATATTTTAAATATTAAAGCGGGTAAATATGAAATAAAAAAAGGTTTTTCAAATAAAGAAATTCTAAATTCATTAAAATTTAACAATGTCCCTGTAAAAGTAACTTTTAACAATGTGGAAAGGTTAGAAAATTTAGCTTCTAGAATATCGAAATACATAGAAGCTGATAGTTTAAGTTTAATGAATTCATTTAATGAAAAATTATTTTTAAACACGAATAATTTAAACTCTGAGTCTGTTTTTGCTATTTTTCTTCCAAACACCTATGAATTTTATTGGAACACAAGCGCAGATCAGTTTCGTGATAAAATGCTTTATCAATACAATTTATATTGGAATAATTTAAGAAAACAAAAAGCTAGGTCATTAAATTTAAGCCCTGTTGAAGTTTCTGTTTTGGCTTCAATAGTTCAAAGAGAAACCCCTAAAGTTGATGAAAGACCAACTATTTCAGGTGTTTATTTCAATAGATTAAAGAAAAGAATGAAACTGCAAGCTGATCCAACTGTTGTTTATACAATAAAGGAAAAAAAAGGGTTTGATAAAAAAATTAGAAGGGTTTTATATCGAGATCTTAAAATAAAATCACCTTACAATACTTATATAAATAGGGGGCTGCCGCCTGGCCCGATTTATATGTCTGATTTTTCATCAATTGAATCTGTTTTAGAAATGGAAACTCATGAATACTTGTTTTTTGTTGCAGATGTTAAAAGACCTGGATATCATATTTTTGCTAAAACATACAGGCAACACAACAAAAACAAACGCCAGTATACAAATTGGCTTAAAAAAAACAACATAAGAAGGTAATATATTGATTATCAGATAATTAATATTTTATGTATGTTTGCGCCATATTTTAAATTGATTTTATCTTATTATAGTTATAATGTATAGTATGTTCAAAAACAATTTAGTGCTTACAATCTTATTTGTATTTAGCACTTCTTTTATCTCCACTGATTATAATAAAACATTTGACAACTCATATATTGACTTAGAATACATAGTATCAGCTGATAAAAATATTGAAATACCCAATTATATTTTTTTAATTGATGATTATACTGGTTTTAAAGAATTACTTGGATTCAAGGAATCAAGTGGTCGTTACAATCGTATCAATAAATTTGGCTTTATGGGTAAGTATCAATTTAATTTGAATACTCTTAAAATGTATGGAATTAAAAATTCTAAAAATTTCATTAATGATGCAAAGCTTCAAGAAAGAGTTTTCTTAATTAATGTTCAGAGAAATAAATGGATTTTAAGAAGAGACATAAAATGGTTTGTTGGAACAATAATTAATGAAACTAAAATAAGTGAGTCTGGAATAATTGCTGCTGCTCACTTAGCTGGACCTGGAAATGTAAAAAAATATTTGCGTTCAGGTGGAAAAGATGATAAAAAAGATGCCTTTGGAACTTCAATTTCAAAGTATATAAAATATTTTCAAAATTTTGACTTATCAATGGTTGAAGCCGTAAGAAAGCCTAAGGTTTAATTGCTTTGTATTAAAAAAATAGTGGGTCTTTTATGAATATCAACTTTAGTTGATTTCCAAATTTTAACTTCCTTTGTTTTTATATATTCACTACTTAAAGTCAAATCACAAGCTATGCACAATTTTGTTTCCGGCCTTAAAGTAACAAGTAATGTAGATAAAAATTTATTATTTCTATATGGTGTTTCCATAAAAATTTGAGTTGTAATTAGTGATTTATTTTCTAAAATTTTTATTTTTTTCTTTCTTTCATTTTTTTCAATAGGAAGGTAACCATTAAACTTAAAACTTTGACCGTTCATTCCAGAACCCATAAGCGCTAATAATATTGAAGAAGGTCCAACTAAAGGAATAACTTTAATTTTATTCTCGTGTGCTAATCTTACAATTTCAGAACCAGGATCTGCAATTCCAGGACATCCTGCATCTGAAATTAAAGCAATATCATTTCCACTTAAACAAGGGTTTAAAAAATTCTTAATTTCTTTTTCAATAGTGTGTTTATTTAAAACTGATATATTTAATTCAGATTGATTTTTTTCAGGACTTATTTCTTTTATAAAAGCTCTTCCTGGTTTTTCATTTTCAAAAATAAAATATTTTGTGTTTTTTATTAAAGTGTATTGATGTTCAGGGAAATTATAAGTTTTTGACTCACCGAGTTTATTAGGAACTAGGTAAAGTTTTCCTAAGCTCATCTATAAATTTTATACTGTAAATTTTTTGGATAAATCTTCAACGTATTTTCTGAACTGTTTATCTGTAAAAGATAAATTATCAACAGTTTTACAAGCATGAAGGACAGTTGCGTGATCTCTTCGGCCTATTTGAGATCCAATACTAGCAAGTGATGCTTTTGTAAATTTTTTGGCAAAAAACATTGCTAATTGTCTTGCTTGAACAATATGTCTTTTTCTTGTTTTTGACTGAAGAGTAGAAACATCCATCTGAAAATATTCAGAAACTATTTTTTGAATGTAATCTATAGAAACTTCTCTTTTTGTGTTTTTAACAAATTTCTCAACAACTCCTTTTGCTAATTCAATTGTAATTTCTTTTTTATTAAAAGATGATTGTGCTATTAATGAAATTACAGCACCCTCCAATTCTCTAACGTTAACTTTTATATTTTTAGCTACATAATCAATTACTTCATCAGAAATTTCCACCCCATCTCTATAAAGTTTGTTTTTTAAAATAGAAACTCTTGTTTCATAATCAGGCCTTTGAAGTTCAGCAGATAACCCCCATTTGAACCTAGATAATAATCTTTGTTCAATATCTTGCATATCAACCGGTGCTTTATCTGAGGTTAGAATAACTTGCTTGCCATTTTGATGTAAATGATTGAAAATATGAAAAAATACATCTTGTGTTCCTGTTTTTCCAGAGAAAAATTGAACATCGTCAATAATTAAAACATCTATTATTTGATAAAAATGTATAAAGTCATTTCTATTATTTTTTTTGACTGAATCAATATACTGTTGTGTGAATTTTTCAGCTGAAATGTAAAGAACTGTTTTTTCTGGAAATTTTTCTTTTACATTAACTCCAATAGCATGTGCTAAATGTGTTTTACCTAATCCTACTCCTCCAAAAATTAATAAGGGATTAAATGATGTTCCTCCAGGCTTGTTAGAAACAGCTAAACCTGCTGATCTTGCAAGTCTGTTTGCGTCTCCCTCCAAGAAATTGTCAAAAGTATAATTTGGATTTAGTTGAGATTCTATTTTTAAATTCTTTATTCCAGGAATTACAAAGGGATTTCTTAACTCGGTTTGAAGATTTCCAATGGAAAGGTCAACTTTTTGAGAAGGGATATTTGTTTTATATTGACTAGGTATTTTTTCAGTAAAAGGACTAAGGTTGCCAAATGTATTTTCCATTTTAATTACATATATTAATCTGGCATTTTCTCCAAGTTCTTTATTTAACGCAAGTTTTAATAATTTCACATAATGTTCTTCAAGCCATTCATAAAAAAATTTGCTTGGAACTTGAACACTCAGCACGTTGTTTTCGAATTTAATTGGTTTGATTGGTTCGAACCAAGTTTTATAGGCTTGAATCTGTATGTTGTCTTTTATGAATTTAAGACAGTTTTCCCAAACAGATTCAGCTGTAATCATTTAAATTGTAATTTTTGGTTGTTGAAATCAATATAATTTGGTTAAACTTTATTGATTATTATTATATGACAAATATGTGCAAATTTTTATTAAAAAAAAATCATTTTGCTATTGAATATTAAATATTTTTTGCTCATATTAAAAAGTAATTAATTAAAAGTTACAAATTACATTTTTGGAGGATAAAATTGAAATTATAGTAAGGTATAGTGAAACTGATCAAATGTCATTTGTATATCATGGAAATTACGTTAAATATTTTGAAATCGGAAGAATTGCTTGGTTAAAAAAATTGGGTATTTCTTATAAACAGATGGAAAATGATGGTATGTTATTACCCGTTATTGACGTTAAAGTTAATTTTAGAAAACCTGCTCTATTTGACGACAAACTTGTTTTATTAACAAAACTCAAGCAAATACCATCTTATATGATTGAATTTGAATACAGCATCTTAAGAGACAACGAGTTAATAACAAAAGGATATACAAAATTAGTTTTCTTAAATTCCAAGACAAATAAACCGATAAGATGTCCAAAATTTATTTTAGATAAAATCGTTTTGGATAAATAATTTTTAGTTCATCTTCTCCTATTTTATATTTTGATTTTATTGCTCCCTCAATTTTAGGACTGGGCACACCATTAATAAGTTTTATATCATTTGTAAATATTCTTGCCTCATCCCAAATGTTATTTTTAATAAATAGATCTAATGTTTTTTTACCACCTTCAATAATAATTGATTGAATTTTATTTTTATGTAAAAATTCACAGATGTAGTTTCCTAAATTGTTTTCATTTAAAAAATTTTCAATTACCAATGTTTCAGATTCACCATTAAAAACATTTAAATCTTTATCAAGTGAATTTTTGTCATCAAGTATTATTCGTATTGGATTGTTACCTTTTACATGTCTTACTGTCAATGAAGGATTGTCACTTAAAGCGGTATTATATCCAATTAATATGGCATGTTCTTCAGATCTCCATTTGTGCACTAATTTTCTACTTTTAATAGAACTAATCCAAAATGGTTTACTATCAGATTTATTTGTTGGAGCAATAAAATTATCCAATGTTTGTGCCCATTTTAATATTATGTATGGTCTTTTATGACTGTTAAAATGGAGAAAATTTCTATGAAGATTTTTACACTCTTTTTCTAAAACACCAACTGTTACTTTTATGTCTTTATTTTTAAGGAATTTAATTCCATTTCCGTTCACTTTTGAGCTAATATCAATAGTACCAATTACAACATGACTTATTTCATACTTGCTTATTAGTTCAACACATGGAGGTGTTTTTCCATAATGAGAACAAGGCTCTAATGTTACATAAAGAGTAGAGCCCTTTAGGTCTTGTTTATTTTTAACATTATTAATTGTGTTGACTTCTGCGTGGTTTCCACCATAGTTTGATGTTACCCCTTCTGAAATAACGTGATTATTTTTTACAATAAGACATCCAACTGAGGGGTTAGGATAATATTTTGATTTATTATTTCTAGCAAGAAGTATACATTTTGACATATACTTTTCATCTATTTCAACTCTTTTTATTAACAAATCACAGATTTTTACTAATATATATGATGTATCTTCACAACACAAAAATACTTTTAAAATATGAAAGTTAGAGGTGATTTTTTAATTAGAGAAATTAAAGAAGAAGATAATCTAGAAATACAACGTATTTTATCTAGTGTTATGCGAGAATTTGATGTTCCAGAAACTGGGACGGCATTAGCAGATCCAGAATTAGAAAACATGTATCAATCTTACAATGTCTTAAAAAGTTCATATTATGTAATACTACATAATAATTTCTTATTGGGTGGGGCAGGTATTTCAAAACTTAAAAACTCAAATGATAATATATGCGAGCTACAGAAAATGTATTTTTTAGAAGAGGCAAGAGGGAAAGGATTAGGAAATATAATGATAGATTTATGTTTGAAAAGTGCACTTGATTACGGATTTGAAAAATGTTACATAGAGACAATGCATAATATGAAGAAAGCTCAATCGTTATATTTGAAAAAAGGGTTTAGTTACTTACAAAAACCAATTGGAAACACAGGTCACTGTTCATGCCCTGTATGGATGATAAAAAATTTATAATGACATTACTGGAGTTTAATAATTTATTTAAAAGCAAATTAATTGCAAGAATTGATAAAAATGAACTTGACGAATTTTTTTTCTGGCTAATTGATCATTTTTGTAATTGTAGTAGAATGGATTATATTTTGAACTCAAGTACTAAAATCCCTAAAACTCAAGAACAAAATCTTAAAAACTCAATTGATTCTTTATTAAATGAGATGCCAATTCAATACGTTATTGGAGAAACTAATTTTATGAATTTAATTTTTAAATTAAATAATAGTGTATTGATTCCCAGACCTGAAACTGAGGAGTTGGTTCGTTGGATTATCAATGATGAACATACAAATAAAAACATATTGGATATTGGCACTGGTAGTGGATGTATAGCCGTAAGTTTATCTAAAAATTTAAATAATTGTAAAGTAACAGGTTGGGATATAAGTGAAGATATTATTAAAATTGCTAATCATAATGCGACTTTAAATAATGTAACTGTAGAGTTTGAGTTGTCAGATATAACAAAACCTAAGCTGGTTGATAATAAATACGATGTAATAGTCTCTAATCCGCCTTACGTTACAATTAAAGAAAAAAAATTTATATCAAATAATGTAAAGTTTTTTGAACCGTACACTGCTCTTTTTGTTGAAGACGACGATCCGTTATATTTTTATAAGAAAATATTTGATTTTTCAAATACTAATTTAAAACCTAACGGTTTTTTATACCTTGAAATAAACGAAAATTTTTCTAAAGAAGTCATAAAACTTTTAAAAGATAAAGGATTTTACGATATTAAACTTAAAAATGATTTTAGGTCAAAAAATAGAATGATTAAGGCTGTAAAAAAATGAGTTCAGATCAAAATATATTAGAGAATCTTAGAAATGAATTACATATGCACACACATCTTTATTATGTAAAAGATGCTCCAATAATAAGTGATTATGAGTTTGATTTGATGTTAAAAAAATTAATTGACTTAGAATCAAAGTTTCCACAATTTTTTGATTCTAATTCTCCATCTCAAAGAGTGGGAGGTAAGGTGTCTAAAAAATTTAATAATGTAAAACATGAATATCCAATGTATTCTTTGGATAATTCATATTCTAAAGAAGACTTAGACAATTTTAATACGAGAATTATAAAAAAAATACCAAATAGTGATCTTACATATTTATGTGAACTAAAATTTGATGGGGTCTCAATTAATTTAACTTATGAAAATGGACTTTTAGTTAGGGCTGTAACAAGGGGTGACGGAGTTCAAGGAGATGATGTAACTGAAAACATTAAAACTATCAAAACTATTCCTTTAAAATTAAAAGGAAATTACCCGAAAAAATTTCAAATAAGAGGTGAAATATTTATTGAACTCAATGATTTTAATAGGATGAATAATGATAGAATAGAAAAGGGTTTAGACACCTACATGAATCCTCGAAATACTGCTTCAGGAAGTTTAAAGTTACAAGACAGTTCAGAGGTTGCTAAACGACCATTAAAATGTTTTTTATACCAAGTTGTTTCTGAAAATGACGATTCAAAAACACAATATGAAAATTTGATATCAGCTTCAAATTGGGGTTTTAATGTTTCAAATTCATTCAAACTCTGTAGTTCTATTGAAGAAGTTTTTGATTTTATTAAAAGTTGGGATAAAAAAAGAAATAATTTAGATTTTGAAATTGATGGCATAGTTATTAAAGTCAATCAAATAGATTATCAAAAAACCTTAGGATTTACTTCTAAATATCCAAGATGGTCAATTGCATATAAATTTAAAACTCTTCAAGCTTCTACTTCGCTTATTTCTGTAAGTTATCAGGTTGGAAGAACTGGTGCCATAACTCCAGTGGCAAATTTAAATCCTGTATTATTAGGTGGTACAATAGTAAAACGAGCTTCCCTTCACAATGAGGATCAAATAAATAAACTGGATTTACATTTAAATGATCACGTTTTGATTGAAAAGGGAGGAGAGATTATTCCTAAAATTGTTGATGTTCAAATTGATAAAAGAAATCTTTTTTCAAATCGAATTTCATTTATTAACAAGTGTCCTTCTTGTCAATCTAATTTATCAAAAAACGAATCAGAAGCTCATCATTATTGTTTAAATTTCAATTCTTGTACACCTCAAATTACAGGAAGAATTCAGCATTTTATTTCAAGAAAAGCAATGGATATAAATGGAATTGGAAATGAAACTATTCAGCTAATGTTTCAAAACAAACTTATTACAAATTATGCTGATCTTTACACTTTGAAAAAAGATGATTTATTAAATTTAAATAGAATGGCTGAAAAATCCGTTGATAATATATTTAATGGATTAAATGATTCCAAAAACATACCTTTTGAAAGAGTTTTATTTGCATTAGGAATTAGATATGTAGGTCAAACAGTTTCAAAGAACCTTGCAAATAAATTTGGTTCAATTGATAATTTAATTTCTCAATCTTATGAAGAATTACTTGAGGTTGATGAAATCGGTGAAAGAATTTCACAAAGTGTAGTTGATTTTTTTAAGAACGATAATAATATTTTAAATATTGAAAAGCTTAAAAAAAATGGATTACAATTTCAAATTAATATAAGAAACAATGTTAGTGATATTTTTAAAAATAAATCCTTTGTGATTTCAGGTATTTTTCAAAATTATTCGAGAGACCAATTAAAAAATATAATTGACCTTAATGGAGGGAAAAATCTTAGCTCTGTGAGTTCTAAAACTAATTATTTGTTAGCAGGTGATAAAATAGGACCAAGTAAATTAAAAAAAGCTAATGATTTAGGAATTAGTATAATTTCTGAGCAAGATTTTGATAAATTAATAAAACTTTAAACCTTTATGTTATCTGAGCTTTCTTTAATTTTTTCATCTGAAAAATAGAAATCAATTTTACCTAGATTTATTCCAAAACAACCTACTTGGTTAATTAACACATTTTTGTCATCAAGATTTTTTATTTGTACTGGTTTTTCTAAAAACGTGTGGGTATGTCCTCCAATTATTAGATCTATATTTCTTGTTTTCTTTGCTAATACCAAATCACACATTATATTTTTGTCTTTTGAATAAGAAAAACCCAAGTGAGAAAGACAGATAATTAAATCACAATTATGATTAAATTTCAATTCATTAGTAATGTCAATTGATATTTCAACCGGATCTAAGTAATTTATTCCAGTGTACAATTTTTTTTCAACCAATCCGTTTAATTCAATTCCTAAGCCAAAAACTCCAATTTTGATACCATCGACATTAAAAATTTTGTATTTACTTATTTTATTTTCAAGCGCTGTGTTTTTAAAAGTATAATTTGAATTTAAAAAAGAAAAGTTAGCATGTTTTAAAGACTTGGCTAATTTTTCAATTCCATTATCAAATTCATGATTTCCAAGAGTTGATGCATTATAACCCATTTTACTCATCAATTTTAATTCAACTTCACCTTCAAAAAAATTAAAATATGGTGTGCCTTGAAATACATCACCTGCATCAAGAACTAAAGTATTGGGATTCCCCTTTTTGATAAAGTTTATGAGATTTGATCTAGCGACAACCCCTCCGCTATTTGGATTTATTGGATCATTTTCTGGAAATGGATCAATATGACTGTGAACATCATTAGTGTGTAAGATTGTGATTTTTTTAAATTTGTTTGAAGAACTGGTTAATCCTGTTAATGGGAGTGTTAATCCACAAATTGTAGAAGTTTTTATATGTTTTAAAAAATTTCTTCTCTTCATTTTGATCTAAAAATTCTATTATCTAGTTTACTCTTAATAAATTTTTTATTTCTCATTGATTTTATTAGTAAGTCTCTTAAATTCAAATTTAGGTTATAGATTTCCAAAGGATCTTTGAAAAATATCATTTTGTCTCCACCCTCCTGTAAAAAGTTGGAAGTCAAAACATAATAGTTTTTGTTCACATTAAATTGTTTTTTATTAATAAGTATTTTTTTAATTTTTTCATTAAAAAACTCTATTTCTAACCGGGTGCTAGGGTGTGCTAAGTTTTCCTTATTAAAATAATGGACTAATTCAACAACTTTTTCTCCTTTTATTTTTACTACGGTTGCTAAGTTTTTCCATGGCATTATTGTAAATAAATCATGTTGAGTTATTTTACCTTTATTTAATGTTCCTCTAACACCACCATAATTAAATAATGCAAAATCTATGTTTTTTGAAGTCATTTTGTAAAATTCAGGATTGGACTCCTCATACAAAATATCAGCAATTAAATTACCAAGAGTAGATTCCAATTTGCCATCACGAATACTATAAGATTCTTCACTAAATCCTACGGTTTTTTCTAACGTTTTAATTTTATTTCTAAATGGTTTAATAATTAATTCAATTTCAATATCACCGACTGAATCTTGAACTTTAATATTGTCTTCGTAAGAAATTTTTGAAATAGTGTAATCTGTATTTGTGCAAGAAACTGTAAATAGAGTTATAATTAAAACAATTAGTTTCAATTTCATGTTTTTATTGTAAAAAATAGTAATCAATTCTTAAATATGTAATTTAGCAGAACTTTAAAGATATGATATTTAAATCACTACATGAGAATCTTGTTAAAAAAAAGATAAATAAATCACTAGAACTTTTAAATAACCAGACAAGAATAAAACCAAACCCTATAAAAACAATTGGTTGTATCATTGACCCAATGTTCCCTGTTGAGGTTAGTAATTTTATCAAACTAGTACATAGGATAGGTTTGAAAGAGAAAGATTTAAAGCTAATTACTTTTCAAGAAAATGATAATGGTTTTAATATTTTTTCAAATATGAATATAACTCCAAAATCTATTTCTTATTCAGGTAATTTAAAAGGAAAAGACTCCTTGGAATTTATTTCTTATGATTACGATTTATTAATTAATTTTTTTAAGTCCAATAATGTTTTGACTTTATTGTCTTCAAAAGTGAATGCTAAATTTAGAGTTGGTTTTAGCTCCGTAGATTCAAGATTAAATGATCTAATTTTCTCTGAAAAAATAAAAAAATTTAAAGAATTTGATAGTGAATTAATTAAATACTTAAGAATAATTAAATAATGAGTTTATTAAAAAAACTTAAAGGCACAGGTGTAGCTGTAGTAACTCCTTTCAAAAAAGATCTTTCAATAGATTTTGTAGCCATTAAAAACCTTGTTGATTTTCTTGTTGAAAATGACATTAATTATATTGTTGTTCAAGGTACTACAGGAGAAAGTTCCACAATGAGTAATGATGAAAAAATTATTTCTAGAAAAGCATTTGTTGAAGCTAATAATAATCGTGTTCCATTGGTTTTAGGTTTAGGCTCAAATGATACTATGTCTTTATTAAATGAAATAAAAGAATCTGATTTTTTAGGTTATTCTGCTATTCTTTCTGTAACACCATACTATAATAGACCTACAATGGAGGGCCTTTACAAGCATTATTCTTTAATAGCTCAATCATCAACAATACCAATTATTTTATATAATGTTCCGTCAAGAACAGGATGCAATATACTTCCTGAAACTACTATAAGGCTAGCAAATGAGTTTAAAAATATAATTGGTATAAAAGAAGCTAGTGGGGATTTAAATCAAGTAAAACAATTAATTATAAACAAACCTGATGATTTTTTAGTTATTTCTGGTGACGATAATACTGCTTATCAAAGTGTTTTAATGGGTGGAGACGGAGTTATCTCTGTAATTGCAGGTTGTATTCCTAAAGAATTTTCAGAAATAATTAATCTATCGATGGAAAAAAAAGAGTTTGAATCTCAGTCAAAATTCAAAATTGTAAAGCCATTATTAGATTATCTTTTTTTGGAAGGAAACCCCTCTGGAATTAAATCTGCTTTACATAAATTAAATTTATGCGAAAATATTTTGAGATTACCTTTAGTTCCTGTTTCAGATGAATTAAAAATTAAGATTAATAATTCAATTTCTACAATAATAAAAGATTATTAAATCGTTTAGAAAAAAATACTAAATTTGCCAGATGTATTTAAAAAATAAATTACCAATTATTTTTTTCTTAATATCCTTGTCTTCTTGTAACGAGTTTCAAAGAGTTTTAAAAAGTGAGGATATCAAATTAAAGTATGAAGTTGCTGAAAAATATTATGAAGATCAAGAATTTAGACGTGCATCTAGATTATTCGAACAAATTCAATCTCAATACAGAGGCAAACCACAAGCTGAAAGAGTTACTTTTTTTTATGCTAATTCATTATTAAATACCAGAAAGTATATTGATGCAGGTTATCAATTTGAAAGTTTTATAAAAGCATATCCACTTAGCCAAAAAGTTGATGAAGCGGCATATTTAGGTGCTTATTCTTACTATAAAACTTCGCCTGTTTTTAGCTTAGATCAAAAAGAAACTTTAACTGCTATTGACAAACTTCAAGAATTTATAAATTCTTATCCAAATTCTGAAAAAATGTCTGATGCAAACGATTTAGTTCAAGAATTAAGAATCAAACTTGAATTAAAAGCTTTTGAAATAGCAAAACAATTTAATACAATAAGAGATTATAAATCTGCAATAATTGTTTTAGATGACTTTATTTCCGATTACCCAGGCACTCCCTACAGAGAGGATGCATTGTTTTATCTGTTAGATTCATCTTACGAATTGGCTGTAAATAGTATTGATTCAAAGAAATTTGAAAGATTAGAAGCAGCAAAAAAAATTCATAATGAATTAATGGCTACCTATCCGGAAACTAAATACATTGACAAATCAACAAAAATGATTGAGTCTATAGACAAAGAAATTACTACATTTGCAAAAAATATAACAGTACAGTAAATTAAACAACATGGATTTTAAAAAAACTGATGCACCACTAGAAACTATCACTTACGACAGAAATGCTATTGATGCTAAAACCGATAACATTTACGAAGCTATTTCAATCATATCTAAAAGAACAATTCAGATAAATGAATCTATTAAAAAAGAATTGTTAGATAAACTAGAAGAGTTTGCAAGTCCAACAGAGAGTTTAGATGAAATTTTTGAAAACAAAGAACAAATTGAAGTTTCTAAATTTTATGAAAAACTTCCTAAAGCTCATGCTATGGCCGTTGAAAATTGGTTAAAGGAAAAAATTTATTATAGAAATACTGAAATTAAAGAATAGAAATGTCTATTCTAAGTGGTAAAAATATCTTACTTGGAGTTACAGGTGGTATTGCTGCTTATAAATCAACTTACATAGTTAGACTTTTAAAAAAACAAGGAGCACATGTTCAAGTTTTAATGACACCTAGTTCAAAGAATTTTGTAACTCCGCTAACTCTTTCAACATTATCGAACAAGCCTGTTATATCAGATTTTTTTGATCAAAACGATGAAAATAAACTTTGGAATAATCATGTCGAACTAGCACTTTGGGCAGATATTTTTTTAATAGCTCCAGCTACATCAAATACTTTATCTAAAATGGCTTCTGCAAGAGCTGATAATCTGCTTCTAGCTACTTATTTATCTTCAAAATGTCCTGTTTATTTTGCTCCAGCTATGGATTTGGATATGCATAAGAATTTAGCTAATCAAGAAAATATTCAAAAGCTAATTATTCATGGAAAGATTCATATACCAGTAAATTCCGGATTTTTGGCTAGTGGACTTGAGGGAGAAGGCAGGATGAAAGAACCTGAGGAGATTGTAAGTTTTATAATTAAAGATATTAGTAAAGGTTTAAAATTATTTAATAAAAAAATATTAATAACTGCAGGTCCAACATATGAGCCGATTGATGCTGTTCGTTTTATTGGCAATTTTTCATCTGGAAAAATGGGTTTTTCTTTGGCTAAAACTGCAGCTAATTTGGGTGCTGAAGTTGTATTAATTACAGGTCCAACTAGTTTGAATATAACTGACGCTAATATTACTGTTATTAATATTGTTTCTGCAGATGAAATGTTTTTAGAAGTTGTAAAACATTTTAGATCATCTGATATTTCAATTCTTTCCTCAGCAGTATCAGATTTTAAACCAAAAAAAAGATCTAAAGTTAAAATCAAAAAAAAGAGTGGAAATTTGCTTTCAATCGATTTAGTTGAGAATAAAGATATTTTGAAACACCTTGGCGAAATTAAATCTAATAAACAAATTCTTGTTGGATTCGCGCTCGAAACAGATAACGAATTTCAGAACGCTTTATCTAAAATCGAGAATAAAAATTTAGATGCTATAGTATTAAATTCTCTAAACGATAAAGGTGCTGGATTTGGACATGACACCAATAAAGTAACTTTTATAAATAAAAATGGAAAAATCAAAAAATTCAAATTAAAATCTAAAATTGATGTTTCGAAAGATATTTTTAATGAACTAATTAAAAATTTCTTATGAAAAAAATAACCCTTTTTATATTAATATTTTTATGTCTAAATTTTTCATATTCTCAAGAAATCAACGCTAAGGTTATTGTGAATTCTGAATCTATCAATCAAACTAATAGTTCTGTTTTTAAAAATTTAGAAATTTCCTTATCAAATTTTATAAATAATTCAAGTTGGTCAAATGTTAATTATTCTGAATTTGAAAAAGTTAATTTAAGTATTTTATTATCAATCACGAGTTATTCAAATAATAGTTATGTAGCAAACATTGAATTTCAAGCCTCAAGGCCTGTATTCAATTCCTCATATTCTACTCCTATTTTTAACTATATAGAAAAGAACTTTCAGTTTGACTATCTCGAATTCGAGCCTATCATATATAGAGATAATCAGTTCGATTCAAAAATATCTTCATTGTTTGGTTTTTATATAAATATTATAGTAGGAATTGATCACGATTCATTTGTTATTAATTCTGGAAATTATTTTTATGATATTTCTAAGAAGATTTTAAATTATGCTAACCAAAGTAATGTTCCAGGATGGAATTCTTCTCACAATGGAGGAAAATTTAATAAGTTTTGGCTAATTGAATATTTAACTTCAAATGATTCTAATGAATTTTCTAATTTTTTGTTTAATTATCATGTAAATGGATTGGATCTAATGCATTCTGATATTTTTTCTGCAAAAAAAAATATTGCTAATTCGATTTCATCCTTGAAATCACTTCAGCAAAGAAAACCTAATTCGATTTTGTTAAAAATATTATTTGATTCAAAATCAGATGAAATTAAAGATATTTTTTCTGGAGGATCATTTTTTGACGTAACTAGTCTAGTTTCAGATTTAAATTATCTTAACCCTTTCTTATCGAACAAATGGAATAGTATAAGATAATTTTATTAATTTAATAACTAAATTAAAAAACTTTGATAACCAAAATTTTAATTAAAAATTTCACTTTAATTGATAAAGTTGAAATTGATTTTTCAACCGGTTTTACTACTGTAACTGGTGATACTGGCTCAGGAAAGTCTATTTTGTTAAGTGCATTATCTTTAATTATTGGTAAAAGAGCCGGTCAAAATTTATTAAAAAATTCTAACTTAAAATGTGTTTTAGAAGCAGAATTTAATTTATCATGTTTTAATATTAGAAATTTATTTGTTGACAATAATATTGATTATTTTGATCAAGCTATATTAAGAAGAGAAATTCTTCCTAATGGTAAGTCTAGGTCATTTATTAACGATTCACCTGTAAATTTAGATCTTTTAAAAACCATTGGAGAAAAGCTTCTTGATATACATACCCAGCATCAAACTTTGGCTAATTCTAATAACTCTTTTTTTTATTCACTAATTGATAATTTAGCAGAACAACAGTTAATAGTAAAGAATTTCAATCAAACCTTATCCAACTACAGAGAATCAAAGATAGAATTAGATAAATTAAATAGATTAAATACTAGTCTACAAAATGATAACGACTATCTGTTGTATTTATATAACGAACTTAGTGATGTTAATTTAGTTTCTGATGAGCAGGATATTATTGAAAATAAATTAAAGCTTTATAAAAATTCTGAAGAACTTAAATCTTCATTTTCTCAAATTGATCAAATCTTATATAATTCTGAAGATAGTATCGAAAATAAGATATATTCTTTAAATTCAATTTTAAATAATATTTCAAAATTTTCTAAAAATTTTTCCTCAATTAAAGAACGGATTGATAGTCTATTAATTGAGCTAAATGATATAAAATCTGAATTAAATAACCCATCCTTTGATTTTAATGATGATTATTCTGAAATTGAAAAACTTGAATCAAGACTTAATATTATCTATTCCTTACAAAAAAAACATTCTGTAAATTCAATAAGTGATTTATTAATTAAACAAAAACATCTTAAAAGTAAATTAGATGAATCAGGTACTGTTGAAATTAATATTGATGAACTTGAAAAATCAATCAGAAAGAAAAAAAACTATTTAACAGAAATTTCCAAGAAAATTTCAATTTCAAGAAAAAAAATAATCCCAAAGCTTAAATTACAATTGGAATCCTTATTACTTGATTTAGGAATGAAAAATGCATCATTTGATTTTAAAATTTCTGAACTTGATGATTTTAATAGATTTGGATCTGATCAGATAGAAGTTTTGTTTTCTGCTAATAAAGGAATAAAATACGCACCGTTATTTAAAATTGCATCAGGGGGTGAACTATCAAGAATTTTGTTGTCAATTAAATCTATTCTCTCCAGTCATTTAAATTTGCCTACTATGATTTTTGATGAAATTGATTCAGGTGTTTCAGGTGAAATGTCTAATGCCATGGCTAATATGATGCTTGAAATGAGTTCTAAAATGCAAATTATTGCTATTACACACCTTCCTCAAGTAGCAGCTAAAGGTGACCATCAATTAAAAGTTTACAAATACAATAATATAAGTTCTACATCAACAATGGTAAAGAAGTTAAGTAATAAAGAACGAATAGACGAAATTGCTAAAATGCTTGCTGGTGACTTGATGTCTGACTCAGCTGTATTACACGCTAAAGAGTTACTTAATTAATATTATATTTACACAAATTATTTATATGTCATACAATTTGTTAAAAGGAAAGAAAGGAATAATCTTTGGGGCTTTAGACGAGAACTCAATTGCTTGGAAAACAGCTGAAAGAGTGTTTGAAGAAGGAGGAGAATTTGTTTTAACCAATGCACCAATTGCACTAAGAATGGGAAATGTTGATCAACTTGCTAAAAAGACAAACTCAAGACTTATTGCAGCTGATGCAACTAAAATTGAAGATTTAGAAAGCCTTATTAATGAAACTATGAAAATTTTTGAAGGTAAAATTGATTTTGTCCTTCACTCAATTGGTATGTCTGTCAACGTCAGAAAGGGAAAACATTACACTGATTTAAATCACGATTGGACTGGTAAAGGTTGGGATGTGTCTGCTGTTTCTTTTCACAAATTATTACAAAGTCTATATAAACTTGATGCGATGAATGAATGGTCAAGCATTGTTGCTCTTTCATACATGGCTGCTCAAAGAGTATTTCCAAATTACAACGATATGGCAGATAATAAGGCTTATTTAGAGTCTATTGCTAGAAGTTTTGGATATTTCTTTGGGAAAGAGAAAAAAGTAAGGGTAAATACAATTTCTCAATCGCCAACTCCTACTACTGCTGGAAAAGGGGTTACAGGATTTGATGGTTTTATTACTTATGCTGAAAAAATGTCTCCTCTTGGAAATGCTACTGCTTTAGATTGTGCGAATTATACAGTAACTCTTTTCTCAGATTTAACTAAGAGAGTAACACTTCAAAATTTGTATAACGATGGAGGTTTTTCTAATGTAGGAGTAAGTCAAGAAATTATTGATATAGTCTCTTCTACAAATAAAGATTAGTTTCTTTTAAACAAAAACTTCAGTTAATTTTGTATTATACTTATGAAAATAATTGGTCTAACAGGTGGTATTGGTTCAGGAAAATCTACAATAGCAAAAGTGTTTAAAAGCAATTCTGTTCCAGTTTATGATTCGGATTCAAGTGCAAAAATATTAATGAATAGTTCTAAAAAATTAAAACTAAAATTAATTGAATGTTTTGGTTCCTCAACCTATTCAAATGGCTTACTCAATAAAAAATATGTTTCAAATTTAATTTTTAATGACTCAATTGCATTAAATAAAATCAATTCTATTGTTCACCCTGAGGTTTTTAATGATTTCAAACAATGGAAAAGTAAATTGAATAATGATTATGTTATTTATGAATCTGCTTTAGTTTTCGAATCTGGATCATATAAGTCAAATGATTATAATATTTTAGTTACATCTGAATTCAATTTAAGAGTTGAAAGAATTATAAAAAGAGATAATATAAAAAAAGACGATGTTTTGCTAAAAATTAATAACCAATGGGCTGATCAAAAAAAAATACCATTAGCTGATTATGTTTTGAAAAATAGTTCAGAGAATGAAAATCGAAAAATAGTTTTATCATTAATAAATCATTTTAATTCTATTTTTGTTTAATTAGTTTATGAATAAAAAGATATTTTATCCCCTTATAGCAATTATGACTTTCGCATTAGTTGGAATAATTTTTGTTCAAGGATTTTGGATTAAAACTACTCTTGATAATAAAGAAAGACAATTCTCATTAAATATTAATCAAGCATTAAAATCTGTTTCTGAACAAATTCAAAGCAGAGAGATGAGAGATTATCTTGCAGTTTATCAAAAGTTAATAGATAGTATAGGCTCACCTAAAGAATCACAACTCAGTGCTGTATTTAAGTTTGTTGATAGAAATGAAAATACAAACCAAACTTATATTTATTCTCACGGTATTTTAGAAGAAGATTATAACGTTTCTGCAAAGCTCTTCGATCAGGAATCATTAGATTCTTCATCAATTATTGATTATAAAGGTATTAAAACAACTACAATTATTGACGAAGCTTTTGATAGAGAAATGCAAAATATGAGTTCTATTGAAAGATTGCAAAGAATTGAAAGATTGTCCTTAATGGATAAAGCAAAATATGCTTCAATTTTTATGGAATTAGCTTCTTTGAAACCTATTCATAGAAGATTAACTAATATTGAGTTAGAGCTACTTTTACAAAGAGAATTAAGAGATAGAGATATTGATATACCTTTCCAATACAGAGTTTTTAATGGGTCATTTGCAACAAAAGTTGGTTCTGATAATTATACCAATTTAGAGGGTTTAAGAAAATATAAATCCCCTTTATTTGTAAATGAAAATGGCAATAGTGAGTTTGAGTTAGTTATTGCGTTTCCTGAAAGAAAAATTTTTTTAAGATCATCTTTGACTACTTTGATTTTACTTTCATTACTTTTTACTTTAGCAATTATCATAACTTTTGCATCTACTATATTTCAAATTTTAAAACAAAAAAAAGTTTCTGAAATTAAATCTGATTTTATTAATAATATGACTCATGAGTTTAAAACTCCAATTGCAACTATAAAATTAGCTATTGACGCAATTGAAAATATAAATGTTAGAAATGATATTAAAAAAAGATCACAATATCTTAAGATGATTAAAGATGAAAATGATAGAATGAATAATCAGGTTGAAAATGTTTTAAGAATTTCACAGTTAGAAAAAAAAGAAAATATAATTAAAAAAACTAACTGTAATATTCATGATGTAATTGAAGAATCATTTATTCATTTAAAATTATTATTTAAAAATAGAAATGCTACAATTGAAAATGATCTAATAGCTAATCAATTAAACGTACTGGGCTCTCATGAAGATTTGGTAAATGTTATAGTTAACATATTAGAGAACTCAATTAAATATTCTACTGATTTACCATTAATAAATGTTTCTACTTTTAATGAAGTAGATCATATTTTTATTAAAATTACTGACAATGGAATGGGAATGAATAATGATGTAAAAGAAAAGATTTTTGATAAATTTTATCGAGAAACTAAGGGGAATATACACAATGTTAAAGGTCATGGTCTAGGTTTGTCGTACGTGAAAAAAATAGTTGACCTTCACTTTGGTACAATTAATGTTGATAGTATATTAGATAAGGGTAGTACTTTTACAATAAAATTCCCTTTAAATATTTAAAAAACATGAAAAATAATGAGAAAAATATTTTACTTGTTGAGGATGATGTAAATTTTGGTGCCATTCTTAATGATTTTTTAAAGTTACATTCTTACAATGTTACTCTTGCTAAAAATGGTATTGAAGGACTTGAGAAATTTAAAAAAAATAGTTTTGGATTATGTATTCTGGATGTTATGTTACCATTTAAAGATGGATTTACCTTAGCCAAAGAAATTAGAGATTTAAACAATGATGTTCCTTTATTCTTTTTGACTGCAAAAACATTAAAAGATGATGTGTTAAAAGGATATAAGTTGGGTGCTGACGATTATTTAACAAAGCCTTTTGATTCCGACATTCTTTTATTAAAAATTAAGTCAATTTTTAAAAGAAAAAAAGTATCAAAATCTGAGACTAAAGTTAAATTTCTTTATGAGTTTTCTGATTTTACTTTTAATTCTAAACTTAGAATTTTAAGGTATAAAAATGAAGAAGATGTTAAGTTGTCTCCTAAAGAAAATGAATTATTAAAGTTGCTTTTAAATCATTTAAACGACCTAATGCCTCGCGAGCTTGCTCTAATAAAGATTTGGAATGATGATAATTATTTCACATCTAGAAGTATGGACGTTTATATTGCTAAAATTAGAAAATATTTACAAAAAGACGATAAGCTTGAAATTGAAAATATTCATGGTGAAGGTTTTCGATTAATAGCAAGAAAATAATTCACATTTTATTTCTAGGATGAAATTTATTCATTGATTCTAAAAGATGTTTTTTATTTACATGAAGATAGCGCTCAGTTGTCACAATGTTCTCATGTCCTAACATATTTTGAATAGTAATTAGATCAGCACCGTTTTCTAATAGATGTGTAGCAAATGAATGCCTAAATGTATGAGGACCTATTTTTTTCTTTATATCTGTTTTTTTATTTAAATCTTTTATGATTAAATAGATCATAACCCTAGTTAGTCCACTTCCTCTTTCATTAATAAATAATGTGTCCTCGTGCCCTTTTTTAATTTTTTGAGAATTTCTTTTTTGAATAATATAATTTTCAATATAATTTTTTGCTTCATCACTAATAGGAACAAACCTTTCTTTATTTCCTTTTCCGGTCACTTTAATTAAAGATTCTTTTAAAAATAAATCAGAAATTTTTAATGTTATTAGCTCAGATACTCTAAGTCCACAACTGTAAAGAACCTCAAGAAGTGCGGTATTTCTAAGTTTATTTTTAGACTTAGAACTTATACTGTTTATTATTTTATCTATTTCTTTAGTTGTCAGTGTAACAGGGAGTTTAGTTCCAGTTTTTGGAGTTTCTATATTTTGAAATGGATTTTCATCTATGAATTTTTCTAAAATAATATAATCATAAAACCTTTTAACACCAGAAATTATTCTTGCTTGAGTAGATGATTTTACTTTTTTTGAAATTTGGTATACAAATTCTTTAGCTATTAATTCGTTGACTTTAAGTGGATTAATTTTTGATTTATGAAAATTTAAAAATGATTTTAATTTTTCAATATCAAATAAATAACTGTCAACTGTGTTTTTTGATAAATTTCTTTCTATTATCAAATAGTTTTTAAATTCTTTAATTAATTTTTCCCACTTCATTATTTCTTTTATAGTGTAAATTAAATATTATATTTAAACTTTATATTTTTCAATGAAATTACAAATTATTAATGGTCCTAATTTGAACCTTTTAGGTAAAAGAGAAAAAAACATATATGGTGATCAGAGTTTTGAAGATTACTTTAAAAAACTGAAAATAAAATTTAATAATTTGGAATTACATTATTTTCAATCAAACATTGAGGGTGAACTTATTGAAAAAATTCAAGAAGTTGGTTTTAATTTTGATGGAATTATTATAAATGCAGCTGCATATACACATACATCTGTTGGAATAGGAGATGCAATAAGGTCAGTTTCTTCACCTGTTATTGAGGTTCATATTTCGAACACTTATTCAAGAGAAGAGTTTAGACATAAATCTTTTTTAAGTGCTCATGTCAAAGGAGTAATTCTTGGATTTGGACTTAAGAGTTATGATTTAGCGATTGAAAGCTTTAATAAATAATATTACAAGTGAATAACTTCGTCATAAGCTGCGGCTACAGCTTCCATAACAGCTTCACTCATTGTAGGGTGAGGATGAACTGTTTTTAAAATTTCATATCCAGTTGTTTCCAATTTTCTACCAACAACAGCCTCGGCTATCATATCTGTAACACCTTCTCCAATCATATGACAACCTAACCATTCTCCATACTTAGCATCAAATATTACTTTTACAAATCCTTCGCTTTTTCCAGATGCTTGCGCTTTTCCAGATGCTGAAAACGGAAATTTTCCGATTTTAATATCATAACCATTGTCAATTGCTTGTTGTTCAGTAAACCCAACGGAAGCGATTTCGGGACTACAGTAAGTGCAACCAGGAATGTTATTATAGTCTAATGGATTTACGTCATGACCAGCTATTTTCTCAACACATAATATTCCTTCTGCAGAAGCAACGTGGGCTAATGCTTGTCCTTTTACTACATCTCCAATAGCATAGTAATCTTTTACATTTGTCATGTAGAAATCATCAACTAAAATCTTATCTTTTTCAATTTTAATTCCTAAATCTTCTAAACCAATATTTTCAATATTAGTTTTAATTCCAACAGCACTTAATACTATTTCGGTATTTATAATGTTTTTTTTACCATTCGAAGTTTTTAAAGTCACATCAACAGTGTTAGAACTATTGATTTCTGCTTTTTCTACTTCAGTTGATGTTAAAATATTAATCCCTTTCTTTTTTAAACTTTTTTCTAATTCTTTAGAAATTTCAGAATCTTCTACAGGAACAATTCTATCCATGTATTCAACTATTGTCACAGATGTTCCCATAGAATTATAAAAATATGCGAATTCAATTCCTATTGCTCCTGAACCTACTATTACAATATCCTTTGGTTGTTTATCAAGAGTCATAGCCTCTCTATAGCCAATTATTCTTTTACCATCTTTTTTTAAAAATGGTAATTCTCTTGATCTAGCTCCAGTTGCAATAATTATTTTTTCACCCGTAATTTTACTTTCAGATCCATTTTGGTCAGTAATATTAATTGTTTTATTCGGTGAAAGTTTACCAAAACCCTCAAATATTTTTATATTATTTTTTTTCATTAAAAAGTTTACTCCTTTGCTCATGGTTTGAGCAACTTTTCTACTCCTGTTAATAACGTTATCAAAATTTTTATCGTAATTTTCTACAGAAATTCCGTAATCCTCAGAGTGCTTTATGTAATCAAAAACTTGTGCAGATTTTAATAGTGCTTTAGTTGGAATACACCCCCAATTTAAACAAACACCACCTAAACTTTCTTTTTCTATTATTGCAGTTTTTAAGCCCAACTGAGATGCTCTAATTGCAGTTACATATCCGCCTGGTCCACTTCCAAGAATTATTAAATCGAATTTTTCCATAATTATTTATTAAATGATAAAGCTGCTGAATTTATACAATATCGTTTACCTGTTGTTTGCTTTGGTCCGTCATTAAAAACATGTCCTAAATGTCCATCACATTTTGAGCATTTAACTTCAATTCTGTTCATGTTGTGTGAGTAATCTCTAATATATGTAATTCTATCAGGAATAGCTTGATCAAAACTAGGCCATCCACAATTACTTTCATATTTATTATTGCTTTCAAATAATTTTTGATTACATCCTTTGCAATTATAAGATCCTTTTTCAAAATGAAGATTATACTCTCCAGTAAAAGGTCTTTCGGTGTATGAATTTCTAAGAACTTGATAACTCATTTCACCAAGAGTGTTTTTCCATTCCGTATCAGTTTTTATCATTTTTTCGTTGTTTTGTGAGAAATTTATTGAGCTAGCCAAAATTGCTACAAAAATAAGTGCTTGTTTAAAATTTTTCATTTATTAAATTTTTTAAAATTATTGCATTTTTGTCAATGCAATGTCTTTGTCCCTTTTCGTCATTTATAAGGTTACCTATATTAGTATCACATTTCGTGCAAAACAGCTCAGTTTTCGATTTATTTTTAATTGAATCAAAAATTGCTAATTCAGAAATATTATCAAAAACTTTTACTTTTTTTTCAATTGAAGTATTAAAATCTTTACTATTATCATTTTCTAAAAAAAGCTCATTTTCAAAGTATAATGATGAACCACATTTTACACATAAATATGTGCTGTTATCATTACTAATATTATTGTCAATTTTTGTAATGTTTTCACAACCTTGATTGATAATTATTATAATAAGTATAATTGAAAATCTCATATCTTAACTGGTGCGAAATTAATTATTAATTTTAATATAATCATAAATCAATTAACTATATTGCATATCATTCTTATAAATGATTAGTAGTAAATATAAAAAAGGAGACCAAAAATTACTGAACGCTTGGGCTATTTATGATTGGGCAAACTCTGCTTATCCACTAGTAATTTCCTCTGCAGTATTTCCAATATATTACGGTGCACTATTTTTTGATGATTTATATATAGAACTTCTAGGTTTTAATTTTAAAAACACTGCTTTAATCAGTTTTTTGACTGCTTTTGCATTTGTAATATTATCATTTATAACACCTCTTTTATCGGGAATAGCTGATTACATGGGTAATAAAAAAACTTTTCTGAAAATATTTTGTTATGTTGGGTCACTTTCTTGTATGGGTCTTTATTGGTTTGATCTCACTAATATCTATATTGGATTATCTTTTTATTTTCTCGCTCTAATCTCTTTTTGGGCTAGTTTAGTTTTTTATAATTCATATCTTCCTGATATTGCTTTAAAAGATCAACAAGACTTTATAAGTGCTAAAGGATACGCATTGGGTTATTTTGGCAGTGTATTACTTTTGATATTTGATCTTGCAATGGTAATGTATCCAGAAAATTTCGGAATAACAGGAGAAAACCCTGAACTGCTTGCTATGAGATATTCATTTGTTTCCGTTGGAATATGGTGGATATCATTTAGTCAATACACATTTTATTTTTTACCTAATCAATCAGAAAAGAAAAAAATTATAAAGGATGTTGTTTGGAATGGCTTTAAGGAGTTAGTTGAAGTTTGGAATGAATTAAAAAAAATATTAATAATAAAAAGATACCTAATAGCATTTTTTGTTTACAGTTCTGCTCTTCAAACTGTTTTATTAATTGCTGCTTATTTTGGTGAACAGGAAATAAACTGGCCAAAAGATCAGAAAACTATAGGATTAATAGTAAGTATATTATTAATTCAATTAATTGCCATGTTTGGAGCAATTATGACTTCAAAATTATCTGAAAAATTTGGTAATATTTATACTCTAATAATATTAAATATTATTTGGGCTTTGTTGTGTATAGGAGGTTATTTTATTACAGAACCTATAGAATTTTATATAGCTGCTGCTTTTGTTGGATTAGTAATGGGAGGGATACAAGCCTTGTCTAGGTCTACCTTTTCAAAAATGATTCCTGAAACAGATAATACTACCTCATATTTTAGTTTTTATGATGTTTCTCAAAAAGTTAGTATTGTCTTTGGAATGACTTTATTTGCATTTGCTGATCAAATCACAGGCAGTATGAGAACTTCTATTTTAATTTTTGTTTTTATTTTTTTAATTGGGGCATTGCTTTTAAAAAGAATTAAGATCAAAAATTATTAAATCTTTATGGCATGAAACTTGAAATATCCATATTATAAATAAATGTTTTTTGTTTATTTTATTTTAATCAGATAGAAAACTCTTTTTTCGATTTAATAACATGACACATTGACCTAATTGTAATTTATGTCTAAAACCAAAATACTTAATCTTGACATGATGTCACTTCAAAATATTGATGAAGATTCAGATTTAATTCCTTTAATGACGTCTGACGATGAAGAAGCTATTTCAAAAGAATCTCTTCCTGAAAAACTTCCTATTTTACCATTAAAAAATACGGTTATGTTTCCGGGTGTTGTTATACCGATTACAGCTTCGAGAGATAAATCAATTAAATTAATAAAAGATGCTAATTCTAATGATAAATTGATTGGAGTTGTTTCTCAAATTGATCCTAAAATTCAAACTCCTTCTCTTACTGATATTCATCCAACTGGAACAGTTGCTAAAATTTTGAGAGTATTAAAAATGCCTGACGGAAATGTTACGGTAATTATTCAGGGAAAGAAAAGATTTTCCATTGAACAGATTATCTCTGAAGATCCTTACATTACAGCTACTGTAAAAGAAATCATTGAGTTAAAACCTGAAAAAAATAATAAAGAGTTTATCGCTACAATAGAATCTATAAAAGATATAGCTCTCAAAATTATTGATGAAAATCCAAATATTCCCAGCGAAGCTTCTTTTGCTATAAAAAATATTCAGAGTGATTCTTTCTTAGTGAATTTTGTGTGCTCAAATATGAATTTATCTGTAAAGGAAAAATATGAAATATTAAACACAAGTGATTTAAACAAAAGAGCTCTTATGTGTTTAAAACAAATGAATATTGAATTACAAAGACTATCACTCAAAAACGATATTCAGTCTAAAGTTAGATCAGACTTAGATCAACAACAAAGAGAATATTTTTTACATCAGCAATTAAAGACTATTCAAGAAGAATTGGGTGGTGTTTCTTACGATGAAGAAGTAAATGAAATGAGAATTAAGTCTACAAAAAAAAAGTGGTCAAAAGAAATTGGTGATCATTTTAAAAAGGAATTATCTAAGTTGCAAAGAATGAATCCTCAAGTTGCTGAATATTCGATTCAAAGAAATTATTTAGACACTTATTTAGATCTTCCATGGAACGAATTCTCTAAAGACAATTTTGATTTAAAAAGATCAAATAAAATATTAGATAGAGATCACTATGGTTTGAAGGATGTTAAAAAGAGAATTATTGAACACATAGCAGTTTTAAAACTTAGAAACGATATGAAATCTCCAATTCTTTGTTTTAATGGGCCTCCGGGTGTTGGAAAAACATCTTTAGGTAAGTCAATTGCTGAAGCACTAGGTAGAGAATATGTAAGAATTTCGTTAGGTGGACTTAGAGATGAATCTGAAATAAGAGGACACAGGAAAACATACATTGGTGCTATGCCGGGTAGGATAATTCAAAGTTTAAAAAAGGCAAAAACTTCAAATCCTGTTTTTGTATTAGATGAAATCGACAAACTTTCTGTTGGAAATCAAGGTGATCCTTCTTCGGCAATGCTAGAGGTTTTAGATCCTGAACAAAACACTTCTTTCTATGATAATTTTATTGAGTCTGGATTTGATTTGTCAAAAGTTATGTTTATTGCTACATCGAATAACATTGCCAATGTACAACCTGCACTTAGAGATAGAATGGAAATTGTGCATGTTTCAGGCTACACAATTGAAGAAAAATACAATATTGCTAAAAAACATTTAATTCCAAAACAAATTGAAGAACATGGCTTGTCAAAAAATATCGTAAAAATCAATAAACAATCATGTGAGAAAATAATAGACGGTTACACTAGAGAATCAGGTGTAAGAGGTTTAGAAAAACAAATAGCAAAAATAATTAGAAATGTTGCTAAGTGTATTGCAATGCAAGAAGAATATTCATCTGATTTAAATTTAGAAGATATTTATAAAATTTTAGGAGTATCCATTTCAAAAGATCAATATGAAAATAATGAGGTTGCAGGTGTAGTAACTGGTTTGGCATGGACTCAATTTGGTGGTGATATTTTATTTATTGAATCGGCACTTTCCAAAGGAAAAGGTAATTTGTCCATTACAGGTAATTTGGGTAAAGTTATGAAAGAATCTGCCACAATAGCATTGGAATACATTAAGTCCAACGCTGACGATTTACTAATAAAACTAGAAACACTAACTAAGCATAATATACATATTCATGTCCCAGAGGGGGCAACTCCAAAAGATGGACCTAGCGCTGGTATTACAATGTTAACTTCATTAGTTTCATTATTAACACAAAAAAGAGTAAAATCCAAACTTGCCATGACCGGAGAAATTACTCTCAGAGGAAAGGTCTTGCCTGTTGGGGGAATTAAAGAAAAAATATTAGCTGCAAAGAGAGCAAAAATTAAAGAAATTATTTTGTGCAAGGATAATAAGAAAAATATTGATGAAATCGATTCTAGTTATTTAAAAGGATTAACTTTTCATTATGTTTCAAGTATGAAACAAGTTTTAGATATTGCAATTACAAATCAAAATGTTAAGAACCATAAGAATTTAGATGTCAAGTAAAATTATAATAGCAATCGATGGTACTTCATCTACTGGAAAAAGTACTTTAGCCAAGAGGATATCTAAAAAATTAAATTATAAATATATTGACTCAGGTGCAATGTATAGAGCATTAACTTATTATTCTATTCAACAAAAATATATATCTAAAAATCATTTTGATAAAATAAAATTAATAAATGATATACCAAATATTTATATTGATTTTAGGAAGAGCTCAATTAATAACAAATTCGAGGTTCATTTGAACGGAATCCCTTATGAAAATAAAATTAGATCATTAACGGTTTCTAATTTAGTTAGTGAAATCGCAACAGTAGACGAGTTAAGACAGCAAATGGTTCGCGTTCAACACTCACTTGGTTTTAATAAGGGGGTAATTATGGATGGTCGTGATATTGGCACAGTTGTTTTTCCAGATGCTGAAATTAAATTTTACCTCGAAGCTACAATGGAATTAAGAGCCAAACGAAGATTCGATGAACTATTTTTAATTGACAAAAATATTACATACAAAGAGGTTTTAGAAAATATAAAACTTAGAGACAATCAAGATACTAATAGAAAACATTCTCCATTGAAAAAAGCTAAAGATGCTATACTTATCAATACTGATAATCTCACTTTAGATGAACTTGAATCAAAGTTGTTTACCTACATAAACCCATTAATTACAAAAAATTTATAGATAATTTGTTTTATCTATAAATAGAGTCTATTTTCGCAATCCTTTTAATAGGTTTATATAGATAACTAAAAGGTTTTATAAATATTAATTCTTCTAATTTATTCCCTCATTCTATAGATAAATTAGAATACAAATTTTACGGTATGCCAGAAGAAAAAAAAGACAGCAAACCAAAAAAAGCTGTTAAAAAAACTGCTAAAGCTGAGAAAGTTAAATCTCCAGCAAAATCCACAAAAAAAGCCAAAATTAAAAAAGAAGTTGTTGAAACTTTAGCTAATGAGGTTATCGATAATCAAATTGAAGAAAGCCCGGTTAATGAGCCAACTGCTGAAGAATTCTTAAAAGATTTTGATTGGAATTTATTTGAAGAAGGAATTGAAACAATTAAAGATGATAAACTTTCTGAATTCGAAAAATTAGTTGAAGAGAATTTTGTTGATACATATAATGAAAGTGTTATTGAAGGTACTATAATTAGCTTGACGGAAAGAGAAGCTATAATTGATATTAATGCAAAATCTGAAGGTGTTATTTCATTAAATGAATTTAGATACAATCCTGACTTGAAAGTTGGTGATAAAGTTGAAGTTTTAGTTGATATCCAAGAAGATAAAACAGGTCAATTAGTTCTTTCGCATAGAAAAGCAAGAACTATAAAAGCTTGGGATAGAGTAAACGATGCTCACGATCAATCTACTGTAGTTATTGGTTTTGTTAAATGTAGAACTAAAGGGGGTATGATTGTAGATGTTTTTGGTTTGGAAGCTTTTTTACCTGGATCACAGATTGATGTTAAACCCATTAGAGATTATGATCAATATGTAAATAAGAACATGGAATTCAAAGTTGTCAAAATTAATCATGAATTTAAAAATGTTGTTGTATCTCATAAAGCACTAATTGAAGCGGATATAGAGCTTCAAAAGAAAGAAATTATTGGTCAATTAGAAAAAGGTCAAGTTCTTGAAGGTACAGTTAAAAATATAACTACATATGGTGTATTCATTGATTTAGGTGGAGTAGATGGTTTAATTCACATTACAGATTTATCATGGAATAGAATCAATCACCCTAGTGAAATATTAGAATTAGATCAAAAATTAAATGTCGTAATATTAGATTTTGATGATGATAAGTCAAGAATTCAATTAGGTGTTAAACAGTTAAGTGCTCATCCTTGGGAATCTCTCGATGCTGAACTAAAAGAAGGCGATAAAGTTAAAGGTAAAGTATCGGTTCTTGCTGATTACGGAGCTTTTGTTGAAGTTGTTGATGGAGTAGAGGGGTTAGTTCATGTCTCAGAAATGTCTTGGTCAACTCATTTACGTTCAGCACAGGATTTTGTAAAAGTTGGTGACCAAGTTGAGGCAATTGTTTTAACATTGGATAGAGAAGAAAGAAAAATGTCTCTAGGTATTAAACAATTAAGTTCAGATCCTTGGACAGATATTACCAAAAAATACCCTGTAGGTTCTAAGCATTCAGGAATAGTTAGAAATTTCACAAATTTTGGAATTTTTGTAGAGCTAGAAGAAGGAATAGATGGATTAGTATATATTTCAGATTTATCTTGGACAGTAAAAGTTAAACATCCATCTGAATTATTTGCAGCTGGTGATAAAATTGATGTTTTAGTTTTAGAGCTAGATTCTGAAGCAAGAAAATTAAGTTTAGGTCATAAACAAACTATGGATAACCCATGGGATGTATATGATAAAACTTTTGCTGAAGGGACTTCACACAATGCAACAATTTCAGATTCAAATGATAAAGGTGCTACAATTATTTTTAATGATGATATCACAGCTTTTGTCCCTAACAGACACCTAGTTAAAGAAGATGGAAATAAGTTAAAGAAGGGTGATACATCAGATTTTAAAGTAATTGAATATAATAAAGACTTTAAAAGAGTTGTAATGTCACATACTGTTTTATTTAATGATCAAGAAAAGAAAAATGTAAAAGAGTCATTAAAGAAAGTTAATGTTAAAGATTCAGATAAATCAACTCTTGGTGATTTAGATGTTTTAGCTGACTTGAAAAAGAAAATGGTTGACGATGAAAAAAAGAAAAAATAATATTTCTTTTAATTATATATTAAAAAAAAGCATCTTATTAAGATGCTTTTTTTTATAGAATTTCTTTAACTAACCAATCTCCTATTTCACTTGTTTTATAAGATTTGTTACCGTTTGCTAAATCTTCGGAAATAATTGATTGTTTAAGTGATGAGTTTACTACGTTTCTAATTAAATCAGCTTCCTTTTTAAGATTAAAAGTATCTTCAAACATCATTGCAGCCGATAAAATTGTAGCTAAAGGATTAGCTATGTTTTTTCCGGCTGCTTGAGGATAAGATCCGTGAATTGGTTCGTAAAGCGATGTTTTAAGGCCAACAGATGCTGAAGGCATTAAACCCATAGATCCAGAAATTACAGATGCTTCATCAGTTAATATATCTCCGAATAAATTTTCAGTAATTAATACGTCATATGAATTAGGCCATTGAACAAGTCTCATAGCTACTGCGTCTACAAATTCATAACTTACCTCAACCGAGGGATAATCTTTTTCTAAAGATTGAACAGTTTCTCTCCAAAGTCTAGATGATTCAAGTACATTAGCCTTATCCACACAACATAATCTATTCGATCTCTTCATTGCTAGTTCAAATCCTTTTACAGCTAATCTTTTTATTTCTTCTCTAGTATAGGTACAAGTATCAAATGCTGTATTCCCATTATCAAGTCTCCCTCTTTTTCCAAAGTAAATACCGCCTGTTAATTCTCTTAAAAAAACTAAATTTGTTCCCTCAATTCGCTCTTTTTTTAATGGTGATTTATCAATTAAAGATGGAAATGTAAATGTTGGTCTAACATTAGCAAATAATCCTAAATCTTTTCTCATTTTTAAAAGCCCTTGCTCAGGTCTTACTTTAGCACTAGGGTCGTTGTCGAATCTAGGATGACCAATTGCTCCAAATAATATAGCATCTGCTTTTAAACAAATTTCATGTGTCTCTTTTGGATAAGGTTCACCAACAGCATCTATAGCTGCCGCTCCTGTAAGTGCGTGCATCCAATTAATGGTGTGATTAAATTTTTTTGCAATTGCATCTGAAACTTTAACTGCTTGTTCTATAACTTCAGGTCCTATGCCATCACCAGGTAATAGAGCTATATTTAATTTCATAATTTACTAATTTGATATAATATTTAACATTTTTTCTGTTGATTTGATAGCTGAAACAGTTTGATCTGAATCTAAACCTCTAGTAACAAATTCTTTATCATTATTTTTCCATGTAATAATTGTTTCACATAAAGCATCAGAATTACTTCCAGGCGGAATTGTTACTGAATAATCTATAAGTTCAGGAAGTATAAATTTATTATGAGAATATATTTTTTTTATAGCATTTATAAATGCATCAAATTGTCCATCACCTGATCCTTTTTCGAAAAACTTCTTACCATTAATTTTTAATTCAATTTCTGCGGAAGGTTTATGCCCTTTTTTATGATTTAATAAGTAAGATTCGATAATTACCTTATTTTTAAAATTTTCACTATTTATCACATCTGAAATTATATAAGGTAAATCTTCTGCGGTTACCTTTTCTTTTTTATCACCAAGTTCAATTATTCTATTGGTTACTTTTTTTATATTTTCATCATTTAATGTAAGCCCTAGTTCTTGTAAGTTTTTTTTAATATTAGCCTTTCCTGAAGTTTTTCCTAATGCATATTTCCTTTTTCTACCAAATCTTTCAGGAAGCAAATCATTGAAATACAGGTTTTTTTTACTGTCACCGTCGGCATGAATTCCAGCTGTTTGAGTAAATACATTATCTCCTACTATCGGTTTGTTTGCTGGTATTCTAAATCCGGTAAATGCTGACACTAATCGGCTAACTTTGAATAAAGACTTTTCTTTTAAATTAATTTTGATATCGGGTAAAAAATCTCTTATTACTGCAGCTACACTTGCCATTGGTGCGTTACCAGCTCTTTCTCCCATTCCATTCACAGTCAAATGTAGACCTTGGCATCCAGCTTTCAAACCCTCGAGTACATTAGAAACACTCAAATCATAGTCGTTATGAGCATGAAAATCAAAATGCATTTCAGGGTATCTTTTTACAATTATTGAAATATATTCAAAAGTCTCATCTGGGCTAAGTATCCCTAGAGTATCAGGAAGCAAAACTCTTTTGACAGTTAACTTATTGATAATATCTAAATACTCAAAAACAAAATCTTTGGAGTTTCTCATTCCATTACTCCAATCTTCTAAATATATATTAGTAACAACGCCTTTATTGTTTGCTTCATTTACAGCTTTAATTACAGAATTAAAATAATCCTTTGGTGATTGTTTTATTTGGTGAGTTAAGTGATTTAACGAACCTTTAGTTAATAAATTTTGTACTCTAGCTCCTGATCTTATCAACCATTCAAGTGAAATGTTATTGTCAAGAAAAGTAAGAATTTCAATTTTATTCAAAAATTTTTTTTCTTTAGCCCAACCTGTAATTTTCCTAACGGCTTCAAATTCACCTTTTGAAACTCTAGCTGAAGCTACTTCGATTCTATCAATTTTTAATTCCTCAATTAGTAATTTAGCTATTGCTAATTTCTCAGATGAAGTAAAAGACATCCCTGAAGTTTGTTCACCATCTCTTAGAGTAGTGTCCATTATTTCAACGTGTCTTACCATTTTTTTAATTATAAAGGGGTTGTTTTCGAAAACGTTTTTATACTATCCTTAATATTCATTAAATAATCAATATCGTCATATCCATTTAACATGTTTTCTTTTTTGTATGAGTTAATATCAAATGATTCTGAAATATTTAATTTAACAATCGTAACAGTTTGTTCTGGAAGACTTACAATGATTTCAGATTTAGGATCATCAAAAACAACATTAAAAATTTTATCTAAAAATCCTGACGAAACTTGAACTGGTAAAACTCCAATATTTAAACAATTACCTCGAAATATATCTGCAAAAAAACTTGATATTACACATCTAAAACCATAATCATAAATTGACCAAGCAGCATGTTCTCTAGACGAGCCTGAACCAAAATTTTTTCCACCAACTAAAATTTTTCCATCAAACTTTTTATTATTTAAAACAAAATCTTTTTTTGGGGTGTCGTCAGAATTATATCTCCAGTCTCTAAATAAATTATCGCCAAAACCAATTCTTTCTGTAGCTTTAAGAAATCTAGCAGGAATTATTTGGTCTGTATCAACGTTTTCAATAGGAAGGGGAACACAGTTGCTTTTTAATATTTTAAATTTTTCGTAAGCCATATCTTAATATAAAGTTCTTGGATCTGTTATTTTTCCTGTAACAGCAGCAGCAGCAGCAACTAGAGGGCTAGCTAATAATGTTCTAGAGCCTGGTCCTTGTCTACCTTCAAAATTTCTATTTGATGTGCTTACAGCATATTTTCCAGATGGAATTTTATCATCATTCATTGCTAAACAAGCGGAGCATCCTGGTTCTCTTAGTTCAAAGCCTGATTCGATTAGTATTTCTAATAATCCTTCATCTTTAATGGCTTTTTCCACTTGGTGTGAACCTGGAACTAACCACGCTGTAACATTTGATGCTTTTTTTCTTCCTTTAATAATTTTTGTAAATTCTCTAAAATCTTCAATTCTTCCATTTGTACAGCTGCCTAAAAAGACAAAATCAATATTTTTACCAATCATACTTTGACCTTCATCAAAGTTCATGTAGTTAAGTGATTTCTTGTAAGTTTCTATGCCGCCATCTTGATTTTTTGCTAAAGGAATTTCTTTTGAAATACCTATACCCATTCCTGGATTTGTTCCATATGTTATCATTGGGTTTATCAATTCACCATCAAACTTTAATTCTTTATCAAAAACAGCATCTTGATCTGATTCTAATGTTTCCCAATACTGCATAGCTTTAGTCCAGTTCTTATTTTTAGGCGTAAATTCTCTGTTTTTTATGTAATCAAAGGTTTTAGAATCAGGAGCTATCATTCCTCCTCTTGCTCCCATTTCAATACTTAAGTTACAAACTGTCATTCTACCCTCCATAGACATGTCTCTAAAAATTTCACCTGAATATTCAACAAAATAACCTGTAGCACCAGAAGTTGAAAGTTTTGATATAATAAAAAGAGCAACATCTTTTGGGCTAACTCCTTTACTGAGTTTACCGTCAATTGTGATTCTCATTTTTTTTGGCTTGGGCTGCATGATACATTGAGTCGATAAAACCATTTCAACCTCAGATGTTCCGATTCCAAATGCTATTGCTCCAAATGCACCATGAGTTGATGTATGTGAGTCGCCACAAACTATGGTTGCACCTGGTTGGGTAATTCCGTATTCAGGACCGACAACATGAACAATTCCATTTTTTTCATGACCTAGTCCCCAATATGAAATACCATGCAGTTCCGAGTTCTTTTCAAGAGCTAGTAATTGATTTGCAGAAAGTGGATCTTTTACTGGTAAATGTTGATTTACAGTTGGAGTGTTGTGATCAGCTGTAGCAAATGTTTTTTCAGGAAATAAAACTTTAATTCCTCTTTGTTTAAGTCCTAAAAAAGCTACTGGACTTGTCACTTCATGAACCATGTGTCTATCAATAAATAGAACATCAGGTCCATCTTTAATTTTATGAACTACATGCGAGTCCCAAACTTTATCAAATAAGGTTTTACTCATTTTATATATTTTATAAAGATTTTTTAATTATAAGTGGAATATCTTCATCTAAGACTTCTTTTTTCATGTCTGCAAATTTTAGAAATTCTGGATAAATTAAATCTAATTCATTTTTAGATAGATCGTATCCAATCTTTTTAGCTCTGTAAGCTAAAGCAGCTCTACCACTTCTTGCAGTTAGAATGATAGCTGATTCATTTACTCCAACATCTAATGGATTAATGATTTCATAAGTTTCTCTATTTTTAATTACTCCATCTTGGTGAATTCCAGAACTATGAGCAAAAGCATTTGCACCGACAATTGCTTTGTTAGGTTGAACTGGCATTCCCATTCCATCAGAAACTAAATTACTTGTGTCAAAAAGTAATTTAGAATTTATATTAGTATCTAAATTTAGATTTGGATGTTGTCTCATTATCATAACTACTTCTTCAAGAGAAGTATTTCCAGCTCTTTCTCCAATACCATTTATTGTACATTCAATTTGTCTAGCTCCATTAATTATTCCAGCAATTGAATTAGCAGTTGCTAAGCCCAAGTCATTATGACAATGACATGAAATTGTAGCTTTATGTATATTTTTTACGTTTTCTATTAAATATTTTATTTTTTCTCCATATTCGTAAGGCAAACAATAACCAGTAGTGTCAGGAATATTTAGCACTGTTGCACCTGATTCAATCATTTTTTCACAAACTCTAGCTAAGAATTCGTTGTCAGTTCTTCCAGCATCTTCGGCGTAAAATTCTACATCTTCTACAAAAGTTTTGGCATACTTTACGGCTTGTGAGCCTATCTCTATAATTTTTTCTCGTGATGACTTGAATTTGTGTTCAATGTGTGAGTCAGATGTACCAATCCCAGTATGTATTCTAGGGCGTTTAGCAGTTTTTAAAGCGTTAGCAGCAACTTCAATATCGTTTTTTACAGCTCTTGTGAGTCCACATACGGTTGCATTTTCTACAATATTTGAAATCTCTACAACAGATTTAAAGTCTCCAGGACTTGAAACAGGAAAGCCAGCTTCTATGATGTCGACTCCTAATTTATCTAGTCTTTTGGCAATAACAAGCTTTTGAGAAGTGTTTAATTTACATCCTGGAACTTGTTCTCCATCTCTTAATGTTGTGTCAAAAATTTTTACAAATTCTTTAGCCATTTGTTTTTTTTACTGTTTTAAGTAAAGCATAAGATGTAAAAGTAATAAAACTGAGTAAATATTTTATGTATTAATTATACTAATTATTACATAAATCCCAAATGACATTTTTTGGTGGATTAGCAGTTATTTTGATTGTCTTTTTAGAAACCGGATGTTGAAATTCAATTTTTCTTGAATGAAGATGTATACTTCCATCTTTGTTAGATCTTGGAAAACCATATTTTAAATCTCCCTTTATTGCCATTCCTTTGTTGGAAAGCTGTGTTCTTATTTGGTGATGTCTTCCTGTTTCTAATCTGATTTCAAGTAAAGAGTATTTGTCAAGAGTGTATATTTGTTTATAATACAAAACTGACTTTTTTGCTTTAATATTTTTATCACTTTTAACATAAGATTTATTTTGTTTATTGTTTTTTAACAAAAAATCTTCAAGTCTAATTTCGTTAGATTCATCAATTTTATAAACAACGGCCCAATAAGTTTTTTTTATACTATTTTCTTTAAACATTTTATTTAATCTTGTGAGAGATTTTGATGTTTTTGTAAATATAATAATACCACTTGTAGGTCTATCTAATCTGTGTGTGATTCCTAAGTATACATTTCCTGGTTTATTATACTTGTTTTTCAGGTAATCTTTAACCTTATCTCCTAGAGTTTTATCGTTAGTTTTATCACCTTGAGTTAATTCACCAGGTTTTTTATTTATTATGATTAAGTGATTGTCTTCAAATAAAATGTTGTCTTGAAACAAATTAATATTGCTCATCTTGATTTGGAAAATCTATATTTTTAACATCTTTGATATAATTTTTAATTGCTTTAGTCATTATTTCATTTAAGTCAACATACCTTCTTAAAAATCTTGGATTAAACTCTGTTGTTAAACCAACTAAATCATGAGTTACTAATACTTGTCCGTCAACATCAGAACCAGCACCAATACCAATAACTGGACTTGAAATTGATGAAGTAACTATTTTTGAAATTTTTGCAGGTATTTTTTCTAATACAATCCCAAAACATCCTAATTCATCCAAAAGTTTTGCGTCTTCAACTAATCTTTTAGCTTCTTCTTCCTCTTTAGCTCTAACTGAATATGTTCCAAATTTATAGATGGACTGCGGGGTTAAACCAAGATGACCCATTACAGGAATACCGGCATTTAAAATTCTTACAATAGATTCTTTAATTTCAGATCCTCCTTCCATCTTGACGGCATGAGCTCCTGATTCTTTCATAATCCTAATGGCAGATCTTAATGCCTCTCCAGAATTTGATTGATAACTTCCAAAAGGTAAATCCACAACTACTAATGCTCTTTTGACTCCTCTCACAACAGATGAAGCGTGATAAATTATTTGATCTAATGTTATTGGTAAAGTAGTTTCATGCCCCGCCATAACGTTCGAAGCTGAATCTCCAACTAAGATTATATCAATCCCTGAATTATCAATAATTTTAGCCATTGAATAGTCATATCCAGTTAGCATTGAAATTTTTTCATTTCTGGCTTTCATTTCTTTCAATGAGTGGGTGGTAACTCTTTTATATTCTTTTTTTGACATGATTTACTTTTTTACAAATGTAATTTTATTTTAAAAATATCAACTGACACAGTGTCATGTATATAAATATGGCATAATGATTGAATTATGTGTGATAAATAAAAAACAATATTAAAATGAGTAAAATAATAGGTATTGATTTAGGAACTACAAATTCTTGCGTTTCAGTAATGGAAGGTAATGAACCTGTTGTTATTCCTAATGCCGAGGGTAAAAGAACTACACCGTCTGTAATTGCTTTTGTTGAAGGTGGTGAAATTAAAGTTGGTGATCCAGCTAAAAGACAAGCTGTTACAAATCCCACTAAAACAATTGCTTCTGTCAAAAGATTTATGGGTAATAAGTTTAGCGAGTCTAAAAAAGATGCTGATAGATCTGCTTACAAAGTAGTTAAAGGAGACAATGATACTGCTAGAGTAGATATTGATGGTAGATTGTATACTCCACAAGAATTGTCTGCAATGATACTTCAAAAAATGAAGAAAACAGCAGAAGATTATCTTGGGAACACAGTTAGTGAAGCTGTCGTCACTGTTCCAGCATATTTTAACGATGCTCAAAGACAAGCTACTAAAGAAGCAGGAGAGATTGCTGGTCTTAAAGTTCAAAGAATTATTAATGAACCTACAGCTGCTGCTCTTGCCTATGGACTTGATAAATCTGGAAAAGACCAAAAAATTGCTGTTTATGATTTAGGTGGAGGTACTTTTGATATTTCAGTTCTAGAACTTGGTGACGGTGTTTTTGAGGTTCTTTCAACCAACGGTGACACTAGACTTGGTGGTGATGATTTTGATGAAGAAATTATTAGTTTTTTAGCTGATGATTTTAAAAAGAAAGAGGATATTGATTTAAGAAAAGACCCAATGGCACTTCAAAGATTAAAAGAAGCTGCAGAAAAAGCAAAAATTGAATTATCATCATCTACTCAAACAGAAATAAATCTTCCTTATATAACTGCTACTGCTTCAGGTCCTAAGCATCTTGTTGTTTCTTTAACAAGATCTAAATTTGAACAACTTACAAGTGACTTAGTTAAAAGGTCTATGGAGCCAGTAAAAAAAGCAATTGATGATGCTGGTTTAAGTATTAATGAAATTGATGAAGTTATTTTAGTTGGTGGTTCAACTAGAATTCCTGTTATTCAAGAAAAAGTCGAAAAGTTTTTTGGTAAAAAACCTTCAAAAGGTGTAAATCCTGACGAAGTCGTAGCAATAGGAGCTGCAATCCAAGGTGGAGTTTTAACTGGAGATGTTAAAGATGTATTACTTTTAGATGTAACTCCTTTGTCTCTTGGAATTGAAACTATGGGAAGTGTTATGACTAAATTAATTGATTCAAACACTACGATTCCAACTAAAAAATCTCAAGTATTTTCTACTGCCGCTGATAATCAACCCTCTGTTGAAATACATGTTTTACAAGGTGAGAGGCCAATGGCTAAGGATAATAATACTATAGGTAGATTCCATTTAGATGGAATTCCACCTGCTCCAAGAGGAACTCCTCAAATTGAGGTGACTTTTGATATCGATGCTAATGGTTTAATTCATGTAACTGCTGCTGATAAAGCTACGGGTAAGACTCAAGACATAAGAATTGAAGCTTCCTCTGGACTGTCTGAAGAAGAAATTGAAAAAATGAAGAAAGAGGCTGAAGCTAACGCTGAATCAGATAAAAAAGCAAAAGAAGAAGTTGACACTTTAAATAGTGCTGATGCGATGATTTTCCAAACGGATAGTCAATTAAAAGAATTTGGTGATAAAATTCCAGATGACAAGAAAAAGGCTATTGAGGACGCTTTGGATATACTTAAAAAAGCACATGAAACTAAAGATGTTGACTCCATTAAAACAGCTCTCGATGGTATTAATGAAGCATGGAAAAACGCATCAGAAGAACTTTATAAGGCTCAAGCAGAAGCTCAGCAAGCAAGTGGAGCTGGTCCCCAAGAATCTGAGGCTGCTCAAAACCCTAAAGATGATTCAGATGATGTTCAAGATGTTGATTTTGAAGAAGTTAAATAATTAAAGTTTTTAATTCTTAAAAAGCGCATTAGAAACTAATGCGCTTTTTTTTATATTTATAATATATGGACAAGAAAAAAATATTAGAAAAAATCAATTCATCAAATAAAAACACATTGATGGCTACATTGGATATTGAATTTATTGATATTGGTGAAGATTTTTTAGTAGCTAAAATGCCAGTCACTTCTAAAGTTTATCAACCAGATGGAGTTTTACATGGTGGAGCTACGGTAGCATTAGCAGAATCGGTAGGTAGTGCTGTTTCATATATGTCTGTAGACTATATGAATAAAACTGTCAGAGGAATAGTTATTTCAGCTAACCATTTAAAAAGTGTTAAAGACGGATTTATTTATGCAAGAGCTACGCCTCTTCATAAGGGTAGATCGACTCAGCTTTGGGAAATCAAAATTACAGACGATGATAATAATTTGATATCTCATTGTAAACTCTCTACAATGGTTTTAAATAAAAAAAAGTAATTTATGTTTATCAAAAACGCATTAAAAGTTAAAAATAATCTATGGAGATACGGTTTGGGAGTATTGATTATTTTTATTTTCACTCAACTAGGTTCAATTCCTTTAATTGTAGCAATTTTTCAAAAAGTAGGTCTTGAGGGTGCTGCTAAACTTAATCCATCAAACATGATGACAGTATTAGAGAATAATAACCTTACTTTTTTTTATTTATTATTATCCTTTGTTGTTGGTTTTATTGGTTTTTTAATTGTTATTAAATTTCTTCACAATCAATCCTTGAAATCTGTTACAACCAGCAGAGAATCTACTGATTTTAAACGAGTTTTTACAGCTTTTATATCCATATCTGCAATAATTCTTTTAAACCTTCTTTTTTCAATTTATTTAAATCCAGACGAATACGTTTTTCAGTTTAATTTAAATGATTTTGTTATTTTATTTCTTATAGCAATAATATTTATTCCTATTCAAACAAGTTTAGAAGAATATGTGTTTAGAGGATATATAATGCAAGGTTTAGGAGTTTTTGTTAAAAACAGATGGTTTCCTTTAATTTTTACTTCTCTAAGTTTTGGCTTACTACATTTATCTAATCCTGAAATTGATAAAATCGGTAACATAATTATAATTCACTACATAGTAACAGGATTATTTTTGGGTATTATTACATTAATGGACGAAGGGATGGAACTTGCATTAGGTTTTCATGCTGGAAATAACCTTTTAATAGCATTACTAGTTACAGCCGATTGGACAGTATTTCAAACCAGTTCAGTTTTTAAATATATTGGAGAACCTGATGTTATAAATCAAACATTTTTCTCTTTAGCGGTCATTTACCCCCTATTATTGATTTACTTTTCAAAGAAATATCAATGGACTAATTGGAAAGAAAAACTTCTTGGAAAAATAAGTTAAATTTTTAGGTATTTTTTAACATTTAGTTGATGTATTTATTAAGATATTGTAATTAACAACTTTTAATATTATTATGGCCTTAAATAAAAATGGAATTTTTGGAATTGCATCCTTCATTTTAACAGTTTTAGGAATTGCTTTAGTTCTTTTAGGTGTTTTAAAATATACTGAATACGCTATTGGGTTCAGCGTAGCTGGAGTTGGTTTTATATCTATTGGATGGGCATTTAACGCTCTTAAGGGTAGAGTTTAAATATCGTAAACTCATTTTATTTTCTTCCAATCATATTCTCTGGTTTAACCCATTTATCAAACTCTTTTTCAGATAAATAACCTGTTTTCAGAGCAGCTTCTTTTAAAGTTATTCCATTTTCATGAGCAATATTTGCAATTTCTGCCGATTTGTAATACCCAATTTTACTATTTAAAGCCGTAACTAACATTAGCGAATTATTTAGTAGCTCTTTAATTCTTTTTGTGTTTGCTTTAATTCCTACTAAACAATTGTCATTAAAACTTATAACGCTATCAGAAATTAGAGTTAATGATTCTAGTACGTTAGAAACAATTACTGGCTTATAGACGTTAAGTTCGTAATGACCCTGCATCCCCCCTAATGTTACAGTAACATCATTTCCTATAACTTGGGCACATACCATTGATAAAGCTTCACATTGTGTAGGATTTACCTTGCCTGGCATAATTGAGCTACCAGGTTCGTTAGCTGGAATTATTATTTCTCCAATACCTGATCTTGGTCCACTTGCCATAAATCTAATGTCATTAGCAATTTTATTTAATGAATTAGCAATTAATTTTAAAGCACCGTGAGATTCAACAAGTGCATCATGAGATGCGATAGATTCAAATTTATTTTTGGCTGAAATAAAATTTATTCCAGTAAATTTTGATATGTATTTTGCAGATAAGATATCGTACCCATCAGGTGAGTTTATGCCAGTTCCAACTGCTGTTGCTCCTAAAGCGAGCTCTGATAAATGATTTAATGAATTATTTAAAGATTCTAAACCGTGTTCTATTTGAGAATGATATCCAGAAAATTCTTGACCTAAGGTAATTGGAGTAGCATCCATTAGGTGTGTTCTTCCAATTTTTACAACATTTTTAAATTCTTTAGATTTTTCTAACAAAGTAGATTTAAAAATCTTGAGATTAGGGATTGTGTTAGAAACTATTTTTTTATAAGTAGCAATGTGCATTGCAGTAGGAAATGTGTCATTTGAAGATTGGGACATGTTAACATCATCATTTGGAGCTAATGTCTTTTCTCCTTCACCTATAATTTTGCCTTCAATTTGATGAGCTCTATTAGAAATCACCTCATTTATATTCATGTTTGTTTGAGTACCGGAACCGGTTTGCCAAATTACTAAAGGAAATTGATTATCATGATCTCCGTTAATAATTTCATCACATACTCTACTTATTAGTTCTTTTTTTGATTTAGTTAAAACTCCTAAATCAAAATTTGTAAAAGCAGCAGCTTTTTTTAAAATAGCAAAAGCATGAATAATTTCAATAGGCATAGAACCTGATTTTCCTATTTTGAAATTATTTATTGATCTCTGGGTTTGTGGCCCCCACAATACGTTTTTTGGCACTTTTACTTCTCCGATAGTATCTTTTTCAATTCTAAATTCCATAATTGATATTATAGTACAAATTTAATATAATTGCTGGATATATTTTTTATGATCATTTGTTAACATTTATTTTTCAAGATCGTTACTTTAATTTATATTTGTAAAATCAATATATAGATATGTTTGAATTTGATCAATACTTAGGTTTTATACTCTTTCTTTCAGTTTTAACAATGGGGTTTTGGTTGTTAATACTTTTGTTAACGTTTATTGTTCCCTACTGGGTAGGAGGAGCTTTGTTAGAAAAGATAAATGAGTTAAGAAATAAAGTAAAAAAATAAATTAAGCTCCAAAACCGCCTTCACTATAATCGTTATAATCACCCGAATTTCTATTTTGCTTTTTCTTTTGATTAAAGCGATAAATTAAGTTTAATTCTAAGGTTCTTCCTCCCCTCCAATTACTTTCACTATAACTTCTGTAATTTTCATTAAAAGATTCTATTCTCCATTTTCCAGTTTCAAATATATCATTAACCTTAAATGTTAATGTTATTTTATCTTTTGATAGATCTTTACTAAATGCAGTATTACTGTATATAGAAGCTTTTCTTTCAGAAACTGCGGTCTTTTGAGGAGCTCTGTACCTAAAGCTAGTTTGCCAGTCTACACTAGAAAATAACTTTAAATTATTACTTAGTCTACCAGACCATGTTAAATTTTTAGAGTCATAAACAATCCCCATGTATTCACCTAATGTTTCTGATTCATAAAAGTTTAAACTCCCATTTAATCTCCAATTTTTAGATTGAGTGAAATTTGCATTTAGTTCTAGGCCTATTTGTTTGTTGCTAGCTAAGTTAATTGGAGTTCTTCTTAAAACAGGAACCAATATTTCATTTACAAGAACAAAATCTCCAGTATTTTCACTAATAAAAGTAAAAACTCCGGTTTCTTTTCTGTAATAAATAGATCCATTCAAAGTTAGTTTTTCATATCTCTTTAAATATCCTAAATCTATTCCATTAGAATAAGTAGGATCTATATTTGGATTACCTTGAAAAATATTAGTTGCACTCGATTTGGATGGGAATGGATTAATAAAATATGATCTAGCTCTTCTAATTCTTCGATTGTATCCAAAAGTTATAGTTTCGTTTTCCTTAACTTGATAAGATAAATTTAAAGTAGGAAAAAAATCATTATAATTTTTTTCATTATTAGTGTTGTTAGCTAATTGTTTTACAGTAGTTTTAGATTCTTCGTATCTTAAACCCAACAGAAAAGAAAACTTATTATTTTTGTTTCCATATTGCGTGTAAAAAGCATTAACCCTTTCGTTATATAGAAGAGTGTTACTGAGGTTTAAATCATTAATAAAATTACCATTTAAGTCCTCATTTTCTGCCAAGTAATCAATATCTTGATATTGATTACTTCTTCTAAATCCAAGTTCAAATTGCCCGTCTTTTTTAATTGGTAATACATAATCTATTTTAAAAAGTTCACTTTCTTGAATTTCATCTGTATTGACCTTTTCACTCAAATACTTGGTTAATATTGGCTTTAATTGAGAATTTGAAATAAAACCATTTTCATTTTCTGAAGATTTTTCTTTTTGATAGTCCATGGTTAACACATGTCCTTCTTTGTTAAAATCATGGGTTAGATTAACTGAGAATTCATTTGTATCATCAATTTCTGTTTCTTTCTCTAACCTTTCAGAAAATTTTGATATAGCATTAAAATTTTGAATTACATTGTTAGTGTTATTTGTAAAACCGTCACTTTTTCTTGATACGTATGAACCAACTACACTAGTTTTGTCAGAAATAAAATATTCAATTCCAGTATTTAAGTAATTTGAATTTCTTTCTGAGTCTCTAACACCATCTTCATTTAAGAAATTATTAATTGCTTGATCTGTATAGTATTCTGTTTCATTTACAAAACTTCCTTTACTAATTCTTGTATTATAACCAATATTGTTAAAAAAATTAAGTTTTTTTGTTCTATAATTTAAATTAGCGGAAACGCCATATCTTTCTGGATATCCACTATTGAGTGATAGAGACCCATTGAATCCAGTTAATTTACTTTTTCTTAATATTATATTAATAATGCCTGCAGTTCCTTCAGCATTATATCTGGCTGATGGGGAAGTGATTACTTCAACTTTTTCAACACTTTCAGAGGGAAATTGTTTTAGTGCTTCATTACTGCTTATTCCAACTAAACCGGATGGTTTGCCGTTTATTAAAATCCTCACACTTTCATTACCTCTTAATGATACATTACCTTCAATATCAACTTCTACAGACGGAAGGTTATCTAAAACGTCACTAACGCTACTACCTTTTAAAGTCAAGTCTTTTCCGATATTGTAAACAGTTTTATCTAATTTTATTTCAATTTCTGTTTTTTCACCAATAACTTCTACTTCATTTAAAATATTTTCATCAATTGAAAGTTCAATTAAACCTAAGTTTAATGAATTTTCAATATTAATATTTCTCAAATACTTTGTTTTGAATGAAATATATTCAAATTTAAGATCATAATTACCTTTACTAACTTCAATGCTAAATTCTCCATTATAATCCGTTATTACTCCATTTATAATTTCTTCACTATTAGCTTTGAAAACACTAATTGTTGAATATTCAAGAGGAGAATTAGTTTCAGGATCACTGACTGTTCCTGTAATAAAAAATTTATTTTCTTGTGCATGTAAAAGTGCACTTGAAATCAATATAAAAAACAAAAGAATTTTTTTCATAACCAAACTATATCAAACATCTTGCCAATCAAGATATTATTTATGACAATGAAAATATATAATAGTTTAATTTAAATAATTTTATTTATTTCTTCTGGTGGAATTGCAATTGTAGCTTTATTGTTTGAAATAAAAATGGGTCTTTTAATCAAGTTTGAATATTTATGTAAAAGATCTATTATTTCATTATTGGAGAGTTTTTTAGATTTATAATTTTCTTTCCATATTTTTTCTTGTTTTCTAACTAGATCTATTGGGTTTACATCTAATTTATCTATAATTTCTTTTAACTGATTTGTTTCTAAACCATCTTTTATATACAATAAAATCTCAAAATTTAAATTTTTAAATTTTAAAAACTCCATAGCTTCTCTGGATTTTCTGCATCTAGGATTGTGTAATAATTTGTACATAATTAATTACTCATTAAAAAAGCTTTTAAAAATGGATTTAATCCGCCATTTAATACTTCGTCAATATTATTTGTTTCGTGTTCAGTTCTCACATCTTTTATCAATTTATAGGGGTGAAGAACATAGTTTCTAATTTGAGATCCCCATTCAATTTTCATTTTATTCGACTCTATTTTTTCTCTCTCTTTCATTTTTTCTTTCAACTCAATTTCGTAAAGTTGTGATTTAAGTAATCTCATTGCTTTGTCTTTATTTTCTAATTGAGATCTAGTTTCAGAATTTTCGATTACAATTCCTGAGGGAGCATGTCTTAACCTTACGGCTGTTTCTACTTTATTTACATTTTGACCACCAGCTCCACTTGATCGCATCGTTTCCCAAGAAATTTCAGATGGATTAATATTAATTTCAATAGTATCATCTACAAGAGGATAAACATAAACTGAGGCAAATGAAGTATGTCTTTTAGCATTACTGTCAAAAGGTGATATTCTAACTAACCTATGCACTCCGTTTTCTCCTTTTAACCATCCAAATCCAAAATCTCCATCAATTTCAATCGTAACAGATTTGATCCCTGCAACATCACCTTGTTGAAGATCTAATTCTTTAATTTTATATTTGTTTTTTTCAGCCCACATTACATACATTCTCATCAACATTTGAGCCCAATCACAACTTTCTGTTCCACCAGCTCCAGCTGTAATTTGGATTACAGCACTCATTTCATCTCCTTCATTTGAAAGCATATTTTTAAATTCAATATTTTCGATATGTTCTTTACACTTCAAGAAATGTTTTTTTAGTTCTTTTTCTTCAATTTCACCTTCTTTGAAATATTCAAATAAAACTTCTAAATCTTCACACAACGTAACAGCTTTTTTATAATCTTTAACCCATTGTTTTAAAGATTGTAATTCTTTCATTACTAT
>CAJQMK010000001.1 GCA_905479415.1 uncultured Flavobacteriaceae bacterium | reverse complement strand
TTGGCTTCAATAACAAGCTCTACAGCTTCTTCTCCAACCTTTTGAGCAATTTTATTAGTTCCTTTCTCAAACAAACTAGATACATAGCTAGAATCAGAGGGATTGATCTTTCTGTCTTGTATAATATCCTCAAGTGTACTTATGAAATCATCCGAAACATTTGAATCTTCAAAACAGGTGTCATCTCCTTTATGACATACTGCTCCAACAGGATTCACTTTAATTAGAACAGTATCTTTATCACAATCTTCCTTTAGCGAAACAACCTTTAATTCGTTACCACTTTCTTCTCCTTTTTTCCAAATTCTTTGTTTAGTTCTACTGTAAAAATGAACTACATCAGTACTTAAAGTTAAACTTAAGGATTGTTGGTTTAAATAACCTAACATCAATACATTATGAGTTGTATTGTCTTGAATAATTGCAGGTACTAAACCGTCTTTGTTTTTACTAAAATCTAAATTCATAATCGTATTGGTATATTATTATTTTTTAATTCTGTTTTAAGATCTTTTAATCCAATTTCATTAAAATGAAATACACTAGCAGCAAGTGCAGCGTCAATATTACCAGATTTAAAGACTTCATTAAAATGTTCAATTTTTCCTGCTCCACCTGATGCTATTATCGGAATATTTACTATTTGTGATAACTTTTCAAGTGCCTGATAAGCAAATCCATTTTTAGTTCCATCATGATCCATTGAAGTAAAAAGAATTTCTCCTGCTCCCCTATCCTCTACTTCTTTAGCCCAGTCAAATAACCTGATTTCTGTTTTAACTCTTCCCCCAACCAAATACACAAACCAATCATTATCGACATACTTAGCATCAATTGCCAAAACAATGCACTGGGTTCCAAAATTTGTTGCTAATTCATTAATAAAATCAGGGTTTTTTACGGCATAACTATTTATCGAAACCTTATCTGCTCCGCTTTTAAGAAGAATATCAACATCTTCTACTGTTTTAATTCCACCGCCAACAGTGAATGGAATATTAATGTTCTTTGAAATTTCATCAGCAAGCTTAGCAAATGTTTTTCTATCTTCTTTTGTAGCTGTTATATCTAAAAAAACAAGCTCGTCTGCTCCGTTTTCAGAGTAATACCTAGCAAGCTCAACCGGATCCCCTGCATCTACAAGATCAACAAAATTAACTCCCTTTACAGTTCTTGAGTCTTTAATATCAAGACACGGAATTATTCTTTTTGCTAGCATTTTGTTTCTATAAAATTCATTAAACTTTTCAATTTTATTTTGTTTTCATAAATAGCCTTCCCTAAAATAGCACCCTCACAACCCGCTTCATTCAATTTTTCTAAATCTTCAATACTTGATATTCCACCTGAAGCAATTAAAGAAATACCTTTAAATGACTTCAATATATCTTTATATATATCTGTAGACGGTCCTTTTAACATTCCGTCTTTGGATATATCTGTTGGAATGACATATTTAATTCCTTTAGAAATGTGATATTCTAAAAAATCCATAAGATCATTTCCTGAATCATTAAGCCATCCATTGGTTTTAATCTTATTGTCTAAAAAATCAGCTCCCAAAATGATTTTATCATTTCCATATTTTTCAAACAAATGATTAAAGGTTTCAGGATCTGAAACAGCTATACTTCCTAATGTTACTTGAGACGCGCCTGACTCAAATGCGACTTTAACATCTTCAATTGATTTTAAACCACCTCCAAAATCTACTTTTAAAACTGTTTTTAAGGCAATTTTCTCAAGAATCTTATAATTTATAATCTTACTTGACTTAGCTCCATCTAAATCAACCAAATGAAGAAAATTTATTCCATGATCTTCAAATCGCTTAGCCATTTCAAATGGATTAGAACTGTAAATAGTTTTTTTATTATAATCACCCTGTGATAACCTTACGCATTTTCCTTCAATAATATCTATAGCTGGAATTATTCTCATTACTTATTATTTATAAAATTTTTAAGCACCAATTCACCTTTACTTCCACTTTTTTCAGGATGAAACTGAACACCAGTGAAGTTATTTTTTTTAACAGCAGTACTATAATTGATTCCGTAGTTTGATGTAGCTACAGTATCTGTTAAAACCGGAACATAATAACTATGAACTAAATACATGTATTCATTTTCATTAATTGAATCAAATAATTTAGTTTTTAAATCAAAAATTGTATTCCACCCTATTTGAGGAACTTTAAGTAAATTGTTAAACCTTTTTACATTTGAATCAAATATTCTCAAACAATCCACATCTCCTTCCTCAGAAAAATTACACATTAACTGCATACCTAAACATATGCCCAGTACTGGTTGTTTAAGATTAGGTATAAGAACATCCAAACTTTTAGATTTAAGTTTTTTCATTGCACTACTCGCCTGCCCTACACCAGGAAAAATAACCTTGTCAGAATTAGATATAACTTCTTTATCTGACGTTAACACACCTTCGCAGCCAAGTCTTTTCAAAGCATACTTAACACTTTGAGTGTTTCCAGCACCATAATCAATTATTGCTACTTTCATTATAAAACTCCCTTTGTTGAGGGCAATATTAATTTATCTTGATTTTTTGAGACTGCTGTTTTTATACACTTAGCAAAAGCTTTAAAGATCGATTCAATTTTATGATGCTCATTAGTTCCTTCTACTTTTATGTTAGCATTTAACTTAGCTCCATCACAAAACGATTTAAAAAAGTGATAAAACATTTCGGTTGGAACATCCCCTATTTTCTCTCTTTTAAACTCAGCATCCCAAACCAAC